>CANQWV010000025.1 GCA_947627645.1 uncultured Lachnospiraceae bacterium | reverse complement strand
ATCGCGTCGCCGAGCGTCATCTCCGAGGCGATGTTGCCGTCGAACAGCTCGTCCGCCATGTCCCGCTGCCCGTCCAGATAGCGGATGTTTGTCGCGGAGAGGCCGAGCACCGGAACGTCCGGATACTGCGCCAGCAGGCGCTGCACGCCCTGCCCCCACATCTTCGCGCCGCAGCGGTGGAATTCATCTAATATAATGTAGTCTGGCCTGATTTCCGCCAGCTCGTCCTCTTGCATCAGCATGAGCCGCGCGTAGGTGAGAAAGCAAATATTCGCAAGGGAGGATAATACCTCTCCACCCGCCGCCCGCCAGTTTTCCAGTTGCGTCCGGAAGATATATTCCGAGGGCGAGAGCCAGCAGACAATCTTGTCCGGGAAGTCCTCGCACAGCTTGAGGCCGATGAAGGACTTGCCTGTGCCGGTCGGATGGATCACGGCCGCGCGGCCTTTTTCCGCCAGCATGGCAAGGGCTGATTCGTATGCAGTTTGGTTGTGCTCATATAGCCGGATCCCCATGCTCTTCCACCTCTGTCTGCTGCCCTGCGTCGTCTATGACGGTAAGAAACATCCGTTCAGCATCAAAACTGCCAGTGCCGCTTTGCAGCGTCGTTTCACGTTAACAACATAATCTGTATAATGTGGTAAAGCCTCTGCAGATCTGACGTGGCAGAGCGGATGTTCCCTGTAGATCCAGCGTCGCGGATCGAATACTTCCTACAGATTCAGCGTCGCGGAGCGGATACTTCCTACAGATTCAGCATCGCGGAGCGAATATCTCCTGCAGATTCAGCGTCGCGGAGCGAATATCTCCTGCGAATCCAGTGCCACGGAGCGGATTTTTCCTGCAGATTCGGCTTATCAAAGCGAATATTTCCCGCCGACGGCAGCTTTTTGGGCAAAAAAAAGAGAGCCTCCACCGCAACCGGGCGGCGTGGCTCCGACATCTGCCGATATTCTGGCATGAAAGAAAAACCTTTGCTGCGCAGCTTTTACAGTGAGATATGCAAAGGTCTCTTTGGCGTGCCAAAAAAACCGGCCGGGATCTGGATTCCCTGTCCTGTTTCGCTTAGTCTGTTCCAGAAAAACTTCGTTCTTCCAACAATCCAGTTTAAATTTTCAGATAAATTTATTTATTTCAGATTGTTTATCCGTCAAATCTTCAAAATTACCATTTATGTACATCTTGCTATTTTGTTTTGAAAGTGCTATCATAATCCAAAACTCAGGTTTTGAAATGATACCTGCTTACTTGTTTCACCACATTATACAGATAATGTGGTATTTTTTTGCTTTCCCACGTCTTATCTCGTTCTTCCTGAACGATGTCTCGCTTTTCCTGCACGGCGTTTCGCTTTTCGCGCGCCATTTCTTGCTTTTCCCGCGCCGTGCTTCGCTTTTTTCCTGCCATGCTGAAGCTTTTCCATGACCTTGTCTACTTTCGTGCGGACTTCGCTCTCTGTCCTCTTGATATAGATCATCGTCGTGTTGACGCTGCTGTGGCCGAGCAGGCTGGCCAGCTGCGCGAGGTCGTGGGAGAGCTCGTAAAATGTCCGCGCGAACAGCTTACGGATATTGTGCGGATACACCTTGCCCTCGTCGACGCCTGCCTTCTTGCACAGGGCTTTCAGCTGTTTCCAGAGGTTGCTCCGGTCGATTGGTTTGCCATTACGCGTGCAGAAGATTGCGCCCTGTGTGATCCCCTGCTTCCTGATATAGGCGAAAAGCTCGTCACGCAGCTTGTCCGGGATCAGGATCTCCCGGCTTTTCTTTTTGCAGGAGACCCGAATGGTCACGTATTGCTCTTTCTTCTCAAGCGCCTCCACGGTGAAGTACCTCAGCTCAGAGATCCGGATTCCTGTCCCCACCAGGACTTTCAGGATCAGCTCCAGGCGGCTGCCCCTCCCCGCCGCGTCCACGAGCTTCTGGTATTCCTCCATCGTAACCCTCTCGTCCTCAGGGCAGTATGGGGTCTCCTGTGTGCGGATGCTGGTGACGTTGCAGTCGGCCCGGCTCAGAAAGCGGAACAGGCCCCGCAGGGAGGCGAGCATCGAGTTGATGCTGCCGTCGCTGTATTTCCCGGATCTGACCAGGCTTTGCTTGTAATCCACCACGAGCTCTTTCGTGAGCGGACGTTCGCCCGCAAACTGCAGGAAGGCTTTGGCGTCGTACAGATATTTTTGAACCGTGTACGGACTTTTTTCATTTATGCGCAGATCCCTGCCAAACATATCCAGAATGTCCTGGGTTATGACTATTGTACTCATTGCTGCTTCCTCCTTTGTCTTTCACAGTTTCTGGCGTTTTCTTGTATGATTATAGCAAAGCATCCGCCCGAAGTGAAACAAAATGCAGACCAGACTATATATATGATTAAACGTCTTATATTTACAGAAAATTTAAATAGTTATTTAATTAACGGGCAGACACTATTGATGTATGCAAAAAGACAGCCAGCAGAGAACTCTATTCTCACTGACCGTCATTCTCGAACTCTATTCACAATATCTAATGATATCCAGACTATCATGTTCTTCAGCCTGCGGAACTACCTTTACTACTCCGAACTTCTATAATCGTATATATGCCGATTGAAATAAACTACATTTTTCCGTCTTCACATCATACTCCGTCAGCTTCCACATCTTTCAAGACATCCCGCGTCAGCTGCTTTAACAGATTCTCCTGATACCCCGCCTTTTTTTCTTTTTGTACAAGCTCGGCCGTACGGCGCAATGCCGCGTTCTTCAGGTTCTTAAGCTTGGCCAGCTGCCTGTCGCTTAGCGCTTCACCGGAAATCGACTGCATATAGTCCTCCGGCTCCATCCTCCACAGCTGAACCGTGTTTCCGCAGCGCTGCCACAGCCGGTCCGCGATATCCATTCCGTCCGGATCCAGATCCCCGCTGTAGCAGATGACCGCGCCGCTTTCGATCAGATGATCCAGCAGCTGAACCGCCGCCACCCGTAATTGTCCGGAGGTACACAAGATCGAAACGCCCTGATCTTTTGCGTTCTCCACCAAGTACAAAAAGACCATTTCATTTTCAACAACGTAGACAATATTACGATCTGCCTTTGCGCCTGTAATGGATTTCAGATTTTCACCTGTGAGTACATAGGGTTCCTTTCGCTGATAAAATGCCTCGCAGGCCGGATGTGGTCCGTCCGCCGTTTCCAGGCGCACGCCAAAAACATGGACCATGCTGGCGATATTGTCGGACACGATCCCCACCGACTGCATAAGCTCCCGCCACTCATATGCGCTTTGTGGTATCTCTGCGCCCTTCCGGAAGCAGACCGCATGCATCAGCAGCTGCCCGGCCGCAGTACCCCTGTCAAAATAGTGCGGATTCCCGGAAATCTCCGCCGCAAATACTGCCAGAAGGCGTTCTTCCCCTTCCGTCTCTTCCAGACAGTTCAGTGCCCTGCCCACATTTTGGGCAAGAATTTCCGCGACCCCCGGCTCTTTGCCAAATTCTTTTATCAGTATCTGATAACCGTATTTTTTCCGGTGCTGCAGCTCCCGGATCCAGCAAAATGCCGCCGGCCTGTTTTCGCCGCAGTCTCCGAAGCACGCCATAAGCCTGCCAAAAAATTCATCTTTTGTCCTGCGCGCCTGTTCTTTTTGCTCCTGGTTCGTCTGCAGCGAAGCCGCGAAATAATCTTCCAGCACCGCTTTCATATCGACCGGCGCAAAACGGGTTTTCTGCAGCCCCTGCTCAAATTCCCGGAATGTAAGCGTTACAGTCCCGTCTGCGAATGTTTTCCCGACGATGCCGCCGATCGCTCTTCGCTCCGCTTCCGTGGCGTTCTTCAGCGTGACGCTGCCCGCTGCCCTTCCAAGGCTTTTCCATTTTTTCCAAAGCTCCTGCATAAGCCTTGCATATGCCTTATTCTTTTTCAGGTACTCGGCGCATTCTGCGTTATTGCACATCTAATATCCTTTCATGGCCGTTCCATGTATAGCGGATCACCGACACGACCGAGGAGTTCATCGGCCTGTGAAGCTCCGCGATCCTGAGTCCCTTTACCGTTTCATAGCATCCCCACAGAGACTGGGAATTCATGATATAATCCAGGCCCATCTTGTCCACCAGCTCGAACATACTGCTGATATTTTTGTCATCCACTCCGGCAAACGCCTCGTCCAGCGCGATTATCCTTGGATGTTCCTCGTAGTCCGCCTTCTTATACTGGGCGTTCACCGCCGCGAAGAGAGGGACATACATTGCCATCGCTTTCTCTCCGCCGCTGAATCGGTTAAAGGCCGCGTTTGTCAGCGGCTTCCTGTTCTCCTCGCCCCGCCTGTAGAACATTTGAAACTCAAACCATTTCCGATAATCCAGCGCGTCACGAACCAGCTCCATGTAGTTGATCAGGCTGCCTTCTTCTTCCAGCCTCATCTTCTCTGTCCGGATCTTGCTCCGGAAATGTCCTGCGACCTTTTCAATATCCTCCACGGTCAGCAGCTCGCGATCCCGCAGCAGGATCTGTTCCAGCTCCATTGTGTCCAGCTCTGTATCATTTTCCGCGCTCTTAGGCTTCCACTCCAGCGAAAAGCTAAGCCCCATAGAAGTGTCAAGCTGCTTCATGAGACTTGACATATCCTTAACCCAGCCCCGGCTTTCGGCAATCCGGTCTGTCAGCTGGTGACTGATGGTCTGAGACAGGATATCCTCGAATAATTCCCGGTCCTTCTGCTGGATCAGCAGTTCCGTCTCCTCGATCGCCGATTTCAGGATCTGGTAAAATTCTTCCAGAAATACTTTCTTCCCGTTCCAGGCAGATACCACCCGGACTCTTTTCCGGAGAGGCTGGAACTGGGCGCCCACGCCGGGCTGTTCTCCAGCCGATTCAAAGCAGTCCTCTATCGCGGTCCCGTAGCTTACAAGGCTGCCGTTATGCTTCTGATACACCTGAACCAGCGCCTGCAGCATTTCTCCATACTCGCGGCTCTTATCGCTGTCGCGCAGCAGACCGACCGCCTCCTTCGCGCAGTCCGGCAAAGTGCGGTTTTCTCTCTCCAGCACTAATTTCAGCGACAGCTCTTCCTCAAAATATTTGCGGAGAAGCGTCTCCTCCGCGATCAGCTCCTGCAGGCGCGCTCTCTTTTCCGGCTCTGCTTCCTGCAGATTTTCCAGAATCTGGCCTTTTCGTGTGCGATCCCTGTCGCAATCCTTTTCCTGCTCGTCCAGCTTTTTGATCTCGTTGTTCAGCTGCTCCAGCCTCCTGGCCTTCTCCGCGATCTCCGGCCTGTTTAAATATTCTTCATACTGACGGATCCGGATCTCACATTCTTTTATCCTGGTGCTGCAGGAACGCTTGTCCACAAAGGCGTCGTCCATGCTCTGTTCATTCTGCTCCAGGTATTCCTGCCCGGTCAGCAGCCTGCTCTTCTCCGTTTCCAGCTTCAAAAGCAGCCCCCTGCATTCCTGCCATACATGCTGATATTCCTCCAGGGTATCCCATACCTCGTCGTACTCTTTTTCCGTTCTGCCATAGGGAAGCGGCCTGCATTTCTGAAGCACCTCCTGATACTGCGCCTGCTTTTTCGCCGCACACTCTCTTTCCTTTTGCTCCTGTCTTGCGTATTCCCCGGTGATGCGGTTCAACTCCGCAGCGCACTCTTTTTCCTGCCCCAGAGCCTGATCCAGTTCATGAAAATCCGGGATACTCTTATATTCCGACTCCAGTTGTCCTAACCCCTTGTCGACACAGGCATCCTTCTCCTGAAGACTTGCGCATTCCTGTTCCGCCGCCGAAATTTCCTGCTGCAGGGCTTCGATTTTCTGCTGCTTTTTCCTCTGCCGCGCCAGATATCCCAGGAATTCCGCTTCCGCCTTCTCTGCCTTTCCTGCCAGGATCCCCTGCAGGAAACGGCCGTCCTCCCCAAGATAAATGCCGCCTGGCGTCCCTGCTTTTTCATAAATGCTGCTCAATATCCTCCGGACGCTTTCCGCCAGCGCCGGCGTCAGCTCCTCATTCACGGACAATTTTGAAAAATCGGATTTTCCTTTTTCCGGTACATAGATCACGGCGTCCAGGAATTCCGGACAAGCCTCCGGGATTCTTGCATAATCGTTCTCCGATACGACCAGGGCGTCTAAAAGCCCCATGCGGTCTAACTGCGCTTCCAGCCTTGCGCACTCCGTTTCCGACAGCCCTTTGGCAAACTCTACCGTCCTGTAAAAGGGAACGGCGTCGATTCCCGCAGCCTTGAGGCACTGCCTGGAATGCAAAGTACGTTCACTCCTGTCGGGCTCGATTTCTTCCCTGCTCTGCAGGTCGCTCAGTTCCAGCCTTGCGGTATCCAGCTTGTCTTTACACTGATGGAGCTCCTGCAGGACCGCCTGCTTCTCTGCCAGCCACTGCGCCCTCTGGTTCTCATAATCCTCCCGGAACAGCTCCTGGATCCGACCCGCGTCTGCAATGCTCTGATATTTCTGGATTCTGTCCTCCGCTTCTTTTAAAAGGGCTTCCTGCGGCTTCCAGTATTCCGCGTCCTCAGCCCTGGCGTATAAACGCTGAACCCAATGATCCTGGCTTTGAAGCACCTGCCGCCGCGCATCCTCCAGCGCCTGCTCCTTTTCCCTTTTCTCCCTGCCGACGCGCTCCAGTTCCTCGGCGATCTCATCATACCTGCGCGAAATCTCTTCGAAATCATGGATCAGTCTTTTGCATTCTTCCACCAGCTTTTTATAGAGAAGCAGACGGTCTGAAATCTCTTCCGCCCCGTCGGTCCGCTCCATACTGATAAAGCGCAGGAGGTTTTCATGGCCCTCCCATTTCAGTATCTCCTGACACTCCTCCATACTCTGCTCCTGGCGTTTGAGCGTTTCCCTGCGCTCTTCCAGCGTCTCCCGGAGTTCCCTTATTTCCTGCTCTTTCTGATAAATCCTCGCTTGATACGCGTCGATCTTTTCCTTTAGACTGCGCTCTTTTTCCTGCGTCTCCGCTTTCTCTTTTCTGGCGGCTTCCAGCTTGCGGTCGATCTCCTGCAGATCCGTGTCCAGCAGACCGTTTCGCTCTGTTTCCGCCAATCGTTTCTGCTCAGAAAGCTCGTTCAAACGAACATCAAGCTCCCGAAGCGCTTCGCCAAGCTCCTTCGCCTCATTTTGCTTTTCCTCGTATTCCTGCTGCGCGCCTTCCGTCTCCGCTTTCTTTTTCAGATAGAGCTGCGCTTTTTTCGCCAGCATATACTGGTTATAACGCGTATACTCCGTCCGGATGATCTTTACGTCTGCGAAGGCGCGGTTCAGCATATCCAGGCTGTCCTGGATTTCATCCATCTTCTCCATGGCCTCCACCATCGTGCGCAGATCCTCATCCGACAGCGTCTGCAGAGATTCGTTTAAAATTTCATATACTTTAGTCGGCTTAAATTCCTTGGAGAGCTTCGGCGCGCGCACCTTTACAAGGAGCCTGATGAACTGCTCATACTGCTCCGCCTTTCGAAAACCAAAAATAGATTGATTGACCAGCTTTTTGTATTCGCTCTGACTGTCGGTAAAGAGATTTTTCTCTCCAAGCAGGACCTTCATTTCTCTTTTATCATAGGGAATCCTGGTGCTTCCTGTCTCTTTATACAGCTGCAGGTCATACCCGATCCGCTGTCCGTCCAGAATGAGAAATCCCCAAAAATCCATAGGCTTTCCGCGTTTTGCCCGCTGCCCGATCCCTATGGTACGGTATTCCTCCGTATGCTCCTTTTTAAACTCCAGAAAGAGATAGCCTGTCGCCTCGTCTCTCCCCTCTTCGCCCAAAAAGTAATATTCCATCCGCCTGTCGCTGGAGCCAAAGGGATCCAGACGGCTTGGCGTGCGGTCGCCGTCCAGGACGAAGGGGATAAAGCTCTGTGTCGTGATCGATTTACCCGAGCCGTTCTGTCCCCGCAAAAGGAGTTTTCCGTCATAAAATTCAAAGTCCTCTTCGTCATACAACCAGAAATTTACGAATCCGATGCGATTCATTTTCCATCGATTGCTCACTCTGTCTCTGCCCCCTCAAAATCTTTTGGATAAAATCCCGCCTGCTTTCCCGCCGCCGGCAAAATGATCACTCTGTCGCCTTCCTCCCGGATCAGCATCCAGCTTTTCATATAGCTTTTTACCGCGGCAGCCAGTCTCTCCTGCTCCATTTCCCTGTACTCTTTGCTCCAGCCTGCGCTCCCTTGCTTCCGGCACGCCAGGATCAGCTCCGAGAACTGCTGCCTTGTGATCGCGATCGTTTCGTTTCCCTGCCTCGCCAGCTCTCCCTTCTGCAAAGCCTGCCGGATCCGCGCACAGACAAACAGAACGATCTCGGGGAGCATGGCGTCCCGCGGATGAACGTTTCCATAACAGTCATCCTCGTCCAGCATGAGGAACGCCGCGTTCCTATAAATATCCAGCTTTCCTCCCAGATTTTCCTCCAGGTACTTTGCAACCCACTGCCTCTGGTTTTTCAGATACAGAGAGTCCGCGTCCTCATTTCCATCCCAGTACATGGCCGGGCACACCGCAAGCTGCCGGTATACCCGATGGATCCTTGCCGCCCCTCTGTCCTCCTGGATCTCTTCAAATCTCTGCTTTTCAAAATCCTCCCAGGTCTCAAAGCCTGCGATATCCATGGGAAAATTTACAGCAAAATACTTGGAATACCCTGTATTTTCATACAGTACTTCCTGTCCGCGCTCCAGCCCGAACGCTTCGCTGCTCCCTTCATATACCCGGAGCATCTGCATTTTTTCCATATACTGCAGGACGCGCACCAGCGATTTTCTCTGGGAAAAGGAAGTCCAGTCGATCGGAACCTCTCTTTTCAATTTCGTCTCCACATAGTCCAAAAGCTCCGAAAGAAGAAACTGTTCCCCTTCCTCCCTGTCCTCCAGGTACATAAGCACGACGCACAAAATACAATAATCCAGAATATCCGAGAATTCCTGGATTCCCATAAAGCTTTCGGCGTGTGCCGGTATCTTTTCCAGCTTCAGCAGGTTCTCCGTATGGATCAGCCTCCAGCCCAGCTGTTCTCCCAGGAACCTCTGAAACGCCGGAATTTCTCTTTTCACCTTGTAGTAGTCTTCTTTCTCGGTATCCTTGCAGATCCAGAATCGTTCAAAAAGCATTCTCACCGCACTCATATCATTTAAACTCCAGTATATACGCCGGCATCGTCAGATCGCCGTCCTCGCACTTCAAAACGCAGGTGCCTTCCTCCTGTGACAACTGATATTCCTGTCCAAATTCCGTCTGTCCTGATTTCTGTGAACTCATATTCGCCATCGCGATCCATTGCAGAAAGATATTTTTCGTCATTTCCGGGACAGGTCCTTCTATTTCCGAAAACGTGATCTTTTTATCTTTCACATAATGCATTACGATCTCCTTCTGGCTCCTCACGCTCTGCAGATAAGCTTCCCGCTGCATCATCTTTTCCAGGGATTTATCAGAAAACCCCTGTCTGTCTTTTTTCTCCCGATAGGTCCGGCTGTGAGGCTTTATCTGAAATTCTACCGGCGGTTCTTCATAAACGCTGCTGTTGATCCTGTCTTCTTCTCTCGGAGCATTCGTCTTAAAATGCTGTATTTTCTGAACGCCAAAAACATGGGCGGACAGACGATGGGCGTCCTCCAGGCTTTCGCATTTTAAAAACATCTGCAAAAATTTCTGATAGTCGTCTTTACGGCTGATCCCCCAATTCTGCAGCTGCACGATCAGCGCGGCGTTCTGTATGATACTTCGAATAACGTCATTCGTGATCTGTAAAACCTTCCGGCTTTCGCAGTCCCTCCCCGGCGTGTTGACGAACCATCTCTTCAGGGAATTCCATTTCCCCCAGACATTCTCTCTGATATTCGGCTCCAGATTCCCGCGCAGCTCTGATAAAGCGTGCGGAATATCAAGTTCGCTTTGAATCACTCTTTCAAGGATCACATCCTCAATGACAGGCGTCCGCTGCGCCAGGAGCTGTTCCATCCTTCTGGAATAGCGCTGCAGCTCCTGCACAAAATCCGTCAGATATGTGATGAATTTATCCTTATGCAGGACAAACTCTACGGACTTCATAAGATGTTCGGTTTTCCCGGAATAAAAATCTCTGAGATAATCCTGGTAATTCTGATTCAGCCATTTAAAATCCTCCTGCAGCAGGTTCCACCATTCATTTACTTCTTTTAAACTGGCGTCCTGCATCGTCCCGGCTTCTTCGATGCTCTTTTCCAGCCGCACAAAAAAATTCGTAGAAAGGCTGGTCGATTCCATAAAAAGATTTTCCAACCGCACCGTAAGCCGCTCGATCTCCACCGCATATTCCGACATGGTGTAACGATACTGCTTATTTTTATAATCCTGTATCGTGTACACCTTTCCGGGATCCTGTATAGGCGTCAGATTCTTCCATCTCACCAGAGCGTCCAGATCCGCTTCCAGCTGATTCATTGTGTAATCCGCAAATTCAGTTTCTTCCTTTAACAGCGCATACACATCTTCCTTATATAGCTGGAAATGCATCTTTTCATATTCCCGGTAAAAATAACGCATGATCTTCCGGTAGATGCCTGCATTGGGGACAGATAAATAGGATGTTTCATTGATCGCTTCTAACCGCTGCATGACAGTTCTCCCTGCTTTTATCGCTTCGTATATACTCTTCTCGTACAGTAAATCATCGCTGTACGGTTCTGACCGTTTCTGTTTTGCCACATTTCTACAGGAGCCGATATCTCGCAAGCGCCGCCAGGATTTCCTGCGCGCGCACCATCGCAGCCGGCCCCGCCCCATAATTCTTTGGCGTAACGCTCAGGATGCCTTCGCGGGCGAGCTTTTCCGCCGCCTCCCCGGCAAGCTGCGCCGCGCTCTTTCTCCCATCCGCCATGCGGCCGAGCACATATTGGAGCACATAGCCCAGCGCGGCCGTCTGTGTCTCATCTACGATCTGCTCCAGGTAGCGCAGATCGATCTCTGTCTTATCAAGACTCAACGTGTCCCAGCCATGCACACGCATCTTCTCAATCTCTTTCTTTCGAACTGCTTTTCTCAGCCAGACACGCTTCTGCGCAGCTTCCTCTGTCAGCGTGACCGTCAGCTGCTTCGCGCGCGCCGTCACATCCTTCGTCACATAGCAATCCATCTGCAGCACTGTGTCCGCCACTGACAGATAATCGCCTGAGCTTCCCGCCACAAGCACCGTCGACACGCCAAGATCCCTGTACAGGCTGCGGATTTTCCGGATAAAAGGCGTGATCGGTTCTTTCTCATCCGACACGAGCTGCGCCATCCTGTCGTCGCGCACCATGAAGTTCGTCGCCGACGTGTCCTCGTCGATCAGCAGCACCGTGCTCCCGCAGGCCAGGGCTTCAACTGTATTCGCCGCCTGCGATGTGCTGCCGCTCGCATTCTCTGTCGAAAAACAGCTTGTGTCCGTTTTCGTCGGAAGATTGCTGATGAACATCGAAATGTCCGTCTCATGCACGCAGCGCCCTTCCTCGGCGCGCAGTTTGAACGCGCCCGCATCCGTCAATACATACTCTCTCCCGTCGCCCGCGATGTGGTCGTATACGCCCCGTTCCAGCGCCTTCAGCAGCGTCGATTTTCCGTGGAAGCCGCCGCCCGCGATCACTGTGATCCCTCTGCGGATCCCCATGCCGCGCAGCTTTCCGTGATGCGGCAGCTCAAGGGTCACGGCCAGGCTCTCCGGGCTCTCAAATTTCACGGCGTCCTTCATCGGCCGCTGCGACACCCCGCTCTCGCGCGGAAGCACCGATCCGTTCCCGACAAATGCGACAAGACCCAGCCGGTCCAGCTCACCGCGGATAAAGTGCTGGTCGTCCGCCAGGCTCACGACCTGCTGCAGCTCCCGCTGCATCGCGGGCTGCATACGAAAGGCTTTCTCCGCCACCTCTGGCAGGAGGTCAAACAGGATCTTTTCCAGCTCGCCCGCCGCGATCGTCCTTCCATAGGCCGGAAACCCGACCTCGATGCGCGCCGTCACAGCCTCCGCAGAGATCTGCATCGCCGTCCGCTCCAGGATCTCCTGTCCTGCGCGGCACGCCGTCACGAGTCCGCTCTTGCCAGAACCCTTCCGCTCGCGATCCATGCACATCCGCAGACTGCGGTGCAGCCTGCGCAGCAGGTCGTCTTCTACCGCCGTCCTGCGATGCTTCTGTGCGAAATAGTCGGCCGGGATATTGCCCCGGTTGCCATACACGATCCGCACCCGCGAGGGCGTCGCAAACGGATCCCCCTGCACATGATCGATGCACAGGCGGTACGCCCCAAAATCGTACTCTCCCTCGAGCACCTTGTACGCCTTGTATCCCTTATGGTCAATCTGACGCAGCTGCGCCCTCAGTTCATTCTGTGTCTTCATACTGTCACTCCGTTTCGCTTTTATTGAATATCCTGCGCAGATTATAGCAAAACGTCCTGCGTTTCCGCAAGACGTTTTTTCGGCTGCCTTATTCTTCCATATTATTCTTTCTTATTATCTCCTTATTCTTCTGTCAAGCGCTGGATCATTTCGTAGATCGCCTGGACGGAATTAAAGTTCTCCGGTTCCATCTCCTCGGACGGAATCTCGATATCGTACTCGTCCGTAATCTCGGAGATTACAGAAACCACGTCCATGGAGTCGATGATGCCATCGTCCACCAGCGCCTGATCCGTCTCCCAGTTCACCTTGGGCAGCGCCCGCCTCAAAACTTCCATTAATTCATCCATACCACATTCTCCTTTTCTTTTTCAAGATTCGCTTCTTTCTGCCGCTCTTGCTGCCTCGAGCTCAAGAAGCTTTTTTCTCTGCAGCTTTCCATTGTAGGTGCGTGGAATCTCGTCCATCTGTTCGATCTGCTTCGGCACCTTGTACGCCTCCAGACGATCCTTCAGAAACTGAAAGATTGCCGCAGGGTCAAACGCCGCGCCACGCTCCATAGAGACAAACAGCTTCGGCTCCTTCCCGAGGAGCGGATGGTCGACCGGGATACAGCCGCAGTCTGCGATCCCGGGAAACTGCATGGCGGCGTCCTCGATCTCATCCGGCGCGACCTTGCTGCCGCCGGTCACGATGACGTCGTCCTGGCGGCCAAGCATATAGATCAGCCCATCCTCCCCCATATAGGAGAGATCCTTTGTCTGGATGTAACCGTTCCGGATGGTCTCGGCATTGAGCTGCGGCGACTGGTAATAGCCCTTCATATTCATGTCACCGGCACAGGCCAGGAAGCCGGGCCGCTCCTCGGTTGCCTCGATCTTCTGCCCTTCCTCGTCGGTGAAAATGAAATGCGCGTTGCAGGTCGGTCTGCCGATGCAGTTCTTCTTATCTTTCATGGCGTTAAAATCCAGAATGCAGGAACAGCCGGATTCTGTCGTCCCGTAAAAGTTGTAGAGCCTGGTGTTCGGAAGCAGCCTGCAAAGATGTTCCCGATCCTGCTGCGGGATCGGAGCCGAGCCGAGCTGCACATACTCAAGCTGATCCCTGTAATCTCCCAGACGATCCCCACTCAGCCGGAACAGCGCCGAGAGCGCCGTCGGCACCAGATCCATGGCCGTCGCATGAAATGTCTCCATCCGCTCAAACAGCTTCTTATAAAAGATCACGCCGTCCAGGATAATGACCGAGCTTCCGTTCAGCATATTGCCATAATAGCGGCGCAGCCCGTGAGAATGGCTCAGCGGGACAGGGATGACTTCTACATTGTCCTTTTTCATCTCCACGCCGTCGATCACATTCTCCGCCACCGCCACCACATTTCTGTGCGTCAGCTCAATTCCTTTGGACTTTCCGGTCGTCCCCGTTGTGAAGAGAATCTCTGCCGTGTCGGCTCCGCCGGGATACGGAAAGGTCTCAAAATCCGCAGACTCATCCCGGAAGGACAGCACATCACCCAGCTTTTCCCATGGACAGGACAGCTCCATCGGCTTCGCGGCGATATAGCAGCACGCCTCCACTGCCTCTATGATCTCCAGAATCCTTGTGTCTGCCGCATTCTTCTCCACCGGTACAAAGACCGCGCCCAGGAGCTGAATCGCCAGACCCGCCGTAACCGTATCCAGGTTCTGGCCATTTCTCACCACGACCCTGTCGCCGACGCCGACCCCCAGATCTCTGAGATGCGCCGCGTAACCGGAAATACACTCCCAGTATCCCCGATAGCTCAGCTCTCTCCTGCTGTCCGCAATACAAAATTTCTCCGGCAGGGCCCGGGCATGAGCTGCCACTGCCTCCACGATCGATTGCATTATCCGTCAACCTCTCTTTCCAATGCCGTATCGCAGCCTCTACTGTGCGCTTGCCCTCTCCAGCTTCCTCTGCACCTTCGCCAGAACCTTTTCGCTGGCTTCGTCACAGAGCACACGGTTCTCCTGTGCCGCCCGCTCCCAGTCGGCAGCCACCTCCGGGCTGTGATCCGTATCGATGTCATAATTCTCCAGAATATATTCTCCCAGATATTTGGTAAACTTATCCGCGCCGATGCTGTTGGTATGTTTCCTGTTGTAAAAGTCCACGCCATAATCCAGCCCCATCTCATCCACACAGAGGTTGCAGTCCAGGAAGCGGAAGCCGTTCTCCTCGACGATCCGCCGCATATAGTTCGACTTTTTCTGGGTGTCAGAATCTATCACATAGGGCGAAACCACAAAAAGCACTTCCAGGTTCTTCTTCCTGCATTTCTCTATAACCCCGAGCAGAGCCTCCTCGCTTGCCTCTGACAGGGGAAGCTCTCCCGTCGCATCCGTGAGATCCGGTTTTTCAAAGGCCTTATGCATGGCGTTGTTTTCCCAGCCCTTCAGCTGATGTTTCTTGGTATTAAACAGATACTCGAGGGAACTCAGGTCGAGGTTTTCCCAGTTCTCATGATAAAGCATAATATCAAAATAATAGGACAGCCGGGTTTCCCAGTCGTCAACCAGCTTATTGATCAGGGAAACGCGGTTCCAGGAATAAAACATATTATCTGTAATCAGGCGGAACCGGTTTTCCTTGTCTCTCTTTTCCTTCGTCAGAAGAAATTTTCTGCTCTCGATCACCAGAAGCTGCGGCGACTGCGTCTTTAATATCTCATCGATCAGGTTCTCAATCGCAAAAACAGACTGTCCTGCCGTAGCCAAGGGATACGAGGTAATTCCCGTGTACTCGTACAGGGCCGGGCTGCTGAAATAACGGTACAGCGCGCTGCTTCCAAGCCCTACCACATCCAGGGAATCATCCTCCTCCCCATAGAACCCTATGAATCTGTCCCGGAAGAAATCCCGTGTGGCCGGTCTCAGCACATAGCAGGTCAGGATTGTAAGCGTCAGGCCGATCGCCAGAAAGGAGGCCACGCCAAATACTCTCTTATATCTTCTCATCGTCTTCTGCCCTTCCATCATCAGAAACGCTCATAAATAAATGCGGAGGCGTCATAGCCCGGTCCGTAAAAGCCGAAGATCAGCACTGCCAGAAACAGCGCATAGATAAGTGTCCAGCGGAAGACCAGATTCTGTTTCCTGAACGCCTCCAGGACGTCCATTTTCTCCTGGAGGACGCTCACCGTGAAAAGCACCAGGATCGCGCAGATCACGACCAGAACATTCGCCCTGTTTAGGCCGTGGTTGAAAAGCCCTCCGTTTATCACCTGGTAGAGGCCGCTGGTCGTGACGATCCTTTTCAGGATGGCAAGCGACATCCCGAAGCTGTCAGCCCGGAAAAAGACACGTCCCACGCAGCACAGGAAAAAGGTTCTGCACATCTGGAACAGATGAAAGCTGAAGCACTCCGTGCGCACATGAAGCTTTTGCATAAGATCCTCAATGTGAGGCGCAAAGATTGTGCTCAGCATGATCAGGATCCCATGAAAAAGGCCCCAGATCACATACTTCCACTCCGGTCCATGCCAGATGCCGGTCAGAACCCACACTGCAAGGACAGGAATGCAGGAGGTGATGATTCTTCCGATCTCGCTTCCGAACATCTTCCTGGCCTTTTTGTTCAGGTTCAGCGAAAATTTGGAGATGGACACCGGATAAAACACATAATCCTTGAACCAGTTGCCGAGCGTCACATGCCACCTGCGCCAGAATTCCGGCATTGTCCTCGAAAAATAGGGCCGCAGGAAATTCGGCGCCAGACGGATGCCAAACAGCCTCGCGGTTCCTCCCGCAATGTCCATACAGCTCGAAAAATCCGCATAAATCTGCACGGAAAACGCCGCTGTGGCGAGAGCCAGAAGAATGCCGCGGTTTGTGGCATAATTGCTGTAGATATCTGTCACAAACAGATTCAGCCGCTCCGCCAGGATCAGCTTTTTGGCAAATCCCCAGAGAATCATCAAAGCGCCGTCATGGAGGTTCCCGAAGTCGAAGCGATGCTCCTCGAACAGCTGCTTCCCAAGATCTGCGTAGCGTGGGATCGGTCCCTGCACTACGCTCGGAAAGAAGGAAACATACGTCGCATATCTGGCAAAATTCCTCTGCGGCTCTATCTTTCCCTTATAGACGTCGATCATATACGAGATGATCTGGAATGTATAGAAGGAGATGCCCAGCGGCATTACCAGCTGGAAGAAACGGTCATTGTGCGGAATCCCGAACAGGTTCATGACCGAGTACGCGCTTCCAAGAAGAAAATTCGTGTATTTTACCACGATCAGGACCGCCAGCACCGCGAACAGTCCGAACAGCAGCCAGCGCTGCCGCTGCTTCCGGTTCTCCTCTTTCAGCGCCTTGAGCTGCGCCTTGTCCAGGCCGCCGTTTTCCTTCACCTCCCGGAACCGAATGTGCAGCTTCCCCATCTGTACAGACACCAGATAGGAAACCAAGACAGAGATCAGAAGCACCAGAAGGTTGTCCCAGCCCGAATATGCGTAGAATACAAAATTAGCCGCCAGCAGAACCATCCAGCGGAATCCGGGCCGGATCAGATAATAAACGCAAAATACCAGGATGATAAACATCAAATACAGAAATGACGTATACGACATAATATCCCCTATCTCAAAAATGTCTTTCAGCTCAAAAAACGTTTTCCTGCCCGGAGGTCTCCGGCGACTCATTCAATGCTTTATTGAACATATCCCACATTTTCCCGTAGCCCTCAGAGGCCGGAGTCACCGGCTTCTGAATCCGGTTCGGTACATCCATCTTGATGTTCCCCTGCTTTGACATCACCAGAATACGCGTCCCAAGGCAGATCGCCTCCTGAATGTTGTGCGTGATGAAAATCACCGTGATGTCCTCTTTCTGATAAATCTGCATCAGCTCTGCCTGGAGCTTATTCCTGGTTATCGCGTCCAGGCTTGCGAACGGCTCGTCCATCAGGATGATCCTTGGCTTCATCGCAAGCGCCTTGGCGATGGCGACCCTCTGCTTCATTCCGCCGGAAAGCTGATGCGGATAAAATTTCCGATAGGGATAGAGCTCCACCTTCTCCAGATACTGATCTGAGATTTTCTGCAGCTCCTGCTTATCCCGGATTCCCTGGATCCGCAGGGGATACTGCACATTCTTCTCCACTGATTTCCAGGGGAGAAGCTGGTTGAAGTCCTGAAATACCATGATGCGGTCGACGCCAGGGGAATTCACCCGTTTTCCGTCCACTGAGATCTCACCTTCAAACGGTTCAAAACCCCCGATGCAGCGCAGGAATGTAGTCTTTCCGCAACCGGACGGCCCAAGGATACACACAAACTCTCTGGGATACATGGTGAAGTTCACGCCCTGCAGAATCTCGGAAACCTCCGCTCCGTTCCCGTTGCTGAATGTCTTTGTCAGATTCTTAACCTCAAGAACCGGCTCTCTGCGTTCCGTCTTCTCTGTCATCTGCTCACTCCCCATTTCCTGATCGTCATGCGCTCAATCATGCTGAAAATTCCATACTCGACCACAATGCCGATGGCAATGATCACCAGAAGGGCTGCAAATACACCGGCAATGTCCACGTAAGTCCGTCTCATGAAAATGAACCAGCCGATGCCTGCGCCGGAGCTCGTCGTGCCGAAGATCATCTCCGCGCTGATCAGGCCGCGCCACGCCCTGGCCCAGCCCGTCCGGATGCCGGACAGAATATAGGGGAACGCTGCCGGGATATAGATCCCGGTAATCATGGACACACGGTTCAGCCCCATGTTTTCCCCGGACTCGATATAGATGCGCGGCACCGCGTGAAAGCCGTCCATGATACTCCTGGACATAGGCCAGAGGATCGAGTGCACCACGATCAGAATGATCGTACCTTCCCCGATTCCCATCCAGAGGATCGCGAGCGGGATCAGCGCCACGCCCGGGATCAGGTCGCACATGGATACCAGCATATTGTAGATCGAATAGACCGTCCTGCTGATGATGGACAGCCCCGAGAGCACAAAGGCAAGCACAATCCCGATCGCCAGGCCTCTCAGAATCAGGCTCATGGAATATAAAGTCATACTTCCAAGCCCATCCTTGGCAAAGCCTTTCACCAGGGAGTGAAAAATATCGCCGACTGACGGGAACATCAGCTTCGGAAACACTTCCATCTGATACGCTGCCTGCCACGCGATCAGAACCAGCACGATAAAAATAATCTGATTTCGCAAACTTTTCATTTTCGAATCTTCACTTTATCTTTCTATAATGATGTGCCTGTATACCCAAACTCCTGCGGCAGCGCTGCCGCAGGAGCAGTCCCGTCAAAACCTCAGCGGGCGGATTCCGTGGTGATCGCCTCGAAGGACTCCGGCGCCTCCTCGATAAACTCTGCCTCTTCCATAAACTCCGCCATATCCATGACGCCCGGAAGCTTCATGTCAAACGCACAGCCCGGATCCTGCATCCACTCCAGCATCGTCTCAGCCGTAACATCCTCCTTCTCGCAGAGGATGGCAGCCGCCTCCTCCTGATGCTCATTCAGGAAATCCATCGCCTCGCTGGTCGCTGCGACTACTGCCTCATACACATCAGGGCGGTTCTCGACAAGATCATCAGAGACAAGCCCGACAATAAACGCATTGCCCTCCGGCCATACATCCGACAGGCCCTCTACCTCATGAATCCCTTCCTCTTCCTGCTCCATGAAAATATAAGGGGATGTCGTGAGCTGGCAGTCCACACTGCCTGACAGCAGAGCGGCCATTCCGTCCGGATGCGCCATCGCTACCAGATTGTTGTCCAGCGCATGGGGATCTCCGAGCTGCTCCTTCGCCATCATCCCAAGCAGGATATGCTGAATGCTTCCAATATTTACCAGCGCGATCTTGTGCTCTGAGGTAATATCCGTCAGAGAATTGATCGAATCATTATTGGTCATCAGCTTGTGCGGCTGCGCGGCGATCGTGCTGTACATCTTGTAAGGGATCCCCGCGGTCACCCCGGTGATGAAGGGGCCGACGCCCATATTGGCCACGTCGATGTCGCCGGAGAGCACGCCCTCGTTGATGGCCTGTCCGGAATTCAGATTCAGCCACTCTACCTCGAGGTCTCCATCATAATTCTTCTCGATCAGCCCCTGCTCCTGCATAATCGTCATCGGCGCGTAGGCAAGCCCGTACTGGTATGCGATCGTGAGCGTCCCGCCGTCTCCGGATGCCTTCGCTACATTCTGACCGTTTGGAAAGAGCCCCAGGACAAACGTCCCAGCCAGCACCGCAGCTAACCATTTTTTCTTCATCATTTTACCTCATCCTTTCTTTTTACACTTCTTTTCTTTTTGCACTTCTTTTTCTGCACTTCTTTTTCTGCGCTTCTTTTTCTGCGCTTCTTTTTCTGCGCTTCTTTTTCTGCGCTTCTTTTTTGCGTTTTTTTCTGCGCTTCTTTTTTGCGTTTTTTTCTGCGCTTCTTTTTTGCACTTCTTTTTATACCTTGAAGCTGAACGGTTCACTTGTCTTACAGAATGCAGACCAAAACATTGTTTATCGTAAACAAACATTATGATGAAATTATGTCGAATAGACCTGTTTTTCACACATATGCTCGCATATATTCTTTTGTAATACATAAAAATGCAAAAAATAGCAATGTTTAATTTTCCATGAAACAGTACGCCATTAAATCGCATAGACCAATCGCCGGAAAAACGGCAGCGCCGCAAGCTCGCTGCCTCTGTTTCAAGCTTAACACTCATTCAAATAATGCTGTATTCTAATTCGTCATTGTGATTTAAGTATGGATATTTTGTGAGACAATTATGAGAGTACTTATGAAAAATTGCCCTGTGTTTCCACAAGGCAACTTTTTTGGCATTTTATGTAAGCTTCAGTTCTCCCACGCGCTTTGAAAATCCCCGGAAGCGCCACAGGAACACCAGCATTCGGAAAATCCAGTCGACGAACATCGCATACCACACATACACGACGCCGTGGCCGAAGCCCTTGATAAACAGATATGCCAGTCCCACCCGAAAAACCCACATGGAAACGATCGCGACGATCATCGTGAACTTTGCGTCGTTCGCCGCGCGCA
Source organism: uncultured Lachnospiraceae bacterium (assembly GCA_947627645.1). Classification (GTDB taxonomy): domain Bacteria; phylum Bacillota; class Clostridia; order Lachnospirales; family Lachnospiraceae; genus Choladousia. The sequence continues at coordinate 3,890 of CANQWV010000025.1, read as the reverse complement.
GCGCGTTCGGCAGCAGAAAGGCAAGCGGCCAGACAAGCATCGCAAAGCAGTGCGCCAGCGTCATCTTCGCGGCGATTGCGGAGGCCTCCCCGGAAAGATTGTAGATATTCACCCAGAACCCTCTCCCGGCGCCCAGCGCCGCCGCCACGACCGCAAGCATGGCGTAATTGATGACGAGCAGCTTTTTGACATAATAGTTCGCCTGTTCGGTCTCCTGCGCGCCCACGCACTGCCCTACGATCGTCGTCATGCCAAGCCCCAGTGCGTTGCCCGGCAGATAGAGGAACATCACCAGATTGCAGGCCACCGCATAGCCCGCGATGGACGACGTGCCGAGCGTCGACACCAGGCTCTGCAGCGTCAGCTTGCCAAACTGGAACATCCCGTTCTCCACGCCGCCCGGTATGCCGATTGAGAGAATCCGGTGGATCATCCGTCCCTCCGGCCGCAGATCCGCGAGGTGATGGATGCGGATCTCGTTTCCCGGTCTCTGAAGCAGGAAGAAAATCAGCACAGCCGCCGCCATCCTCGAGATCAGCGTTGGAATCGCCACGCCCGAGACGTCCATGTGCAGCCCGAAGATACAGATCGCGTTTCCGACGATGTTCAGCCCGTTCATGAAGAGCGAAACATTCATGGAAACCCGGGAATTCCCGGTGGAGCGGAACAGCGCCGCCCCGGAATTGTAGATCGCCAGGAACGGAAACGACAGCGTCGTGATCAGGAAATAAGTATAGGCGTTGCTCATGACGTCCGCTTCCACCTGACCGAAGATCAGTGACAGCAGACGCCTGCCTCCGAGCAGAAAGGCTGCCGTCACCACGGCCGAACCACTTAAGGTAATCGTGAACAGCTGCCCCGCCGAACGGTTTGCCATCTTCCTGTTCTTCATCCCGATGAACTGTGCGCACACCACCGTCCCACCGGCGGTCAGCGCCGCCAGGAACTGAATTACCAGCTGGTTCAGCGAGTCCACGAGGGATACGCCGGACACGGCCGCCTCTCCCAGGGAAGCCACCATCACCACATCCACCATGCCCACGAGCACGTTCAGAAGCTGCTCAATGATCAGCGGCCACAAAAGCCGGTAAAGCTGACGATTGCTGAACAAAAGTCCCGATCGTTTCAATGTGAAAGACCTCTTTTCCTTTGTATCCGATTTTGTTTTCTATCTGGCAGCCTGCCATATCTTCCCGCTTTTTCTCTCAGCTTGTCTTCTCAAACCCATGAATCCAATCTGAGAAATGAAAATAAAGCAGAAAGATCACGGAGCTGATGCTCCAGCGCATATAAAATCCAGCAGGAATGCTCAGCCCTTGCCCCAGCGCATATAAAATCCCAGCAGGCTTCCGCACACCTTTCCGGCCGCCATCGTGATCACGATCCAGCTCAAACCCTTCGTGATGCCAAGTCGCCTGCAGTAGACCGGAAATACATTGACGACCTCCGCGAGCGCCAAAATCCAGCTTCCCACAAAGATTCCGATGAACAATCCGCCAATCCCCAGAATCCACGCGCCAAAGGGCAGGCGCAGCTCATAGACGGTCAGCAGCGTACCCGCAACCGCGCCGAGAAAGATTGCGTCCTCATACCAGAAAATCTTATCCGTCGTGCGCGTGAGCCCGATATACCGCGTGATGATTCCGAGCCCGACCATCAGCGCCACGACGCCTCCGGCCACGATAAAGCCGGAGGAAAATCCGATCAGCGCAATCAGCGTCTGCGCCACCCATCCATGCATCATGCCTTTTCCCTCCTATGGCTTCTTTTCCCCGCGGCTGCCCGACTCTGCGGCCGGCAGCAGCCGATCCGATCCTATAATCCTTTCCTTACGGCTGCCCGACTCTGCGGCCGGCAGCAGCAGGTCTGCTTCTACGGTCGCTTTTCCTTACGGCTGCCCGACTCGATCAGTGTCGTGTCCACGTCGTCCTCGTACGTGCGCATCTCAACCTCCAGAGGCGTCGGATCCGACAGGTTCTTCCTGCGTGCAAAGTGATGGAAAAAGATGAGGATGCCCAGTCCCACTCCCACGGAATAGGAAAGTTCAAGCAGTGTGAAGCCGTCCGACACCTCGCCCGTGAACGTCTCATAAAGCTGCGCGAACAGCGTCGTGATCCCGACGTCATTGTTGAACGCCATAATAGAAAAGGCAGCCCCGAAGAAGGCCAGCACGCACACGAAGACCGTCTTCCCCCAGCTCAGCGTGTCGGACAGCTGATTTCTCTTTCCCACCGTTATGATAAAATCCGCCTCGCCCAGATTGCTGACCTCCAGGTTCGGGAATTCCTTCTCAATGACCTCGATCACGTCGAGTACCGAGAACACATAGCGCCCCGGCCCTTTGACGATCTCCGTGGGCAGGCGCAGCACCTTGACCTTGTTCTCCGTCGCCTTGTCGCTGCAGTTGATCGAGGCGATGTCCTTCAGCATGACCTGCTCATGATCCACCTGCACATTCTTGTCAATCTTCAGATACAGCGTCTCAGAGCTCATGGGAGGCCTCCTCCCAGAACGGGAATTCCTGTTCCAGATCAGCAGACTTCACCTCTGCCTCGCCTGAATATCTGCAAAGTCTTGAGCCAGACAGCTGCTCCTCCTGATCCGCGGACACCACCTCTGCCCGCCTTGCATCCATCCAGGACCAGCGGTCTGGCATTCGCTCCTCCAGATCAGCGAGCACCGCGCCCGCCTGCGGCGCGCCGGAATCCTGCGTAAAATACCAGGCCGCTCCTGCAAAGATCATCAGCGCCGTGATCAGGATCAGATAACGCTTCCATGCTTTTCGTTCCATGCGATCCACCTCTCGCTCTTCTTCGGCCGCTGTCCGGCTTCTTCTCCGGGCAGCGGCCTTGCCTTCTCCTGCAAGTCTCCCGGAAAATACTCCTCTGGCTTTTCACCCAGGCTTGCAGGATTGAGGGTAGTATTCCCCGGCTGCATGGAATTATCCGCATTATCCTCTCAATTTTTCATTGATGTCTGTCAGTCTCTCGTACCATGTCGTTTTTCTTCCGTGCCCTCCGGGCAGACTTGATTCGACCCTTCTCACCTTTCACGCTGTTCCAGATACGCCGCGCGCCCGGTCTCGTAGAGATTGTTTCCCTCGCAGTCGATGATGACGACGAGCGGCATCCCCTCCACATACAGCCTGCGCAGCGCTTCCGCGCCGAGATCCTCGTACGCGATCAGCTCCGCCTTCTTGATGCACTTCGCGAGCAGAGCGCCCGCGCCCCCGATCGCCCCGAAGTACACTCCGCTGTATTTCTTCATCGCCTCGACTACCTCCGGCAGCCTGGCGCCCTTGCCGATCATCCCGCGCGCGCCCACAGACATCAGCGTCGGCGCATAGGCGTCCATACGTCCGCTCGTCGTCGGCCCGGCAGAGCCGATCACCTGCCCGGGCTTCGCCGGGGACGGCCCGACATAATAGATCGTCGCGTCCGCAGGATCAAACGGAAGCTTCTCCCCACGCGCAAGCGCCTCGCACATACGCTTGTGCCCGGCATCCCGGGAAGTATAGACCGTACCGGTCAGATAAACCGTGTCGCCCGCGTGGAGCGTCCTTGCAAGCTCCTCGGTGAGCGGCAGCCTGATATGCCTCTGGTTCCCTGCTCTCCCTGCCTCTTGCTCCTGATGTCCTTCCGTAGACAGTGATATCACTTGTTTCTGATCTCCCGTCGTCCCCGGTCTTTGCTCCTGCTGCCCTTCCGTAAGCGGCGGCATCCTATACCTCTCCATCTCAGATCACCTCCGTCTTATGCCGCGTCACATGGCAGCTGATGTTGATCGCGCAGGGCATACCCGCGATATGCGTCGGCATCGTCTCAATGTTGAGCCCGAGCGCCGTCGTCCTTCCGCCGAAGCCCTGCGGACCGATGCCGAGCCAGTTGATT
>CANQWV010000024.1 GCA_947627645.1 uncultured Lachnospiraceae bacterium | reverse complement strand
CAGAGCGGGATGGAATATGCTCACGCGGGAGAAGAAGCTGGAGACGGACGACAGCCGGACAAGCGCCCACGACGCCTTTATCATTGCGCTGAACATTGTCGCGCGTCTGCAGGGGGCGGCGGGAGCCGGGTGGAGAGCGCGCCTCGGAGACGAGCGGAAGCGGATCGGGGATTTCGCGTGCTATCTTGCGCTTTTTCTGTCGCTGGAGGCGCGGTGACGCCGAAGGGGCGACTGGGCGGATCGAAAATATGCCTGGCAAGCGAGGGAAAAATGGATCCTGGCAAGGCAGGGAAAAAGAATGGATTCCGGAAAAGGGATAGATTGAGGGAAGGGAATAAGTGAAGCAAGCCAAGGGAAAAGGAGACGACAAATGGGAAAAAACAGAAATCCAAAGACTTATTATGTGGACTGTAATGCGGTGTGTATCGGAGATGGGAGCAGGGAACGGCCGTTCCGCCACATCGACGACGCGGCGCGCATTGCGCTTCCGGGGGATGAGGTGCTGGTGGCGCCTGGCGTTTACCGGGAGTATGTGAACCCGCAGCACGCGGGGACGCCACAGCAGCGGATCGTCTACCGCTCTGAGACGCCGCTGGGCGCGGTGATCACCGGCGCGGAGGAGCTTACGGGCTGGACGCTTTATCAGGGGACGGTGTGGACCGCCCGCGTGGACAACGGGGTGTTCGGCTCCTACAATCCTTACACGACCTATGTCTGCGGGGACTGGTATTTTGCCCCGAAGGTCCGGCACACAGGTTCTGTTTATCTGAACGACCGGATGATGTACGAGACGGTCACGCTGGAGGAATGTATCGCGGGCGAGGCGGATCCCTGCGCGTGGTCGGCGGAGGAGTCCCGCTGGAAATGGTACACGGAGCAGGACGGGGACACGACGGTGCTGTACGCGAACTTCCGCGGGCTGGATCCGAACCGGGAGAAGGTGGAGCTCAGCGTCCGCCGCAACTGCTTTATGCCGGACAAGAACGGGGTGGGCTACATCACGGTGAGCGGCTTTGACATCAACAAGGCGGCCACGACCTGGGCGCCTCCGGCCGCCTACCAGGACGGGATGATCGGGCCGCACTGGAGCAAGGGCTGGATCATCGAGGACTGCGAGATCAGCAACAGCAGGTGCTGCGGCATCTCCTTGGGGAAATACCGGGATCCGGAGAACGATATGTATTTCTTCACAAGGCACGTCAAGAGCCCGACGCAGATGGAGCGCGACGCGGTCTGCCGCGGACAGTATCACGGCTGGCTGAAGGAAAACGTGGGCAGCCATATCATCCGCAGATGCAACATCCATCACTGCGAGCAGACCGGCATTGTCGGCAGGATGGGCGGCGTCTTTTCCACGATCGAGGACTGCCATATCCACCATATCTGCAATTCCCAGCAGCTGGGCGGCGCGGAGACGGCGGGCATCAAGCTCCACGCGGCGATCGACGTCACGATCCGCCGGAACCACATTCACAACTGCATCATGGGAATCTGGTGCGACTGGGAGGCGCAGGGCGCCCGGATCACGCAGAACCTTCTGCACGACAACCAGCGCCCGGAGGGCGTTCCGCAGGCGCAGGGCGCGATGTTCAGCACCGACGTCTTCATCGAGGTGGGACACGGGCCGACCCTGATCGACAACAACCTTCTGCTCTCGAAGGTGTCCGTGACGATCCCGAGCGAGGGGATCGCCTGCGTGCACAACCTGTGCCTGGGCAGCTTCAGCCTGATCAACTCCGGCGTGGACAGCATCGTGAACGGGCAGAGGGAGCCGCGCTACACGCCATACCACATCCGACACAGGACCGAGGTGGCCGGATTTATGACGATCCTGCACGGCGACGACCGCATTTACAACAATATCTTCGTCCAGCAGTATCCGGTGGAGCATCCGGAGCGCACGGCGGAGGACGCGGACTATGAGCAGGTCGGGACGGCGCCGTTCGACATCTTCCCGTCCTATGAGGAGTGGGCCGCGCCCTTTGAGGCAGAGGGGGATCCGGATATGGGAGCCCTCGGAACGTATCATTTCGGCCACCTGCCGGTGTGGATCGGGGGCAACGCCTATTTCAACGGCGCTTCGATCAGCAAGCATGAAAAGCATTTCTGCGAGGAGCGCGCGCAGAAGGCGTATGTAGAGCTGATTGAAAAAGAGGACGGCTGTCAGCTGAAGACGAATGTTTACGAGCTTCTCGGGGAGTTCCGGGACGGCGTCATCTGCACCGATACGCTCGGGCTCGCGTTCGAGCCGGAGCAGCGCTTCGAGAACCCGGACGGCTCCGACATCATTTTCGACCGGGATTATTTCGGCGGGCATCGGGGCCTGCGCACGCTGCCGGGGCCGTTTGCCAGGGCGGAAGATGCCGGGAGATGCGTGTGGATTTCGTAAAAGTCATATTTTAATTACAGAAACGTCGGCGCCGCGCTGCCCGTCCTGGGACAGCGAGCGTTCCGAGGATCCCTGTCCGACGGGAACCTGCGACGACATCGCCGAGTCGATGCTGCCGCGTGTGCAGGCGGGAGAGTTTGACCTGCCGGCGTACATAACGAATTTCGAAGAGTATGGCTGGCTGTGCACGGCGTCCACGGCCATTCATGACGAGGACGGGAATGTGGTTGCGGGCGCGTTCGCGGATATCAGCATGAATGATGTCATGAGGGACCGTCAGGATTTCCTGAGGAGGCTGTGCACGGCGCTCCTTTTGATCGCCTGCGTCATGACCCTGCTTATGATCTTCGCCGTGAACAAGACGGTGGTGTCGCCGATCAAGCTGGTATCGCAGGAGGCGGAGCGGTTTGTGCATGAGAACAACCGGATCTCCGAGATACTTCCGACGGTGCACACGAAGGACGAGATCCAGGATCTGAGCGCGGCGATCCTGCGGATGGAGGAGGACATTAACCAGTACATCGACAATCTGACGAAGGTAACCGCGGAGAAGGAGCGCATCGGCGCGGAGCTGGATATCGCCACGCACATTCAGGCCTCCATGCTGCCGTGCATCTTCCCGGCGTTCCCGGACCGGAAGGAATTCGATATCTACGCGACGATGAACCCGGCGAAGGAGGTAGGAGGAGACTTCTACGATTTCTTCATGGTGGACGAGAGGCACCTTGCCATCGTGATGGCGGACGTGTCCGGCAAGGGCGTGCCGGCGGCGCTGTTCATGGTGATCGGGAAGACGCTGATCAAGGACCACACGGAGCCCGGAGAGGATCTGGGAGAGGTGTTCACGGAGGTGAACGATATGCTGTGCGAGTCCAACAGCGAGGGACTGTTTATCACGGCGTTTGAAGGCGTGCTCGACCTGATGACGGGAGAATTCATGTTTGTGAACGCGGGACATGAGATGCCGTTCATCCAGAAGGCGGGCGGCGCTTACACGCCGCATAAGATCCGCGCGGGCTTCGTGCTGGCCGGCATGGAGGGGATGCGCTACAAGGCGGGGAGCATGAAGATTGCCCCAGGCGACCGCATCTTCCAGTACACGGACGGCGTGACGGAGGCGACCAACGCGCAGAACGAGCTGTATGGGATGGAGCGTCTGGAGACCGTGCTGACCCGGAACGCGGACAAGAGGCCGGACGAACTGCTCCCGGCGGTGAAGGCCGATATCGACGCCTTCGTGGGAGAAGCGCCGCAGTTTGACGACATTACGATGCTCTGCCTGGAATTCAAAGAATATATGGTGCGGGAAACGGACGCGGAGTCCCAAGATGCGCAGAGCGCTGTATGACCGTGTCTGAAAAACGGATAGCGGCGGCAGGAAAGACGAATCGTCGGGGTTGACAGACTTTCCGAATTAGTGCCTGAAAAACGGAAAATGTCGGCAGGGAAGACGAATCGTCGGGATTGGTGACAGACTTTCCGTATTAGTGTTTGAAAATGAAAAACGGCGGCAGGGAAGTCCCGGAAAGTCCGGGCATGAAACAGAAACAGGGAGGAACTGACATGGCAAGCACGATTTTCAGAGAAAAAAGTTTACAGCGGGTGTCCTCACCCGAGGAACTCAACGATTATATCCGGGTGACGAATCCGGGCGTCTGGCTCACGCTCTCAGCAGTCATCATCCTGCTGGCAGGCTTTCTCGTCTGGGGCGTCGTTGGGTCGCTCGAGACCAAGGTGGACGCAGTCGCCCTGTCCGACGCCGGGGCGGCCGCCTGCTATGTCAAGGAAGCTGAAATCTCTGACGTCGAGGCGGGCGACGTCGTGCGCATCGGCGGCGAGGAGTACACCGTGGAGGAGATCTCCGCGGAGCCGGTCGCCGTGGACGACAGCTTTTCCGCCTACGCGCAGCGCGTCGGCGGGCTGTCCGTGGGCGAGTGGGTCTATCCGGTGACGTTAAGCGGCGCGCTTCCGGAGGGCGTCCATGAGGCTTCGATCGTGACGGACAGCGTGTCTCCCATATCATTCCTGTTTAACTGAGGTGCGGCGATGGCGAAGAAAAAACAGAACGAACCAATCACAAAAGGCGTGGCCAAGGTTCCCGTCGTGATGCAGATGGAGGCGCTGGAGTGCGGCGCGGCCTCGCTGACGATGATTCTTGCCTACTATGGAAAGTGGATCCCGCTGGAGCAGGTCCGCGCGGACTGCGGCGTATCCCGCGACGGCTCCAACGCGAAGAATGTGCTGAAGGCGGCCCGCAGCTATGGGCTTGCGGCGAAGGGTTACCGCTATGAGCCGGAGCAGCTGAAAGCGAAGGGAAAATTTCCCTGCATCATCCACTGGAATTTCAACCATTTTGTCGTCCTGTGCGGCTTTAAGGGAGACAAGGTCGTGCTCAACGACCCGGCCAAGGGCAACTACACCGTCTCGATGGAGACGTTCGACAACAGCTTCACGGGCATCTGTCTGATGTTTGAGCCGACCGAGGCCATCGAGCCGGACGGGAAGCCGAAGAGCGTGCTGGAGTTTGCCAGGAAGCGGCTGGTCGGCGCGGGCGCGGCGCTCGTGTTCGTGATCCTCACCACGACGATCACGTCCCTGATCGGCGTCATCCAGCCGGTGTTCTCGCGGATCTTTCTCGACCGCCTGCTCACACACAAGAACCCGGAATGGTTCTGGCCGTTCTTCGGGGCTCTTGCGTTTCTCTCGATCCTGCAGCTGGTCGTGGCGTTCGTCCAGGCGAAGTCGAACTACCAGATCCAGGGCAAGCTCGCCGCGGTCGGCAACACCTCTTTCATGTGGAAGGTGCTGCGGATGCCGATGGAATTCTTCTCCCAGCGCATGGCGGGAGATATCCAGCAGCGGCAGGAGGCCAGCGCGGCCATCGCGGACGCGCTCGTCAACACCTTTGCCCCGCTTGTGCTGAACGCAGTGATGATGATCTTCTATCTCATCGTTATGGTCCGCTACAGCCCGGCGCTGGCCCTGGTGGGCATCGCGTCGATCCTGATCAATGTGGCCATGTCCCGGGTCATATCCGCGAAGCGTGTCAACATTACGCGGGTGCAGATGCGCGACGCCGGCAAGCTGGCGAGCTCGACGGTGGCGGGCATCGAGATGATCGAGACCATCAAGTCGAGCGGCGCGGAGACCGGCTACTATGAAAAGTGGGCCGGCTACCAGGCCAGCGTGAACACGCAGCAGGTCCGCTACGCGAGGCTGAACGAATACCTCGGGATGATCCCGACCCTGATCACCGAGCTCTCCAACGCCATCGTGCTGATCTTAGGCGTCCTGTTCGCGATCCAGGGGCATTTCACGGTCGGTATGGTGATGGCGTTCCAGGGCTTCCTGACCGCGTTTACGCAGCCGGCGATGACGCTTATCGAGGCGGGCCAGGTCCTCCAGGAGATGCGCACGGAGATGGAGCGCGTGGAGGACGTTATGGAGTATCCCACCGACGTTAACTATGAGAATGAGAACGCGGAGGATGAGAACGCCGAGTTCGACAAGCTTTCGGGCAATGTGGAGCTGCGGCACGTGACCTTTGGCTACTCCCGCCTCGCCGAGCCGCTGATCGAGGACTTTAATCTGAATCTGAAGACCGGCAGCCGCGTGGCGTTTGTCGGCGGCTCCGGCTGCGGAAAGTCGACGCTCTCCAAGCTGATCTCCGGGCTCTATCAGCCGTGGAGCGGGGAGATCCTTTTCGACGGCAAGCCGATGAAGGACATCGACCGCAGCGTGTTTACAGGCTCGCTGGCCGTGGTCGACCAGGACATCATCCTCTTTGAGGATACGATACGCAACAACATCAAGATGTGGGACGACTCGATCGAGGACTTCGAGATGATCCTGGCCGCGAAGGATGCCCAGCTCCATGAGGACATCATGCAGCGTGACGGCGGCTACAGCTACGTGATCACCGAGGGCGGCAAGGATTTCTCCGGCGGCCAGCGGCAGCGCATGGAGATCGCCCGCGTCCTCGCGCAGGACCCGACCATCATTATCCTGGACGAGGCCACGAGCGCGCTCGACGCCAAGACCGAGTATGAGGTTGTGAAGTCCATCAAGGACAGGGGCATCACCTGCATCGTGGTGGCGCACCGGCTTTCCACGATCCGCGACTGCGACGAGATCATCGTTCTGGATCACGGCAAGGTCGTGGAGCGCGGCACACACGAGGAGCTGTACGCGAAGAACGGCTACTATACGCAGCTCGTTTCGAACGAGTAAGGAGGTGGGATCATGGGATGGTTTGATGAACAGATAAAACAGAGAAAAGAACATGATCAGAACACCTTCGAGGAAGCGTTCCTCGGGATCTCCGACGCCGTGACAGGCTCGCGTGTCTCCGCGGCCCTGGGGGACGACAGCGCCCGGGCGAAGGATGCGATCGACGACATCCTGAGATATTATCATGTGAAATCGCAGGAAGTGCCGGAGACGATCAAAGATATGAACGAGCAGCTCGAATTCCTCATGCGGCCGTACGGCATCATGCGCAGGACGGTCAATCTGGAGAAGGGCTGGTACAAGGACGCCTTCGGCGCCATGCTCGGCGTGCGCAAATCGGACGGCTCCGTGGCGGCGCTCATCCCCGGCGGCCTGAACGGATATACCTTTTTTGACCCGGAGACGGGAAAGACTGTGAAGGTTTCCGCGAAAAACGAGGATCTCTTCGAGACGGAGGCGATCGCCTTCTACAAGCCGTTTCCTCTTAAGAAGATCAGCATCGGCATGCTGCTGAGATACATCGCTGGCATCCTTTCGCCCGCCGATTATGTGCTGGCGGTTGTGGCCACGCTCGCTGTCACGCTTGTCGGGCTGATCGGTCCGAAGCTGAACCAGCTGCTCTTCGGGCTCGTCGTGGAGAACGGCGACCTGACCCTGCTCGTGTCGATCGCGGTGTTCCTCATCTGCGTGACGGTCTCCAAACAGCTGATCCAGTCGGTGAAAAACCTCTTTATGGCGAGGATCCAGACGAAGCTGGACGTCACCGTGCAGGCCGCGACGATGGCGCGCGTCATGTCGCTGCCTGCGGCATTCTTTAAGGATTTCAGCTCCGGCGAGCTCTTCACAAGGACGCAGAACATGAACACGCTCTGCGCCACGCTGGTGGAGACCGTGTTCACGACAGGGCTGACCTCGCTGTTTTCGCTGATTTATATCACACAGATCTTCGCGTTTGCGCCCGCGCTCGTGGCGCCCGCGCTGCTGATCGTGCTGGCGACGGTGCTTGTCTCCGTGCTCACCGCCCTGATGCAGATGAGGGTATCCAGACGGCAGATGGAGCTGGGCGCGAAGGTCAGCGGCATGAGCTACTCCCTGATCACGGGCGTGCAGAAGGTGAAGCTCTCCGGCGCGGAGAAGCGCGCGTTCGCCCGCTGGGGCAAGCTCTACGCGAAGCAGGCGAAGGTCCTGTACAATCCGCCTGCGATCATCCGCTACAACACCGCGATCACAACGCTGATCACGCTGGCCGGCACCTTCGTCATGTACTACGTGGCGATCCGGAACAACGTGTCTGTGGCGGATTACTACGCGTTCAATGTGGCGTACGGTATGGTGAGCGGCGCGTTCCTGTCCCTGGCAGAGCTTGCGCTCACCGCGGCGGACATCAAGCCGGTGCTCGACATGGCGAAGCCGATTATGGACGCCGAGCCAGAGATCTCCGAGGGCAAGGAGGTCATCACGCGGCTCTCCGGCGGCATCGAGCTCTCCAACGTGTCGTTCCGCTACAATGAGGATATGCCGAATGTGGTGGATGATCTGTCTCTGAAGATCCGTCCCGGACAGTACGTGGCCATCGTCGGCTCGACGGGCTGCGGCAAATCCACGCTCATGCGCCTGATGCTGGGCTTCGAGACGCCGCAGAAGGGCGCGGTCTACTACGATGGCAAGGATCTCGCGAACATCGATCTGAAATCCCTGCGCCGCAGGATCGGCACCGTGATGCAGAACGGCAAGCTGTTCCAGGGCGACATTTTCTCCAATATCACGATCTCCGCGCCGTGGCTCACGCTGGACGACGCGTGGGAAGCGGCGGAGCTCTCCGGCATGGCGGACGATATCCGCAGGATGCCGATGGGGATGCATACGCTGATCTCCGAGGGCAGCGGCGGCGTGTCCGGCGGCCAGCGGCAGCGCCTGATGATCGCGAGGGCCATCGCCCCGAAGCCGAAGATCCTGATGTTCGACGAGGCGACGAGCGCTCTGGATAACCTCACGCAGAAGACGGTCTCCCAGTCCCTCGACCGGCTGAAGTGTACGAGGATCGTTATCGCGCACCGCCTTTCCACGATCAGGCAGTGCGACCGTATCATCTACCTCGAGAAGGGCAGGATCGTCGAGGACGGCAACTACGAGGAGCTGATCGCGAAAAACGGGAAATTCGCCGAGCTGGTGGCGCGCCAGCGCCTGGACGATACGGCCTATGTGGCTAAGACGACGGCGTTCTGAAAATTTTCTGCATCAGCCGGATGTGGTTGCAAAAATCAGAAAAAAAGGTTATGATACAAAAAAGAACCTAACAAAAGCTTCCATCCGGCGTATCAATCTATGAAACGGCTGAAGCCGGAGGAAAAACAGTGATCTTCAAAAAAGGAGGAACAGATTATGAGTATGGAAGAAAAGAAAGCGGCAGACCTGGAAGAAAGGAAGGAGCAGACGGCGGGGTTCGCCGCGGAAGCGGGAGAGCTTTCGGACGACGCGCTTGACGAGGTTGCGGGCGGAATGGTGATGCAGCAGAATTCGGCAAGGCAGCCGCAGCGGCTGGGAAAGAAAAACAGCCAGCGTAATTAAGAAGGAGGATTTTTCCCATGAGAAAAAGAAAAGCTTTTGCGCAGATCACGGCAGCGCTTGTGTGCTGCGGCGTGATGAGTCTTTTCTCGGGGGTATCCGCCTCTGAGGAGACAGAAGCTTCCGTCTCCTCAGAGGCGGATGTACTTCCGGCGGTCGGAGAGAGCATTTCAGGCTTTACGCTCACGGAGCTGGGGCAGGAGCCGGCCCTCGGAGCGGATCTGCTGGCCTTCCACCATGAAAAGAGCGGAGCCGACCTCGTATATATCAAAAATGACGATACGAACCTCGGATTCTCCATCGGCTACCGTACCCCGCTCCTGAGCGAGGCGGGCTTTAACCATGTGTTTGAACACGCGATCACCGCGGCGTCCAAAAAATATCCGAGCACGGACATTTTCTATGATATGAGCGGGAGTACCTACTATACGTTCCTCAACGCTTTTACGGATGGCACGTACACCTGCTACCCGATCAGCAGCATGAGCGAGGAACAGATCAAAAAGATGGCGGACGTGTATCTGGACTGCATGGTCGAACCGCTGGTGATGGAAGACGAGAACTATTTCCGGCGGGAGGCGATGCGCTATCAGCTGTACGACAAGGAGGATCCTATCACGGTGACGGGTATCGTGTACAGCGAGGACTACTCGTATCTGACGGATCGGGATCAGATGCTTTTCGGAGAAGTGATGCGGGCTTTGAATCCATCCCTGCCGTCCTGTTATATATCCAAGTCGTACCGGAACATTGACGAGCTTACCTACGATGAACTGAAAAAGACTTACGACCGGTTTTACCATTTCGACAACGCGCTGATCGTTTTGTACGGCGACATGGACTACCGGGATTTCCTGGAATATCTGGACAAAGACTATCTGTCCAAAGCGGAGGCAGGGCAGACGGCGACGGAATACTTCCAGGAGCATCCGGCGAAAGAAGAATATACCGAGCAGGTAGTCGAGTGCCCGGCTTACGAGGGGGATTCCCAGGAACCGGCGATCGCCTATGCGATCGATCTCGGGGACGCGGACTGGACGGAGCTGTGGATGTACGATATGGTCGGGAATATGCTGACGATGGAGCAGTCGCCACTGAACCAGAAGCTTCGGGAAGCCGGACTGACGGGAAACGTGATCGCGGGCGTCAGTATGAACTTTGAGGAGCACTATTTTGTGTTTGCCCTGGAAGATACCGATAGGGACGCGGCAAGACAGTGGAAACAGATCGTGGACGAGACGATCGCGGAGATGACGGAAGATGGGCTGGCGGATTCCCTGGCGGGCTCTGTGGCGGATCTGGCGGAAATGGGTCTGCTTCTGCGGAGGGAGAACAATCCTACGGACTTGTTTGCGTACAACCTGACAATGGATCTGTATACGAAGTGGGCGCAGACCGGAAAGATGGACGGCATCAGGGATTATAGCGCCGCCGTGCAGACGATGCAGGAGGATCCGCAGGGACAGATCCGCGCCTTCGCGCAGCTGTTTCAGGACGAGGCCTCGCGGGCGCTGATCACGGTGGTGCCGACGCCGGGACTGGCGGAGGAGGTAGAGCAGAAGCAGGAGGAGTACCTGGCGGATCTGAAGGCTTCTATGACGGACGAGGAGCTGGATCAGATGATCGCGGACACGCTGTCGTTTGACGAGTGGAATGGGCGGGAGCTGTCGAACCATGACTTCATGATCTCTGCGGAGGATCTGCCGCTGCCTGAGGAACTGCCAGCTTTCGAGAAGGAAGAGGCGGATGGCTTTACCAGCTATGCGTCCGAGACGGATATGGAGGGGGTCAGCTACAATAAGATCGTGTTCTCCACCGATATGGTGGGGCAGGAGGAGCTGCATGACCTGGCTCTCTACGCGCTCCTGGTCGCGATGAAGGCGGAGGAGAAGGCGGACAGCATCGGGGCGTCCCTGTATGGCCTGACTGTGTCCGCGGAGTCGCTGAACATAGATCTGCCTGAGGCGAACCGCCCGGTATTTTCGGTGTCATGGTACGCCCGCCCGGAGGATTATGCGCAGTCGCTTGAGCAGCTTAGGGAACTGCTGCGCGGCCCGCTCTGCGAGGATGGAGAGGATCTGGCCTGGCGGCTGGATGCGAAGCTGCCGGAGCTGGACGAGAGCCTGACGACGTCGTACTATGGGTATGATCTTGCGCGGGAGCTGACCGGCGCGCACTTTTATCCGAACTGGCGCTACAACCGCTGCCTGAATGGGCAGGAGTTTTACGAGTATGTAAAAGGATTGCTGGAAGAACTCGAAGCGGATCCGCAGGGCGCGGCCGAGGAGATCCGCGGACGGCTCGACGCGGTTCGCGGACGGATCCTGACCAGGGACGGGCTGACGGTGGCGAATGTCGCCGCGAAGGATGCTCTGGCGCAGCTGCAGGAGTGCAACCGGCAGACGTTTGCGGATCTTGCCGCCGGCGTAACCTCCGATGAGGACGGGGAAGCCGCCGTCTATGACATCCCTCTCCTGCCGCAGAAGCAGGCGGTCAGCTGCAGTATGCCGATGTATGAGGATATGTTCTCTCTGCCGCTGGATACAGAGGAATTTCCGGGCAGATATATTCCGTATGTCTTTGCCATGAGCGAGAGCTACCTCACACCGACACTCCGCTTCCAGAACGGGGCGTATGGGGGATACGGGACTGTGGGCGGCACATACCTGAATATGGTGCGGCTTTATTCCGAGGACGATCCGAATGTGAAGGAGACCTACGAGATCTTTGAGACGCTGCCGGAGACGCTGCGCCAGATGGAGCTCACCGACGAGGAGCTGGAGGGCTACATCATCACTGCGTACGGGTTTTATGACACTCCGAAGGGCACCCTGCAGCAGGGCATGGATGCGATCACCTACGACATGGCCGGGGTCGACTATGAGCTGATCCGCGGGAGGATGGAGGACATTCTGCACGCGCGGCTGGAGGATAAGGATGCGTTCGCGGCGCTGCTTGAGGAACATCTGGAGGACGCGGCGTGGACGACCGTCGGAAACGCGCAGAAGATCCGGGAGAACGCGGAGCTGTTCGACAGCGTGACACTGAGCGCGGAGTGAACGAAGAAGAGAGAAGACCAAAGATTGAGGGCGAGATCATTCGCCCTTAATTCTTTCAGGTCCGGGATTCCAAAAAGCCGGGTCTGCTCACAGAAACGCCGATGCAGATCTGCCTCGGATAAGGGATCGTAAGAAACGCAGACGCAGAGCTGCTTCGGATAAGGGACCGTAGGAAACGTCGATACAGATCTGCCTCGGATAAGGGATCGTAAGAAACGCCGACACAGAGCTGCCTCGGATAAGGGATCGTAAGAAACGCCGATACAGAGCTGCTTCAGATACGGAACCGTAAACGGATGCGGCAGCCGAGAAGAGGAAGAGGAGGGAACTTGCGGATGGACAAAACGGAATACCTGCTGCGGACGCTGTTTGACTTTCAGCGTTTTGCGGGAAACGGGCGGCTGGACCGGCTGATCCGTGCCGCGGCTGAGACGGAAGGCGGCGTGCCGCTGGAGGATAGCGAACTGGAGCTGAACGCAGCGGGGGATGCGGATGCGTGGCGGCTTCGGACAAAAGACGGGGAGAAGCCATGAATACAGCGATTACGCCTGAAGAACTCTACGAAAATTACCATGAGAAGGTCGCGCGGTATATCAGCTCGCACGTGCAGAACGCGCACGACAGGGCTGATCTGCAGCAGCAGGTCTTCCTGAACGCGATCGCGGCGCTGGAAAACTACGACTCCTCGCGCGCCGCTCCGGGGACGTGGCTCTACGCGATCACGCGCAACGCGGTGACCGATTACTATCGCGGGAGGAGCCGCGATTCCATCCTGGTCGAGATTGACGAGGCCGGGCCGCTGTCCGTGGAGGATGAGGACCGGCTGCTGACACAGGAGAGGCTGGAGATGCTGGCCGCCGCGCTGGAGAAGCTTCCCGAGCGGGAGAGGAACATCGTGATCCTGCGGTTTTATCACGGACTTTCTGCCCGGGAGACGGCGAACCGGGTTGGCGTCAGCTATGCCAACGTACGTGTCCTGCAGCACGGCGCGCTGAGGAAGCTGCGGCGTTATCTGGGCGATGAGGCATATTCCTGATGGACATCAGGATCAGACACAATATGACTATTGAAAAATAGCAGATTTATGGTAGAATCAAAAGGAAAAAATATTTTTTAACAAAACCGCTTATCCGTCGTATCAATATATGAAAAAGGACAAGACAAGAGACATGACGAAATGAAAAAGGAGGAAACACCATGAAGGATGAGAAAAAGGCCGAGGATGTAATGGAGAAGAAAACGCTGGAGGCTGCGGGCGCTGAGGAAGAGCTCTCTGACGACAACCTGGACGAGGTGACGGGCGGTATGTCTTTCCAGGCAAATCAGAACCTCACTCCGCCAAAAAACAGCCACTGAATTTTTCCGGGCGGACCAGCTTTCGGACATGAAGATGTGAGTGGACGGACACTTGCAGGCGTGGCAGCACAGGGCGCTTTGCAAGTGTCTTTTTATATCCGTGACCGAGGAAGACCGAAGGTTTTTCGAGGTGGGTATGGCTCGGAAAATGGACATGGTATAATAAAACAAAATTCAGATTTCAAAACGAAAGGAGAAAGGCATATGGATCAGCAGAACGGCCCGAGCAAGGGTCAGGAGGAAAAGGAAAAGATCATGAAGGGCTTTTTCGCGGCGCTTAAGGAGCAGGAAAAAGAGCCGCCCAAGCCGAACGAGCTGGATTCTACCTGCGGCGTCAGCGACGACGAGTTTGTCCGCCGTTTCCGCGAGACGATCCGGCAGGAGAACGAGGCGAACCAGAGCCAGGGCCTGCCGGTCACAGGATATGACCGGGAGCGGAAGGCGTCCTACATCGAATATCCGGATGGGAGGCGAGTCTATGGAGATGAAACCTGAGATCATCGTTTTTGCTGGCCCGAACGGCAGCGGCAAAAGCACGGTGACAAAGACGGCGAAGATCATCAATCCCTATATCAACGCAGACGACATCAAGCGGGCGACCGAGTGTACGGACCGGGAGGCGGCCGAGCTGGCGGAGGATATGCGCGAGTATGTCCTGGACGTCCGCAAGAATTTCACGTTTGAGACGGTGATGTCTACCGACCGCAACATTAA
Source organism: uncultured Lachnospiraceae bacterium (assembly GCA_947627645.1). Classification (GTDB taxonomy): domain Bacteria; phylum Bacillota; class Clostridia; order Lachnospirales; family Lachnospiraceae; genus Choladousia. The sequence goes on along the minus strand of CANQWV010000024.1, from coordinate 11,885 downwards.
GCTGCTGCGCAGGGCAAAGGAGCAGGGCTATTTCATCCGCTGCATCTATGTCCTGACCTCGGATGTCAATATTAATATTCATCGCGTGATGCGCCGTTTCGCCTCGGGCGGACACGATGTTCCCGTCGAGAAGATCAGGGCCAGGTACGAGCGATCGCTCTCTCTGGTTCCTCAGCTTCTGGAGGTGTGCGATATCTGCCATATTTACGACAACACGGACATTCCGTTCCGGATCTTCAAAAAGCGGAAGACTGAGGTTTTCTACTGGGAGAACGAATTCTGGAGCAGGGCGGACATCGAGAAGCTTACCGGGTATCGGCTTGCCGGGCAGGCATGATTTTGAAAAAAGGCGCAAAACATAACAGTCATGTTCATAAACAGGAATAGGCAACGGAACCGAATTATATTATAATAAGACTTGTATATCGAAAGTTGGATATACAATAGTTTCAGAAAAGGTGCGCTATTCTACAGGAGGTGTTTCAGATGAAAGAGCTGTCGATTGAGGCGAAGGTTGAAAACATCCCGGAGGTAACGGCGTTTGTCGACGAACAGCTTGAGGCTTATGGCTGCTCTGTGAAGGCACAGATGCAGATTGACATTGCGATCGACGAGCTGTTCAGCAACATCGCGCACTATGCGTATCACCCGGGCTCCGGTCCGGCGACGGTGCGCGTGGAGACGAAAGAGGATCCTCTGTCGGTGGTCATTACCTTTATCGATCACGGCGTGCCCTACGATCCGCTCAAAAAGGAGGATCCGGACATCACGCTCTCCGCGGAGGAGCGAGGGATCGGCGGTCTGGGGATTTATATGGTGAAAAAAAGCATGGACGCGATTTCCTACCAATACAAGGACGGGCAGAATATACTGGAGATCCGGAAACAGCTTTGAGGGTCGAGCGTTACACAGAGAAAGACGGAGGGCAGTGATATGAACAATTCAATCTTCAGACAGAAATCGATTGACCGTGTGTCTTCTCCGGAGCAGCTGAACGATTATATCCGCGTGACTTCTCCGCGCATCTGGCTCGTGATCGCGGCAGTGTTGTTTCTCCTCGCGGGGATGATCCTGTGGGGCGTATTCGGATCGGTAGAGATGAAAGACGGCGAGGGGAATACGAAGGAAGTGCACCCGATCGAGTTTGTGATCAACTGACAGTCGGATGGAAAATAAATATGGAAAAGAAAAATGGGAAGATAGCAAGGACGCCGGTCATCATGCAGATGGAAGCCCTGGAGTGCGGGGCCGCGAGTCTCGCCATGATACTGGCGCATTATAAAAAATGGATTCCGCTGGAGCAGGTGCGCCGGGACTGCGGCGTTTCCAGAGACGGCTCGAACGCGAGCAACATCCTGAAGGCCGCCAGAAACTACGGCCTGGAGGCCGACGGCTACCGTTATGAGCTGGAGGACATCAAGGAAAACGAGGATTTTCCCTGCATCATTCACTGGGGCTTCAACCACTTTGTCGTGCTGAAGGGCTTCAAGAGAGAAAAAGCCTACATCAACGACCCGGCCAGAGGCAGCTGCGTCGTGTCGATGGAGGAGTTTGACAACAAATTCACCGGCATCTGCCTGAAGTTCAAGCCGACCGAGGCGTTCGAGCCGAGCGGCAAGAAAAAGAGCATGCTGGACTTTGCGAAGAAGCGGATGGAGGGGACGGGAACTGCCGTGGCCTTCGTGGCGCTGACGACGATGATCGTGTCCCTTGTCACGCTGATCCGTTCCGGCTTTACGAGAGTATTTCTGGATCAGCTTCTGCCGGGATACAATCCGGAGTGGCTCACGGCGTTCATGTTCGGGTACGGTCTGCTCGTCCTGATCCAGATCGCGGTCGCGTGGATCAACGCGGTGTACGCGCTGCGCATCAACGGAAAGATGGCGGTTGTGGGCGACACGACCTATATGTGGAAGGTCCTGCAGCTTCCGATGGAGTTCTTTTCGCAGAGAATGGCCGGGGACATCCAGCAGAGGAAGACGACCAACGCAAACCTTGCGGGGAATCTGGTGAACACAGTGGCGCCGCTCTTCCTGAACACGATCATGATGGTGTTTTATCTGGTCGTTATGATACGTTACAGCCTGCTGCTCACCGTGGTCGGGCTCTCCTCGGTGTGCATCAACATTGCCCTGTCGCGGTACATCTCGGAGAAGCGGGTGAATATCTCCCGCGTGCTGATGAGAGACAGGGGAAAGCTCGCGGCGTCTACCGTCTCCGGGATCGAGATGATCGAGACGATCAAGTCGAGCGGGGCGGAAAACGGCTATTTCGAGAAGTGGGCCGGCTACCAGGCGAGCGTGAACACGCAGAACATCCGCTTCGCGCAGCTGAACCAGTATCTGGGCCTGATCCCGGGCCTGGTGCAGCAGTTTGCGAATATTACCGTGCTGATCCTGGGCATCTACTTTGTCATGCAGGGGAAGTTTACGGTCGGTATGGTTATGGCGTTCCAGGGCTTCCTCTCCCAGTTCACAGCCCCGGCGCAGGCGCTGATCAATGCCGGCCAGGTCGTGCAGGAGATGCGCACGGATATGGAGCGCATCGAGGATGTGATGGCGTATCCGTCCGACCCGTTTGCCGGGTCGGAGAAAGACGCGGAGGAATCCGAAGGCGTAGAATATGACAAGCTGAGCGGCACGGTGGAGCTGAAGAACGTCACTTTCGGCTACTCTCCGCTGAAGGATCCGCTGATCAAAGATTTCAGCATGAAGCTCAAACAGGGAGACCGCGTCGCGTTTGTGGGTTCGTCCGGCTGCGGCAAATCTACGCTGGCGAACCTGATCTGCGGCCTTTATCAGCCGTGGAAGGGAGAGATCCTCTTTGACGGAAAGCCGATCAGCGAGATCGACCACAGTATTTTCACAGGCTCCGTCGCTGTAGTCAACCAGGACATCATTTTGTTTGAAGACACGATCGCCAACAATATCAGGATGTGGGATACCTCCATCGAGGACTATGAGGTGATCCTCGCGGCGAGGGATGCCCAGATCCACGACGACATCATAGCAAGGGACGGCGGCTACCAGTACCGCCTGAACGAGGGCGGCACCGACCTCTCCGGAGGACAGCGCCAGAGGCTGGAGATCGCCAGGGTGCTGGCGCAGGATCCGACGATCATCGTGCTGGATGAGGCGACGAGCGCGCTCGACGCGAGGACGGAGTATGAAGTTGTGAAATCAATCAAGGATCGCGGGATCACCTGCATCGTGATCGCGCATCGGCTGTCCACGATCCGGGACTGCGACGAGATCGTTGTTCTGGACAGGGGAAATGTCGTGGAGCGCGGTACGCATGACGAACTGATGAAGCGCAACGGGGCATACGCAAAGCTCGTAGTCAGCGAATAGGAGACGGGTTATGGGATGGTTTGACGAACAGATCAGGGAGAGAAAGGAGCACGACAAGCTCGCCTTTGAGGACTCCTTTCTCAAGCTCGCGGGCTCCGTGCTCGGGCAGAAGATGTCCATGGCGCTGGAAGAAGACAGCATCAGGGCGAAGAACGCGATCGAGAGTATCCTGAAATATTACCGGATCCGCCCGCAGGAGGTTCCGGACAACATCAAGGACCGCAACGAGCAGCTGGAGTTTCTGCTGCGCCCGCGCGGGATCATGCGCAGAAATGTGATCCTGGAGAAGGGCTGGCACAAGGACGCCTACGGCGCGATGCTCGGACAGAGGAAAGACACGGGAGAGGTTCTCGCGCTGATCCCGGACCGTTTCACCGGCTATTATTATGAGGACGGCTCGGGCCGGAGGATCCGGGTGACCGACGCGAACGAGCAGGAGATCGACAAGGAAGCGCTGGCGTTCTATATCCCGTTTCCCATGGAGAAGATGGGACTGCGCTCGCTCATGAAGTACATAGTCGGAACGGTCGATATGCAGGATATCGCCATGTTCGCGCTGGCCGTGCTGGCGGCGACCCTGCTGGGGATGATCATGCCGGTGATCAACAAGTGGCTGTTTTCCGTCGTGGTGTACGGGCAGTCGGTGCGGGCGCTGCTCGCGGCGGCCTCTTTCCTGGTCTGCCTGTCTGTCTCCACGCTGACGATCAATATGCTGCGGTCGCTGATCTCCGTGCGGATCAACACCAAGCTGCATATTTCCGTGGAGGCCGCGGCCATGATGCGGATCCTCTCGCTGCCGGCGGATTTCTTCAAGCAGCACAGCGCGGGCGAGCTCGCGAACCGCTCGGCCTATCTGAGCACCCTCTGCGACACGCTGGTGAATACCGTGCTGACGACAGGGCTTACCGGCCTTTTCTCGCTGATCTATCTGGGGCAGATCTTTGCCTACGCGCCTTCGCTGGTCATCCCGGCGATCGTGATGCTTGTGAGCATGGCGCTGATCTCCGTGCTGTCCGCGCTGTGGCAGATGCGGATCACAAGGGAACGGATGGAGCTGCAGTCCAGGGAGAGCGGCCTGGTGTACTCGCTGATCTCGGGTATCCAGAAGATCAAGCTCTCCGGGGCGGAGAAGCGTGCTTTCGCGAAATGGGGAACCCAGTATTCCAAGGCCTCCATGCTGGCGTACAATCCGCCTGTGTTTCTGAAGGTCAACGCCGTGCTGAACAGCGCGGTAGGGCTGATCGGCGTTATGATCATCTACTACATCGCGGTGCGCAGCCACGTGAGTGTGTCGGATTTCTACGCGTTCAACACTGCCTACGGCATGGTGGCCGGTGCGATCTCCACTCTCGCGGGCATGGCGCTGTCGATCGCGCAGATCCGGCCGATGCTGCAGATGGCCGCTCCGATCATGGAGAGCGTGCCGGAGGTCGCCGAGCAGAAAACGGTGGTCGACCGGCTTTCCGGCGGGATCGAGCTGAACCATATCTCGTTCCGCTACAATGAGAATATGCCGCTGGTCATAGACGACCTTTCCCTGAAGATCAGCGCCGGACAGTATGTGGCGATCGTGGGTTCCACCGGCTGCGGCAAATCCACGCTCATGCGCATCATGCTGGGCTTCGAGAACCCGCAGAAGGGTGCGGTGTACTATGACGGCAGGGATCTGAAGACTCTGGATCTGCGCTCGGTGAGGCGGAAGATCGGGACGGTCATGCAGAACGGCAGGCTGTTCCAGGGGGACATTTTTTCCAATATCACGATCTCGGCGCCCTGGCTTTCGATGGACGCGGCCTGGGAGGCGGCGGAGCTGTCCGGCATCGCGGACGACATCCGCAGTATGCCGATGGGGATGCACACGGTGATCTCCGAGGGACAGGGCGGCATCTCGGGCGGGCAGCGCCAGAGGCTGATGATCGCGAGGGCTGTCGCGCCGAAGCCGAGGATCCTGATGTTCGACGAGGCGACGAGCGCGCTCGACAACATCACGCAGAAGAAGGTTTCCGACGCTCTGGATCGGCTCAAGTGCACGAGGATCGTGATCGCGCACCGTCTGTCGACGATCCGCCAGTGCGACCGGATTATCTACCTGGAGAAGGGCAAGATCGCCGAGGATGGCACATACGAGGAGCTGATCGCGAAGAACGGGAAGTTTGCCGGGCTGGTGGCGCGTCAGCGCCTCGACGGGACGGCTTAAGCCCGGAAGCAGGACGGACGTCCTGCCGCTGGTTTCCTCTTTTGGGAAAAGACGCCTAACAAAATCTTTTTTCCGGCGTATCAATAGATGAAAAAGCAAAGAGCAAACTAAAAATCTGAGAAATCTGCCCGGCGCATGGCGAGAAGCCGAGGGCGGGACAAATAAAAAAGGAGGATACAAAAATGGCAAAGAAAAACGCAGAACAGTTTATCGAGATGGTAAACCGTGACAAGGAGCTTCAGGAGAAGCTGGCTCAGAAGGGGAAGGAGTACCAGGGAGACAGCAGCGACCTGGAAGCGGTAGCACAGCAGAGCGTCCTGCCCGTGGCCGAGGAGCTGGGACTGTCGTTTACGGCGGCCGAGTATCTGGAGTGCGTACGGGAACAGGCCGGCAGAAAGAGCGCCCAGAAGCGCGGGAAGCTGTCCGAGAATGATCTGGATCAGGTAGTCGGAGGCGTGTCAGGAGACGTCAATATGCAGGGCGACATAGGCGGGGACATGGTAGTCGTGGATCAGAGCGTTAATGTTCAGAATTATTATGTTTTCCCGGGAGCAAGCGAAGATGTCCTGAGGGCGCTCTTCAGCTAGGGAGTTTCGCATACATATGCCATTGGAAAGCCCATACTATCTCGCTTATTCATTTAAGGAGGTAATAGTATGGCAGACGAGAAGAAATTGACGAATGAGCAGTTGGATGAGGTAGCAGGCGGAATCGGCGGCAGCGTTGTACAGTCTGGCGTTGCCGGATCGCAGGTGGTCGTCGATCAGTCCCTGAATTCGACGGTCTATGATGCTTCCACGAACATCTTTGACTCTTCCAAGAACGTTGATATGTCCTCGAACCCGTGGATTGAGGTTGACGACATCACGACGGCCCAGAACTATCATGAGGGCGACAACACGCAGACGAATCTCGGCGGCGGCGGCCTGATGTAAGAGAGGGCGCCTGAGACAGCAGACGACGGACTTAAGGAGGGGCGTGCCGGACAAAGGCGAGGATAGAGCCGGGGAGAAAGACGAGGGCACGCCCCGTGGAAAAGAGCAATCCGAGACGAAAAGCGAGACCAGAACAAAACCAAAACGGAAACAAAGCAAAAACACAACAAAACTGAAAAGCAAAGGGGTAGTGTGAGCTTTCCTATGGCATATGGATGGAAACGGAATGAAAACAGAATAAAAACAGAATAAAAACAGAATAAAAACAGAATAAAGACAGAATAAAGACAGAATAAAAACAGAATGCAAACAGAGATTCAGACCGACAGCTGGTATGTCGGAGAAAGGGGTAACTATGGCGTGGAAGAAGAGGGCAGCCGCCTTTCTGAGCGCGTTGCTGATCGTTTCGGGCTTTCTCCTGATTCCGGGCGTGGTGGACGACGCCAGCGCGGAACAGGGACGGTATGGAATTAACCTCGGAGCGGCGGCGCTGCGCAGCTCGTCGGGAGCCTGGAGCACATCGGGTGGAATGACAGTGTATTACGGAACCTACGGCGGAAGTCCGGTGAGGTACCGTGTGCTTCCGGAGAGCCCGGGTACGCAGACAGCGGACGAGGCGAGCCTTCTGCTGGATGCGGACAGCATTCTTGCGCCGCTTTCCTTCAACAGTGACATCAATACTGGCGGGCCGGCAAGCGGGAATCCGAACGAGTGGAGCGGCAGCGAGCTCCAGGCCTGGCTGGAAGGACAGTACGAGGCTGGCTTGAGCGGCGCGGATGGGGCGATGTTCTCGCGGACGGAGGCGGGAGCGATCGCGGACACGGCGCTGGAAAGCGCGTCATGTGATGTGGATGAGGTGTTGTATGCCGCCTGCGTGGATTACGCGTCGAGCGCCCATCTGTTTGCGCTCAGCGCGAAGGAGGCGCGGACGCTGTATTCCGACAACGCCGACAGGGGGAAGGCAGGCCTCAACCATATGTGGTGGGTGCGTTCGGCAAACACCATGGATCCCATCTACGCAGGGTATGTGATGCCGAACGGCAGGATCTCGATTGCCTGCGCGAACGCAGAAGGAGCAGGCGTAAGCCCGGCGCTGAACGTTCGGCTGTCCGCGGTGCTCTTCTCCTCAGCAGCCGATAAGACGGCGGCGCCTGAGGAAGGCGCGGTGGGAACGAGCGGGAGTAGCGAGTGGAAGCTGACGCTGCGGGATCCGGGCAAGAGCGTGCGTATTCCGGACGGTGAAACCGTCCTCCTTGAGGAGGACGGAACGGTTCAGGTGCCCTACGCCTATGCGGATGACAGCAGCCAGAACCCTGTGAACCAGCTCTCCGTCATGATCACGGATCGCGAATACACGGCAGAAGGAGCGAGGATCCTGTATTACGGGGCTCTGCAGGACGTCAGAAATGAAAAAGGAAAGGGCGCGCCGGTTCAGAAAGCGCACAGCGGAAGCGGCACGTTTGTGTTGCCGGAGGGCCTGCCAGGAGGATATCGGGTGTATCTTCTGGCGGAGTGCGTGTCCGGGGGCTGGTATACCGATTATGCGGGCGAGCCGCTGGAGATCTTCCCGGAGCCTGCTGAGGAGGAAGCCGAGACTGAGTCCGAGTCTGAGACCGGAGCGTTGACGGCTGCAGAGACAGAGACCGAGGAAGTGACCGGGGCGCCAGGCGAGCTCCAGACGGAAGCGCTGACAGAAGACCAGACCGGAGAAACCGCTGAAGAGACGACGGAAGGCCAGACTGAGGAAGCGTCCGAGGAAATGACAGAAGGCCAGAGCGGGGAAGCTTCTGAGAAAGTGACGGAAGGCCAGAGCGGGGAAGCTTCTGAGGAAGTGACGGAAGGCCAGACCGGGGAAGCTTCTGAGAAAATGACGGAAGACCAGAGCGGGGAGGCCTCTGAAGAAATGACGGAAGGCCAGAGCGGAGAAGCTTCTGAGGAGATGACGGAAGGCCAGAGCGGGGAGACCTCCGAGGAAATGGCGGAAGGCCAGAGCGGGGAAACGCCCGAAGAAATGACGGAGAGTCAGACCGGAGAAGCAAAGTCCGGGACAGACGAGGCAGAAGAGACGAGAGAAGGCCAGACCGAAGAGACGGCTGTCAGGACAGCGGCAGAGACTCAGGCCGGGAAAAGCCAGAGCAAAGCGGGATCCGGGACAGAGAAGCTTAGCGCTGCCTTCCGTCTGCAGGATGGCATATGAGAGTGGCGAAGGAGGATAAGCGTATGAGTTGGAAAAAAAGGGCGGTCGCCCTTTGGTGCGCGGCCTTTCTCGCCGCAGACAGCATCTGCGCCTCAGCCGCAGCGGAGGATGCTTCCGACGCAGGAGCGCAGCAGCAACAAAGATATGACATCAACATCGGCGCGGAGCTGCTGCACACCGACACGGCGTGGAGCGCGGCGGACGGGTTGAGCGTGTATTATGGGACGTATGACGGAAGCCCGGTGAGGTACCGCGTGCTTCCGGAGAGCCCGGACACACAGACGCCGGAGGAACCGAGCCTTCTGCTGGACGCGGACAGGGCGCTTATGGCTTTGCCGTTCGATGCTACTCCGGCAAATGGAGGTACCATGACAAATGTGTGGCCAAACAGTGTTCTTTGCGGGCATCTGGTGCGTCGGTATGAGAACAGCATGGATGGGACAGAAACAAAGTATCTTTGCTTTTCCACGGATGAGGCGCGCGCGATTGCTCTGACCGCGCTTGCGGAATCCGGGGATGTGTTTGACTCAGGAGTGGGTCAATATATAGATTACGCGTCGAGCGATCATCTGTTTCTGCTCAGCGCTAAAGAGGCGATGGAGCTCTATTTCGGCAACGCCGCCAGGGTGAAGGAGGGCAACGCAGGATGGTGGACCAGATCGGCAGCAAAAAACCCGTTGTTTGCAGGATTTGTGATGTCCGAAAAGACGGCTGCTCTTATGGCAGCATTGGGAATCCCGTTGCCTGATGAAGCCGGAAGTATACCGGCTGCCAATGTGGATGCAGGTATAATCGGCCTCAGCCCGGCGCTGAATCTGAAGCTCTCTTCCGTGCTCCTGTCCTCATCGACGGGCAGGAATAAGGCGCTGGCTTTGGCAGAAGGCGCGGTGAACGCGGGCGGCGGAAGCGAGTGGAAGCTGACGCTGCGGGATCCGGACAAGAGCGTGAAAATCAGCGACGGGAACTGCGCCGAGACGCAGGCGGACGGGACAATTCTGGTACCCTATACCTATACGGATGCGGACAGTAAGAACAAGGTCAGCCAGATTTCCGTCATGATCACAGACAAGGAGTACACGGCGGACGGGGCGAGGATCCTGTATTACGGGGCCCTTCAGAACATAAAGAACGGGAGCGGCGCGGCCGCGTCCGTCAGCGACGCGCAGAGCGGCACCGGTACTTTCGCGCTGCCGAAGGATCTGCCCGCGGGATATAAGCTTTACCTTGTGGCGGAATGTGTGTCGGATAGCCAACACTCTGACTATGCAAGCGAACCGGCGGAAATCCGTTTCCATAGCTGGACAGACTGGAGCACCGTAAAAGAGCCTACGACACAGGAGGCGGGGCTCAGGCAGAGAAGCTGTTCCCTCTGCGGACAGACGCAGCAGGAGGAGATTGCGAAGCTTCTTACATATTCCTTCCTGGAAAACCAGAACGGCAGGTACCTCCAGGGCAAGGACGGCATATACCAGGTCAAGGTCAACGCGGCCCTCGCCAAATTTGTCAACGTGCAGATCGACGGAAAGGCGGTGGAAGCGTCCAATTATGAGCTTGGGAGCGAAGCGACGTCCATCAGCTTCAAGAAGGAATTCATGCAGACACTCGCTCCGGGAGAGCACAGCCTGACGGTCAACTTTACCGACGGAGTGGCGCTGGGAATCATCACAGTGGAAGAGCTTGGGGAGGAGCCGACCGAGGAGCACACGGAAGAGCCGACTGAGGAGCCGACCGAAGAGCTGACTGAAGAGTCGACCGAGAAGGCGACGGAAGCCCCGCAGACAGAAAAGCCAACCGAAAAGACGACCGAAAAGACGACGGAAGCTCCGGCCGCGAATGCGACTGCGCCAGGAACCGGCGATGAGAACGCGATCGTGCCGTGGCTCTGCCTACTGTGTCTTTCCGGGATGTCCGTGGTGCTGCTCGCCCGCAGGAGACGGAAAGAAAGCTGACGCGGCGCAGGCCAAAGAAAGCAGGAGAATGCAAGGACAGCAGAAGGTGAAGACAGCAGAGGCGAAGGCAGAAAAAGAGAAAGACAGAAAAAGACGAAGACAGAAAAAGACGAAGACAGCAAAAGAGAAAGACGGAAAAAGACGAAGATAGAAAAAGAGAAAGACAGAAAAAGACGAAAATAGTAAAAAGGAAAGACAGAAAAAACGCATGGGGTCGCTACACAGTGAACCATGCGTTTTTTTAAATTATGTGACAATTAAAACCCTAATTTGAGCCAAAAAAGTAATGAAGTGTAGTATTTCATTACATGGTCGGCGCAGTCTAAGTGCCATTTTCCTTAAATTTATGTGCTAAGCTAGGTTGGATTCTAACACTTGAATGCGCAAATGTCAACAGATTCAGCGTGAGAAAAAAATTTTCCAATTCTATTGAACGCAAACTTCATTTCAAAATGCCTTTTTTCAGACAAATCTCCATGGATCCTAAATTTCCACAAAGGTATTCCGGCTCTATTTGTGGTCAAAATTCTGGTCGGAATTCTGGTCAAAAAAAGCGGGATTTATTCCGTGTTTTCGGGCTTTCTCGCACTTCTCATTTTTTCGGGAACAAAAGCTATTCGCCGTCAAAATTCTGGTCAGCGAAAGTCCGGAAACAGCGGTAAATACGGGCAAAACGCGAATTCCGTAATGAAATACTACACTTCATTACATTTTTTGCAGGATGCATCTATGGAAACAGATGAGCCGCCGCAGTCTTTTTCGGAAGGAAGCGTCGCCATGGGAGCAGTACTGTTCAGACACAACCAGGAAGCTTATGAGTCGGCCCTTGCCATGCTGGCGGAAAAAGGCTGCGCGGCCGTGATCCATCCGACCGGCACGGGCAAGTCCTTCATCGGCCTCAAGCTGTGCGAGGACTTCCCGGACAAGACCGTCTGCTGGCTTTCTCCTTCGGAATATATCTTCCGGACGCAGCTGGAAAACTGGAAAGTGGCAGGCGGCAGAGGAAGCAGAGTGACTGTCGGTTCCATTGTGAAAGGCGGAGATAAGCGCATTGAGGTCGGAGCAGTGCCCGACGAGGCGGACAGCACGATAAATGTTTTTTCATCCGTGAAGGACAGAGACGCGCGCATTGAGTTCGAGACAATGGGCGGCGGGGCGGACGATTCCGCTAATGCTGGTATGGCGCCATCTGCGCTTGAGAATATTCGCTTCCTCACCTACGCGCGGCTCATGCTCATGCAAGAGGACGAGCTGGCA
>CANQWV010000023.1 GCA_947627645.1 uncultured Lachnospiraceae bacterium | reverse complement strand
GACAAGGGTGTGAGACAGCATGAAGATTATATGAAGAATTATTTTGTCGGACGTTATGGCGCGATAAAGGATATCGACTTTACGCCGATCTTTGAAGAGCTTCTCGCAGGGGAGGTAGCTGAATGATCAAGCGTAAAAGTACGCTGAAGTATTACTTTAGCGTGGAGGGAGAGACAGAACAGTGGTATCTGGAATGGCTTCAGGATCAGATCAATAATGCCCCTGAGGCCGTCAGCAAGGTCTCTTTTAACAAACAGATCCAGAAGGATCCGCTGAAGCGTGCCAAGTCACTTGCAATAACGGACAAGGTTGAAATAAGTTGAAATGACTTTTTATTGCTCTACTTGATGATCTATTTATGGACTTCCTGGGAGATCAGCAATATGTTATCCCTGCCTCCCGGGGAATTTTCCCCGGCGGCTGCCTGCATTGATTTCCACGGGATCCTCATTGACCTTTCCAACCACGCGTCGCAGGAAGCGGTCTCAAACATCTGAACTGTGTTCCGTCCACCTTCCCCGGAGAAGCAGTGCCTAATCCCGCGGTAGTTGAATAGGGAAAGCAGCTGGGGGAAAGGGGGAAGTATGCCCTGAGATCAGAAAATCCTCTGGGAATCTATTGGCCGATATCCAGTACTTTACTCAAAAAAGATGAATCAGGGGGGGGATTGAATCCCCATACTGTACGCGACTTTGTTTAATTCGGAAAAACCGAAAGTGTGCTGAATAAGGGGGCAAAAAATTGCCCTCTTATTCAACCCACCTTCGGTTCTTTCCTTAATAATTACTCTGAAAGAACTGTAATTTTGCTTTAGTAAGCACTTTCTAAGAATTACTTTAGATTCTTTTACGCATAATTAATAAGAGCATTTTTTGGATTTAACTCACATCTGATTGACAATGTCATACAATGTAGTATAATTGAAGTGCAAACAAATAAAGGAGGTGCTTGATATGGCAACTACATTAGTACAGGTTAGAATTGATGATGAATTAAAAAATCAGGCAACTGCTGTTTATGATGCATTGGGAATTGATTTATCTACTGCGGTGAGAATGTTTTTAAAAAGATCGGTAATGGTAAATGGTGTTCCTTTTAATATGACATTGCCAAAGAACGATTATAAAGCTGAAAGAGCAGCAAGAGCGCTTCAGGAGTTAAGCAATGCAGCAGTGGAAAATGGTACTTCAGAAATGTCGTTGGAAGAAATAAATGCTGAAATTGAGGCAGTTAGAAAGGCAAAATAGCAGGAGGCTATGCGATGCGGTATTATGCAGTAATAGATACAAATGTATTGGTCTCCGCAATGTTAAAAATTCAGTCTGTTCCAGGTCAGATTGCTAATGAGGCACTTTTGGGTGATTTGATTCCTTTATTAAGTGATGAAATAATAGCAGAGTACCGGGAGGTTTTAGCACGACCCAAATTTAAGTTCGATCAAAATACTGTGGAGATATTGATTGATGGAATCGTTGATAGAGGAATATTTGTGAATGCGGTTCCAGTAGAGGAAATAATTCCTGATCCTAAGGATATCGTTTTCTACGAAGTGGTTATGGAAGGTCGCAAGGAGCGTGATGAAGCATATCTTGTGACAGGAAATATTAAGCATTTTCCTGCAAAATCCTATATTGTTACGCCAAAGGAAATGCTTGAAATCATGCATAAAGCATAAAGGAATATAATAGGTTTAGATACAGAGCATCGGAAAAAACCGGTGCTCTTTTACATGGAAGGAAGGTGGTCTTTTGCATCCGGTAAGTGAGGCATTCCTGCAGACGGTGCAGGAGAACACAAGAAGGTATTATTGGACGGGAAGAATTACGACAACGGAGGGTGCCACATATGAGTTTGGTGCTGATGATATCGTAAAGGGAAGCGGTTATATTTCCAGTCAGTGCTGTGGTTCTACGGAGATTGAGCTTGGTACGGTGGATGATTTTGTGAGCCTGTGTTGCAAGGCCTGTAAGGTTGAGATGGCGCAGAGCCAGGCAGAGTAAGGGGCGATGCCAAATGGAACCGAGCTGCTTTCCATTTATACGGAGAATGATATTGAGACCTAAGATGATTGTTTATACTACAAATATAATGACGGACTGCAATCTGGATATTACGATGATGGAGAAAGCGAGTAACGGTTAATCAGGTGGGTTAAAACATAGCAGAAATGGTCGAATAATATCATATTGCGCGCTAATGGTGAAATAGAATGGGAGAAACTGCGTTTTTGCATACTTATTAGGAGAAAAAAACTCTAAATAAAGAAGTTTGCTATTGACCTTGGGACTGATTCAAAATATAATGAAAGCACAGCTTGGAAGGGAGGCGCATATTTATGCTGGTCAAAATATCAATTGAAAATTTTAAATCCTTCGATAAGAAGGAAGAACTATCGATGATATCTTCAAGCAAGATGCAGGGGAACAAAAATCATCGTGTGAAGATAAAACAGACACAGCTGTTAAAGAATGCCATTGTCTATGGCGCAAATGCTTCCGGTAAATCCAACCTGGTAGCGGCATTTGCGTTTATTAAAACTGTTCTGATGGAAGGTCTTCCTGCAGGCTCTGCAAATGATTTCTGCAGGAATAGACAGGATAACGAAACACGGGAGAGCGTCTTTGAGCTACAGTTTACAGTAGGGGAGACATTTTATGCCTACGGCTTTTCGGCGATTCTCAGTCAGAGAAAGATTACAGAAGAATGGCTGTACGAACTGATGCAGGATGGTGGAGCTCATCAATTATTCATCAGAGAGGGCAGTAATGCACCGGCACTTGGAGATAATGTGAAACTTTCGCCAGCAGAAAAAAGTAGGTTTAGTGTTTATTCTGAAGATTTTATCGGCCAGGATGTTCAGTTATTTCTTCCGGAGATGAATCGTGGCAAGAAGTATGCAAAGAACTCAAAGCTCGTTTTCTTTACAGAGGCGTTTGGTTGGATTATGAACAACATAATTGTGATTAATCCCAATATAGGTATTTCTAACACAGAAGCATATTACAATGATGAATCTCTTGATAACATAAGCAAGCTTATCCAGACGTTTGATACTGGTGTAACCGAGATAAAGACGAAACAGATTACAATTGATGAAATGGGTAAAATGATACCTGCCGAGGTTGTTCAGGGCATATTTGCGCATTTAAAAACACAGATGCGGATGACTAATCTTCTAAGTATTCAGATGACATGGAGGGTGGAAGGCGGCTTCTTTAATATTCGAATAAAAGAGAATTCGGATCCGGAGATTGCGACTCTTGTTTTAAAGCATGACAAATCTGGATTTGATTTTAGTTTCTCTGAGGAATCTGATGGAACCAGGCGATTGTTTGATTTGATTGATATGCTTCTTACAGATCGCCCTGACACGGTGTTTGTTGTGGACGAATTGGAACGCAGTTTACATCCGAAACTCACAGAGCATTTCTTGAAATTGTTTATGGAAGCTCACGAGGGAATCAGGATGCAGATGGTCTTTACAACGCATGAGGATACTATCATGGATCAGAGCCTTTTCCGTAGGGATGAGATATGGTTTGTTGAAAGAGATGCTGATAATGCCAGTAAGATATATTCTCTGGATCGTTTTAAAGAAAGATATGATAAGAAACTGAGCAAGGCTTACCTTGAAGGAAGATATGGGGCGATTCCTGTATTTCGGCAGTTTTCTTTCCGGAAAGGAGAGTAGAGATGCCGGTACACACTTATACAAATTGGAACAGTCGTCCTTCTGATCAAGAGGAACAGATTGAACCCTTCAGAAAGTATTATTTCATTTGCGAAGGTGCAAATACAGAGACGTTTTACTTCAGACGATTGATCGATTTGAGGAAACAATTGGGCATTCATCCCTTGATTGATATTCGTTTATGGGAGAAAACGGATGAAGACAGAAATCTGTCTTTTGTCAAGAATCTTGTTACCTTTGCAGAAAAGCAGAAACAGAATCCCGATAATGATTTTGATATAGAACGGGACAAGATGGTCATTGTTTTCGATGGTGATATCTTCGAGGAAAAAGTTGAGGGATATGAAGAACTGATTACGGCAATCGAAGAGAAAGATATTGCAGTGGTCACTAATCCCGGATTTGAATTATTTCTGATCCTTCATGTGGATGGAAGCTATGAACAGAGGATTAAAGGGCATGAGTCAGAATATCTGAGTATGGATGAAAAAGGAAAGTACAGTCATGCATATAATGTTTTGTTGGAAATCACAGGGATGAATGCCAAAAAGAACTCGGGCATAGGCAATCTTGCGGACAATGTTCTTGTGGCCATTGCTCAAGAAAAGTTGATAAATCAGGATATTCATGATCTTAAAGGAAAAGTCAGTAGTAATGTTGGTAAGGTTATTGAAGAGATTATAAACGAAAAACCAAATATCTAAAGGAAAATCAGAAGCAATTATAGTGCTTGTAGAAATGCAGGCGCTTTAATTTACGATTCAAGGAGAATTGTGTGCTTCGGGAATACAGCGAAACAGATTAAAGTTGATTCGACCCGGGGTGGTATGTATGAGAACTCAAGAAAATGTTGGAACGATAACGAGCTGCACGATTACTTGGAATAATTGGGGCTTGACGTCCGTGGAAGATATTTTGAAGGTGAATACCTGGGTTTTTCCCAAAGAGATCCAGGTAAGGTTTTATAATGGTCATGGCCTGATCGGCGGCGGTATCTGGCCGCTGGACAGCTAGCAGAAACAGGGAGGTAGTGTTATGGGCAAGAAGATCATTGCGGTCAACGCAGGCCCAAGGATGGGCTGGAATACGGACACGCTGATCACAGAGGCTTCGAGAGGAGCGGAGTCAGAAGGAGCGGAGGTAGTGAGATTTGATTTGTTCCGTTTGGAGAAATATACGGGATGCATCTCTTGCTTCGGATGCAAAAAGGAGAAATCCAAAGGGCACTGTGTATGCAGAGATGGGCTGACGCCCGTCCTTGATGCGATCAGGAAGGCCGACGGGCTGATCATAGGCTCGCCGAATTATCTGGGTGAGCTGACGGCGTCGTTTCGCTGTGAAGAGCAATATAATTGGAATTTTTGTGGCTGTTTTTCTTTTGCTGGGTATCGGACAGATTATGGAGATGTCTAAATTAAAGGAACAGCCTCTGTTGCTCGTATTCCTGACGGCGGCGCAGCAGCGGCGGCGTCTTTTTCAGGGCGGATTCCAGCAAGCGGTCATTCCGCACCCAGTCCAGCAGTTCCTGCTCTTCCAGTATGAGCGGCATCCTGTCATGAACTGGGCGGACAGAAGGGTTTGCTTCTGTTGTAAGGATAATGAAGCGGTTCTGCCCTTGAAACAGATTGTAGAACCCGGCCAGGTACAGTACGGCTCCGCCTTCATCTGAAAACGTGGCTTTGTTCCGGTCAGCGTCCCACTCGTAGAACCCGCGGGCGGGGATCGCACAGCGACGGCGCAGAACACTGTCCAGGAACATTCTGCGTTCCAGGACTGTCTCTGCTCGTGCATTGATCAGAAGCCTGCTGCCGTCAGACTGCAGAAAGCCCCAGGGCATTTCTGCCGCTTTCAGGTCTTTCAGATCTGTCGTTCCCGCGGTGATCACGAGGGCGTTCTGAGACGGGTAAATATCCCCCGTTAGTCGGTTTCTCATCTCCTGATCGATCTCCCCGACAAGTTTTTCAATTTCACAGACGATATCATCATCCACAAAATAGCGGCTACACATGGCTCTCCCCTTTTCCGACAAAATAAATCCGGGATGCTTCCCGGCCTCCCCTTGGTTGGTTTCCCTATACTGTTTTTAAGTTCAGATTATCATACAGTTTAACATAAAATCCGATGTGGGCACAGAGAATATTTGGAGAAATCAGAAAAAACTTTTGTAATGTAATATATTAGAAGAACGGATAGATGCTTTGGAAAAAAGAGTTGCTGCTTTAGAAAGACTATTGCTGGTAACTGAAGAAGAAACAGAAAGAAACCTGGGTACGCAAAGTACAGAGAATGTAAATGCAGATGATTTGACAATGGGGCAGAAAAATGCACTTGATAGCGCTAACAATTATCTGGAGATAATGCCGTTTTCCTATGAGGGCTTGATTGACCAATTGAGTTATGATGGATATACAGAAGAAGACGCAAGATTTGCTGCTGACAATTGTGGAGCGGATTGGAAAGAACAGGCGGTAAAAAGTGCGGCAAATTATCTGGAAATTATGTCTTTTTCGAAGGACGGATTGATAGAACAGCTTGAATATGATGGATACACGAACGAGCAAGCCGTTTACGGAGTTGAGCAGAATGGATATTAGATACATCTATACATCCTTCAAATACGGAACTTTTGAGGGTGAGCGGAACGGAAGTTATTTTACGGATTTTACAGAGGAGACCTTCCGGGAATTTGAGAAAGGGCTTTCGGGGCTTGGGCTGGAAGAATGTTGGATTACTGGAGATGCAGGCCCGGGAAGAGAAATGGCTGAATTTGTTGCTGCGTAAAGTGGATACAGTTTGAAGATATTCGAGGGGGACAGATATAATCGGGAACGCTAAGTGAATACAAATATGATGCCGACTGATCCGGCCAGAGAAGATATTATTTCGTGGCGAAAGAAATACGCGAAAGAAATATTTGGTTGTCGTGATTTTTGTACACAGCTATAAGATATAATCCCAATATCAGACATATATTGATTCATCGAAAGGCGGTGGCGATTATGAAGAATGGAATAATTGGGATTCTTGTGGCTGTTTTCCTTTTGCTTGGGATTGGACAAATTGCGGAGATGGTTAAACCTAAATGTGCAATGCCGGGCTGCGACAACGAGCAGACGAGCGGGAGCAGGTACTGTTTTCTGCATGACCTGAGTTATAAGACGTATGGAAATCCGGATTACCATGCGATCTATCGACAGAGCCAGGAAAGACAGAAGCAGGCTGCCGGCACCTATTCCTCGAATAAAACAAGCGGCAGCAGTACATACTCCCGCGGCAGTGGTGCAAGCAGCACGTCTTCCGGCAGCGGCAGCAGTGTTTCCTCTAAGTCTGGCTCATCTTCCGGCAGCGGCAGCAGCGCTTCCTCCAAGTCTGGCTCATCTTCCCGCAGCCGATCCACGGATCCTTATGACGCGGACGAGTTTGACAACGCGGATGATTTTGCCGATGAGTGGGCGGAAGAATTCGGGGACGGAGACTTTGAGGAAGGGTACGAAGATGCTTATGATTATTGGGAAGAGTATGCGGCTGAGGCTGGGCATACAGGGCGTGAATAAGGAGACTCGCTCCACGCAGTCACAGCTTCGGGATGCAGAGAGGCAGCTGAAGCTGGATCCCGGCAATGCGGAACTTTTTCATCCTGGGGCTTGACCTATTGACGGGCAATAAATAAAATAAAGGTACGTTGAGAGCGGAGGCGAAAACAGATGCCAATGATGGGAAGATCACCGTTAGAAGAGCCGATGATCCATAAGGTATCGCTTCGATTTACGGAAAAGGAATACCGGGGGCTGAAGGTTTACGCTGAAGCAATCAACAAAACCATGACCGATACTTTAAAAGATGGCATTGCGCTGTTTTATGAGAAGGAATCTCTGAAATAGGGGTGGATTTCGTATCGGTTCAGAGAAATATGAGGTGCAGGATGAAAACAATACTGATGGCAGGAGGAAGAGGCACACGGATCAGCGCCCTCTACCCGGATATCCCGAAGCCGCTGATACCAATCGACGGAGTTCCTGTGCTGGAGAGGGAGATACGTTCTCTGGCGTCGCAGGGGTTCACGGATCTGATCATCACGGTTTCCCATATGGGTGAAAAGATCATGGATTATTTTGGCGACGGCTCCGGATATGGCGTGTCGGTGCAATATTATGACGAGGCGACGCCGTTGGGGAATGCGGGAGCGCTGTTCAAGCTGCGGGATCAGCTGACGGAGGATTTTCTGCTTCTGAATGCGGACGCTATTTTTGACGTGGATTTCAACCGGATGCTGGAATTTCACCGCAGGCGCCACGCGCTTGTCACGCTGCTCACACATCCGAACAGTCATCCGTACGACAGCGGGCTTCTGCTTGCGGACAGAAACGGCGCGGTGACGCAGTGGCTTGCGAAGGAGGACGACCGACCGGTTTATTATAAGAATCGCGTGAATGCCGGCCTGCATATAATCTCCCCGGAAGTTCTCAATCTGGCAGACGTCGATCCGGAGCAGATCGGCATGACAGATGAGAGGAGCGGGAAGACGTTCAAGGTCGATCTGGATCGTCAGTTGTTAAAGCCGCTGGCGGGATCCGGGAAGATGTTCTGCTATGACAGCCCCGAATATGTGAAGGACATGGGGACGCCGGAGCGCTATCAGGCGGCTGCCGACGATTTCCGGGTGGGCATTGTGCAGGCCAGAAACCTGAAGAACAAGCAGAAAGCTGTTTTTTTAGACCGGGATGGCACGATTAACAAGTATGTGGGCTTTTTGCGGGAGATCGGTCAGTTTGAGCTGATCGACGGCGTGGCTGCCGCGATCCGAAGGATTAACGCTTCCGGTTATCTCTGTATTGTTGTCACGAATCAGCCGGTGATCGCGCGGGGAGAGGTGACAGTGCCGGAGCTTGAGGAGATTCACAACAAGATGGAGACGCTCCTGGGCTTGGAAGGAGCTTATGTGGACGGGATTTATTACTGCCCGCATCATCCGCACAGAGGCTATGAGGGCGAGGTGCCCGAGCTGAAGATCGACTGTGCCTGCCGCAAGCCGAAGCCGGGTATGCTTCTGAAGGCGGCGGCGGACTTTAACATCGATCTGGAGAATTCCTGGATGGTCGGGGATGGGGAAAATGACGTGAAGGCTGGAATCGCGGCGGGATGCCAGACCGCGCTGATCAGCGAAAATAGAGAGAATTTCGGACAGACAGAGACCGTAAGCTCACTGGCGGAGTTTGCCTTGCGCTGTATCAAAAGCGCGTTATAGGAAAAGCTTCAGCCGTCCGGCAGGATAAGATGCACAGAACATAACAACGACGACGTCGATAAGTCTGTGTCCGGGACATTATAATGACAGAGAGCGGTGGACAGGCCTGTGTTCGGGATATTACAATGACAGAGAGCGGTGGATAGGCCTGTGTCCGGGACATTACAATGACAGAGGGCGGTGGACAGGCCTGTGTCCGGGACATTATAATGACAGAGAGCGGTGGACAGGCCTGTGTTCGGGATATTACAATGACAGAAGACGGTCGATCAGGTGTCCGGTCACGTAGAAGGTCGTCTCAAAATGCATAAACTGCAAAATGTTTTCGTCCCACATGAATTTTAACTGCGGGGGGAATTCGTCGTCCCCTTCCCAGAACTGGAGCTGAATCGAGAGGAACGGAAAGACAGGGATCATGTAAGATACGTCGCCTACTTTTGCTTTCGTGCCGCCCAGTGCCTCGCAGGCCGCTGCGAGTTGATGGGTATGGTGATCGAAAGAGCGCGCTGCATGGGCAAACATATCATTTCCGGGGGCCGCCGCGAGGTTGGCCCCTTTCACATTGTTGATGTTGCAGTAGTTTCCGGAAAGACGGCAATCGTCCTTCGAGTAGCAGAGCAGATCAAAGATGGAGAGAACTTCCTCGAAACCTGCTTCGTGCCAGAGGCAGGATTCGCGCCTATCCGAAATCCGTTCATCACATTTGAAGCCTGCTGTCTGGGGCGAGCTTGCCTGTTTTTCATCTTCTTTCCACTCGATATTCCCGCTGTGCCGGTCGATCCGATAGAGGCGCGCGACGAATTCGATGTACAGGAAATCATCATCGTGCTGCAGGTGGAACTTGTCGATCATATGCTGCTGGTCGTATTTTAAAAATAATTTCTGCGACTCTTTTTTTGTCGTTTCATAATTGGAACCGCGCATGGGAACCTCCTTTCTGTGCTACGTGTTTTACGGGAATCGTTTCTGTTCTCTTTGTATTGCTGCATCCTTACTTCGATTTCCACTTATATCCACATTTTAAACACTCCCATGCCGGATGTGTACTTAAAAGTCCTTTTATAACAGTACTATGAATGTTAGTTGAACCGTTCCAGATTTCTCCACACTTTGGACATTTATATCCGCCGGTCCTTATGCGCATTTGTTTCATTAGCTCATTATATCTTTCGAAATTTTTTGTTACATCACTCACAATGTACCTCCCGCTGACATAAATTCAGCTTGCTTTTTAAATTACGAATATCCGCGATCAGCGCGTCGACCTCTTCCTGTGTCGTCCCCCAGCTTGTGCAGAAACGCACGCAGCTGTGCGCCTCGTCGATCTTCTTTTCAAACTCGAACACGTATTTCTCCGCGAGTTTCTCCACTTGGTTGTTTTCGAGCACGACGAACTGCTGGTTTGTGCAGCTCTCTATGTACGGCGGGATGCCTTTTTCGGCGAAAGCGCGGCGGATCTGCTGCGCGAGCTCTGTCGCTCTTTTTGTGATCTCGAAATACAGCCCGTCCTCGAACAGCGTGTAGAACTGCAGGCCGAGCAGCCAGCCCTTGGCGAGCATCGCGCCGTTCTGTTTGATGTAGCTGCGGAAGTCGACGTTCAGCTCCGGGTTTGGGATGACGAGCGCCTCGCCGAAGAGGGCGCCGCATTTTGTGCCGCCGCAGTAGAACAGGTCGGTAAGGCGGGCGAGATCCTTCATCGTCACGTCGTTCTCCGCTGCGCCGAGACCGTAGCCGAGCCGTGCTCCGTCGATGAAGAGGTACAGTCCGTATTCCCGGCAGACGCGGCTGATGTTCTCCAGCTCCCGAAGCGAATAGAGCGTGCCGTACTCGGTCGGGAAGGACAGATAGACGAGCTTCGGCTGGGTGACGTGCTCCGGGATGTCGCTGTCGCGGTAAAGCCTTGCCTCTGCCTCAACCTGCGCTGCCGTGATCTTGCCGTCGTGAGAGGGCAGTGCCTGGATCTTGTGGCCGCAGTGCTCGACCGCGCCGGTCTCGTGGACGTTGATATGTCCGCTGTCCGCGCTGATGACGCTCTGGTACGGGCGCAGCGCCGCCGAGATTGCCGTGTAGTTGACCTGCGTTCCGCCGATCAGGAAGTGTATCGCGGCCTGCGGGCAGTCCAGATATTTTTTGATCTCATCGGCGGCCTTTTCGCACCACGGGTCGATCCCGTAGCCGCCGTAGCTCTCGTTGTTCGTGCGCGTGAGCGCCTCCAGGATCTTTGGATGGGCGCCGCGGCTGTAGTCGTTGTTGAAGCGGATCATATCGTTTTCCTCACTTATATCTGTAATGAATTATTTAATGATTTGTTGAAGCTCTTCTGGTATAACGCCAAGAATTTTTTGTACATTTTTTGGATTTGTATAATAATCAGGAAGACGCCCTTTCTGATACTGCATATATGGATTGTCCCTTGTGTTTGCTTCCAGAAGCTCTGTGAAATACTGCTCCCAACTGAGATATTCGCTGCTTTCGATATAATTCTCAGGATGTTGCAAAATCTCTTCTATGGAAGCATTGTTCAATATACCTGATTTGAGAATCAGCCACTCGAAAGATTCCGGGAAATACAATGCGATGTTCTCCCGACTTTCCGCGGCCCTTACAACTGCATTTATATATGCTCCAAATGCAGCGCCGTCTGCGATTACAATAATCTGCTGATCATCCTTTATTTCCAGCAGTTTATGAAAAACGTTCGAATTTCCCTCGGCGCTGACACATTCTGTCTTTTTACATATAGATCGGTAGAATTGATATCCTGCAGCCTGGTCCTCGAGAAGCAGGATTGCTTTTTCAGGAATCTTTCGGAGATTTTTATCTGAAAAAACAGGGTAAAATTCATGGTAAACCTGCTCCGGGAAATGATATTTGCCGGAGGTACGAATCCCGTATATTTCCTGAATACTATAGGGAAGATTTTTCAGCGGCCTTCGTGTAATGATCACATAGTAGTTTCCGGATTGCTTGACGAGAGACGCAAATTCCCTTGTAAAAACAAATGAGTAATCTTCATCTATAAAAATGATGCTGTTGTTGATCACCTGAAGAAAATTCAGCCATTGCTGGGCATCTCCTGTATATACGGTACATGGTACATCGGATTCCACGCGCACACCGCTTCTGTGTCCCTGCCTGGAATGGAGCTGAAGCAATTCAATTAATGTGGTTTTTCCGCTTGCACTGTCACCCTGTATTACCGTAATATTTCTGCGGATTTCGAATTCATATTTCAGATTCTCTGACTCAACGACAATGTGATGTTTTCCATGCATAAATTTTCTCCTAAAGATATTTCGCTGCTATGAACAGAAAGCTGCTGTAATCTGAGACCATCTTTCCTTCATTTTCAATATAGATCTGAAAAGGCTCGTATGCCTTAAACGTCATCAGATAATTCAGATTGACCAGTACATCTTTCTGCTTTCCGATTTCCAGAAGCCATTTCGCACAGTTGTCGCCACAGCTTGTGGCATCAAAGATCAGATCAGGGCGTTCGTAAATCATTATCAGAGTTTTCAACCCTCCTGACAGACGTTCCGGCGGAATCGGCCCGAGAACCGGACTGTCGATCACCAGACCATCCACATACCGAGAATGGTCTACATCCTCGATCATCTGCTGCACAAAGGGTTCTTTCAACCATTCCGGATGATAATTATATTTGAACCAGGATGGCCCGTAATTAGCTGCCTCCATGTCGCCGAAAAATATTTTTAGCATATCCTTTCTTCCTTTCGCTTGATTCACACTGCGGGCATATCATAAAAAATTCAGGAAGCCTTCTGCGTAAAGTATATTAGCATACTTTTTCTGAAAAAAACAGATAGAACGCTTTTTATTTCCTTTCTTTTTCAATATGTGGTAAAATGAATTCGTGTTTAATGCACGAACGACTACTGTATTGAATTACTCCGGACGCCCTACCGGGAATTGTCGATACCCCGGCAAACACGCTTCCGCTCGGTTCGGTCACGCAGCGGTACTAAGCTCATGCTTCGCATTCGCTAAGTACCGGCGGCCCTCAACGGTTTGCCTTGGGTATCGCAATTCCCTATTCGGGCTGATCTGTGGCATATAGATGCTCCATGTTCCGTCGCAAATACGATGCGGCTGTTTCCTGGCTGCTGAAATGTAATTCGTGTATTTTCCACGAGAAAAGCGGATGAGTGTTCTATCGAACACCAACACACAGCCCGACAAAAGGGACTTGTGATGTCAGGAGCAAATCATTGAGAGCCGTTGGTGCTTAGTGAGCGTAAGCGAGCTTATGCACCGCTACGTGCTCGATTAAGCGCGAGCGGGAGTCGGAAAGCAACGCGAAGCGTTTTCTAAATGCTTTCCGACGATATGCCGCTGAACGAATGTGAGGGGGCGCTTCCACACGGATCCTGACATTGCAAGCCCTTGCAGGGCGTCCGGATTATGTGAACTAAACACAAATATTTAGCAGGAAAGTACGTATAAGATCATGGAGCATAAGCAGGAGCAAAGCCAGTATCAGGAGCAGAGAATACGGATCTCGGTCCGCAGCCTTGTGGAATTCATATTGCGCTCGGGCGATATCGACAATCGCCGGGGCGCGTTCGCGGAGAAGGAGGCCATGCAGGAGGGCAGCCGCATCCACCGAAAGATTCAGGGACGGATGGGCAGCGGTTACCAGGCGGAGGTGCCTCTTTCTGTTGACGTGCCCGCGGATGGTTTTGTGCTGACGGTCGAAGGCCGCGCGGACGGAATTTTTCGCATGGACGATGTGCGGCGCGCGGAGCGCGGCGTGATCTGGGGCTGTGAAAAGAATGTGCATGACTGGGATAGCAGTGACGACGAGGGAATGTACCGGAGTGCCGAAAGCCGCGGAGAAGGCCGGCATGGAGATACCGACGGCAGGGACGAAACCGAGGAAGAAGCGAAGAGGGGCGAGGATTGCCTTACAGATTTCATAGAAAATAGCGGGTATGAGACACAAAAAAGAACAAGACAGGAAAAAACAGAGACGGCAGAGACGATAGAAGCGGAGAAAGAAGAGACAGGGCGGGAAAAGCAGGAGCAGGAAAAAGTAGAGACTGCCGAGACGAAGAGAGAAAAGGCAAGGCAGGAAAAGCCGGCGGAGCTTTACATCGACGAGATCAAGGGCGTTTACCGCGACGTCACCCTGATCCGCGAGCCGGTGTCGGTGCATCTCGCGCAGGCGAAGTGCTATGCTTACATCTACGGCAGTCAGAGAGGACTGGAGCGTATCGGCGTGCAGATGACCTACTGCAATATGGAGACGGAGGAGATTCGGCGGTTCCGCGAGGAGTATTCCGTGGAAGAGCTTGGGGTGTGGTTCGACGGCATTACCGCAGAGTATCAGAAGTGGGCGAAGCTGGAGCTCGACTGGAAGGAGACGCGGCAGGCTTCGATCAAGGGACTGGAGTTCCCGTTCCCGTGGCGCGAGGGTCAGAAGGAAGTGGCGTCGTCGGTCTATCGGACAATGCTGAGGAGGAAAAAGCTGTTTATTCAGGCGCCGACCGGGACAGGCAAGACGCTCTCGACGGTTTTCCCGGCCGTGAAAGCGGTGGGGGAGGGTCTGGCGGATCGTATTTTTTACGCGACAGCGAAGACGGTCACGCGGACGGTCGCCGAGGAGGCGTACGCGATCCTGCGGAACCGGGGACTTCGCATGAAGACCGTGACGCTGACGGCAAAGGAGAAGATCTGCTTTACCGGGGAGAAGGAGTGCAATCCGGACGCCTGTCCGTACGCGAAGGGGCATTTTGATCGTGTGAACGACGCGGTGTTTGAATTTATTTCGTCCGGTGAAGTTTTCGACCGCCCGGCGATCGAGGCGCAGGCGGAAAAATGGCAGGTCTGTCCGTTTGAGTTCGGACTGGATGTGTCGCTGTGGGCGGACGCGGTGATCTGCGATTATAATTATATCTTCGATCCGCGGGCGAAGCTGAAGCGTTTCTTCGGCGAGGGGGTAAAAGGGGACTATCTGTTCCTGATCGACGAGGCGCACAATCTTGTCGACCGTGGGCGCGAGATGTTTTCGGCGACGCTTTTCAAGGAGGATTTCCTGGAGCTCAGGAAGGTCGTGCGGCTGCACAGCCAGAAGCTCTCCCGCGCGCTGGGGCGTTGCAACAACTGGCTGCTGGAGTGCAAGAGAGAGTCCGATGCAGGGCCGGTGCGGATCCTGACGGAGGTCGGGATGTTTTCGGTGTATCTGATGAACCTGTGCGGGATCATGGAAGATTTTCTGGAGAATTCCAGGGACGCCGAGGTGAACGAGAAGGTGCTGGAGCTGTATTTTCAGGCGCGTCGTTTTCTTGACACCTGCGATCTGCTTTGCGATGACTACGTGATCTATACAGAGCTTCTGGAGGATGGCCGTTTCCAAATCCGTCTGTTCTGCGTGGATATCTCGAAAAACCTGCAGGAGTGTCTGGACAAGGGAAAGAGTACGATCTACTTCTCGGCGACGCTTCTGCCGATCCAGTATTACAAGAGCCTGCTGAGCACGGAGAAGGAGAATTACGCGATCTACGCGCACTCGATCTTTCCGAGGGAGAACCGCTGCGTGATGATCGGGATGGACACGACCAGCCGCTACACGAGCCGCACGGAGCAGGAATACCGCAAGATGGCGGAATATGTGCTGCGGCTGATGGTTGCGAAGCGCGGTAATTATATGATTTTCTTCCCATCGTACCGGATGATGGAGGATGTCGCACGGCAGTTTTCCGATATTTGCGAGACGCAGGGGGAGGAGATCCGGCTGTTGTGCCAGGAGAGCGGTATGAAGGAGGCGGAGCGCGAGGAATTCCTGCGCCAGTTTGAGCAGCCGCACGAGAAAGGGCTTGCGGGCTTCTGCGTGATGGGCGGAATCTTTGGAGAGGGAATCGATCTGGGCGGCGAGCGGCTGATCGGCGCGGTGATCGTCGGGACCGGGATCCCGCAGATCTGTACCGAGCGCGAGATGTTGAAACAGTTCTATGACAAGCGCGGGGAGGATGGCTTCTTTTATGCCTACCTCTGCCCGGGCATGAACAAGGTGCTGCAGTCGGCGGGCCGCGTGATCCGCACGGAGGAGGACGAGGGCGTCATCCTTTTGCTCGACAGGCGTTTCGCGGACAGCCGCTACCGCCGTATGTTCCCGGAGGAATGGGGGAATCCCGGATCGTGCGTACTGCCTACTGTACGCGTGAAGGCGGAGGAATTCTGGGCTGACAGGGATCGAAGCCACGCGGAAAAGGCTGAATAGAAAAGTCTACAACTATTTTTCTTTCACAGTTTAAATTCCCAATGTCGAAAAAGGTCAAGAGATATTGTATTATTTGAAAGAATCCGCTATAATGGGGACAATGCGGAAATTCCGGCGGATTTCTGCCAATCAGGAGAGGAGCCCGTGCGGTGACAGGCATTATCATTAATCATCAGGAGTGGGGAAATATGAGCAATAAGCTGTCGAAGAATCAAAAAAAGAATCAGAAAAAGAAATCAGGAATGGGCATGATCTGGTTATCGGCGATCGCGGTTGTCCTCATTGTGGGGATCCTCGCGTTCGTGGTTTTGAATCAGCCGAATGAGGATGAGCCGGGGACGGCAGACGCAGGGGCGGAAGTCGATCTCTCGGAGGTCTCCGGGCCGTCTGTGACGATCTCGGTCAAGGATTATGGCGATATCAGGCTGAAGCTGGACGAAGAGGCGGCGCCGATCACGGTGGAGAATTTCGTCGGCCTTGTGAAGGACGGCTTCTATGACGGGCTGACCTTCCACCGGATCATGGACGGCTTCATGATCCAGGGCGGCGACCCGCTCGGCAACGGCACCGGCGGTTCGGACGAGACGATTAAGGGCGAGTTTTCGAGCAACGGTGTGGACAATCCAATCTCCCACAAGCGCGGCGTGATCTCGATGGCCCGCTCAAATGATCCGGACAGCGCCAGCAGCCAGTTCTTCATCGTGCAGGCGGACAGCACCTTCCTCGACGGCGACTACGCGGCCTTCGGCTACGTGACTGACGGCATGGACGTCGTCGACCAGATCTGCGAGGATATAGAAGAGGGTGAAAACGGCGCGGTCGAACCCGAGGATCAGCCGGTAATCGAGAGCATCACAGTCGACGAAGAATAAGGAGGACTTACATGAGCAAAGTCAGAAGAGTGTATGTGGAGAAGAAGGAGCAGTTCGCAGTGGCGGCGAAGGGACTTGCGCACGAGATGCGGAGCTATCTCGGCGCGGCGGGACTGAAGGGCATCCGCATCCTGATCCGCTATGATGTGGAGAATGTCTCGGACGTGGTGTTCGCGGAGGCGTGCAGGACGGTGTTCGCCGAGCCGCCGGTGGACATTCTCTACGAGGAGGAATTTCCGATGGCGTCCGACGAGCGGGCGTTCGCGGTAGAGTACCTGCCGGGGCAGTTCGACCAGCGGGCGGATTCCGCCGTGCAGTGCGTGAAGTTCCTGAAGGAGGATGAGGAGCCGGTGATCCGCTCCGCGACGGTCTACGTGGTCGCGGGCGAGGTGTCGGACGAGGAATTCGAGGCGGTCAAGTCCTACTGCATCAATCCGGTGGACTCGCGCGAGGCAGGCTTTGCGAAGCCGGAGACGTTGGTGACGGAGTTCGAGGAGCCCGCGGATGTGAGCATCTTTGACGGCTTCACCGCGATGGGAGAGGTACAGCTGAGGGCGCTCTACGACTCTCTGAATCTGGCGATGACCTTCCGGGATTTCCAGCACATTCAGAATTATTTTAAGAACGAAGAGAAGCGTGATCCGTCGATGACCGAGGTGCGTGTGCTCGACACCTACTGGTCGGATCACTGCCGTCACACGACGTTCTCGACAGAGCTCACGGACGTCGCGTTTGACGACGGCTATTACCGGAAACCGATTGAGGGTACGTATCGGCAGTATCTCGCCGATCACGAGGAAATGTACAAGGGGCGGGACGACAAGTTCGTCTGCCTGATGGATCTCGCGCTGATGGCGATGCGCAAGCTCAAGAAAGAGGGCAGGCTGCAGGATCAGGAGGAGTCGGATGAGATCAACGCCTGCAGCATCGTGGTGCCGGTCGAGATCGACGGAAAGACCGAGGAGTGGCTGGTCAACTTTAAGAATGAGACACATAACCATCCGACGGAGATCGAGCCGTTTGGCGGCGCGGCGACCTGCCTGGGCGGCGCGATCCGCGATCCGCTTTCCGGGCGCACCTACGTCTATCAGGCGATGCGCGTGACGGGCGCGGCGGATCCGAGGGCTTCCGTGAAGGATACCCTGAAGGGCAAGCTGCCGCAGAAGAAGCTGGTGCGCGAGGCGGCGCACGGCTACAGCTCCTACGGCAACCAGATCGGCCTGGCGACCGGCTATGTCAAAGAAATTTATCATCCGAATTATGTGGCGAAGCGAATGGAGATCGGCGCGGTCATGGGCGCGGCTCCGCGCAGCGCCGTGATCCGTGAGAATTCCGATCCGGGCGATATCATCATCCTGCTTGGCGGCAGGACGGGACGCGACGGCATCGGCGGGGCGACTGGCTCCTCGAAGGTGCACACGGAGGCTTCTATCGAGGTCTGTGGCGCGGAGGTGCAGAAGGGCAACGCGCCGACCGAGCGCAAGCTGCAGAGGTTGTTCCGCCGTCCGGAGGTCAGCAAATTAATCAAGAAGTGCAACGATTTCGGCGCAGGCGGCGTCTCCGTGGCGATCGGAGAGCTCGCGCCGGGACTTGAGATCAACCTGGACAAGGTTCCGAAGAAATACGCCGGTCTGGACGGCACGGAGCTCGCAATCTCCGAGTCGCAGGAGCGCATGGCGGTCGTGGTCGATCCGAAGGACGTAAAAGAGTTCATGGCTTACGCGGCCGAAGAGAATCTGGAATCGGTCGAGGTGGCCGTCGTGACGGAAAGCCCGCGGCTTGTCCTCAAGTGGAGGGGCAGGGAGATCGTCAACATCTCCCGCGCGTTCCTCGACACGAACGGCGCGCACCAGGAGACGACGGTCGCGGTGGAGATGCCTTCCGAGACAGAGAAATATTTTGTGAGAAACGAGGTGCCGGACGTCCAGACGAAATGGCTGGAGACGCTCGCGGATCTGAACTGCTGCTCGCAGAAGGGACTCGTGGAGATGTTCGACGGCTCGATCGGGGCGGGCTCGGTGTTTATGCCGTACGGCGGTAAATATCAGTTCACCGAGACGCAGGCGATGGTCGCAAAGCTTCCGGTGCTTACGGGCAAGACGGACACGGTGACGATGATGGCCTACGGCTTCGATCCATACCTGTCGAGCTGGAGCCCATACCATGGGGCGGTTTATGCGGTGCTTGAGTCGGTCGCGAGGATCGTGGCGAATGGCGGAGATTACAGCAAGATCCGCTTTACCTTTCAGGAGTACTTCCGCAGGATGACCGAGGATCCGAAGCGCTGGAGCCAGCCGTTTGCGGCGCTTTTGGGCGCGTACTCGGCGCAGCTTGGTTTCGGCCTGCCGTCGATTGGGGGCAAGGACAGTATGTCCGGCTCGTTTAACGAGATCGACGTGCCGCCGACGCTCGTGTCGTTCGCGGTGGACGTGGCGAGCGACAGGACGATCATCACGCCGGAGCTCAAGAAGGCAGGCAGCAAGCTTGTGCTCCTGCACTTTGAAAAAGACGAATACGATCTCCCGGTCTACGGGAAGATCATGGAGCAGTATGCGAAGTTCCATGAGGATATCAAGGCGGGCCGCATTCTCTCGGCTTACGCGCTCGACGGCAAGGGACTCGCGGCGGCGCTCTCCAAGATGGCGTTTGGCAACGGGCTCGGCTTCCGGATTGAGCACAACGTTGACGAGCGCGATCTGTTCACGGCGGGCTTCGGCGACATCGTGGCCGAGGTGCCGGACGGGGCGGTCGCTTCCCTTGCAATCAGCTACACGGTGGTCGGTGAGGTGGTAAACAACGGTACCTTTGAATACAGAGATGTGAAGATTCCAATCGATGAGGCGCTGCAGGCGTGGACGGGCACGCTGGAGCGCGTGTTCAAGACGGATTCCGGCATCCCGACGATCGGCGGCGGGCTCGACATCGACGGCAACCCGACAAGCGGACCGCGGGCGTACTTCTTCGCCGGCAGGGAGGAGGACGGGACGATCGTCCACAAGGAGAACGGCTGCTACGTGACGCCGAATGTCCATGTATGTAAGCACAAGGTGGCGAAGCCACGTGTGTTCATCCCGGTTTTCCCGGGTACGAACTGCGAGTACGACAGCAAGAAGGCGTTCGAGCGCGCGGGCGCAGAGGTGGACGTTAAGGTCTTCCGCAACCTGAGCGCGCAGGACATCCGTGATTCCGTGGAGGTCTTTGAGAAGGCGATCTCTCAGGCGCAGATCATCATGTTCCCGGGCGGCTTCTCGGCGGGCGACGAGCCGGACGGTTCCGCGAAATTCTTCGCAACCGCGTTTCAGAACGCGAAGCTGAAGGAGGCGGTCATGAAGCTGTTAAATGAGCGCGACGGACTGGCGCTCGGCATCTGCAACGGTTTCCAGGCATTGATCAAGCTCGGGCTGGTGCCGCACGGCGAGATCGTCGGGCAGGCGGAGGATTCGCCGACGCTGACGTTCAACACGATCGGCCGCCACATCTCAAAGATGGTCTACACGAAGGTCGTCAGCAACAAGTCCCCGTGGCTTGCGCTCGCGCAGCCGGGCGGCGTCTACACGAATCCGGCCTCGCACGGGGAGGGACGCTTTGTGGCGAGCAAGGAGTGGCTGATGCGGCTGTTCGCGCACGGTCAGGTGGCCACGCAGTACTGTGACCCGGACGGAGAGATCCGGATCGACGATGAGATGTGGAACATCAATGGTTCCTACTTCGCGATCGAGGGCATCACGAGCCCGGACGGCAGGGTGCTCGGCAAGATGGCGCACTCGGAGCGCCGCGGAGACTCGGTGGCCGTCAACATTTACGGAGAGCAGGATCTTAAGATCTTCGAGTCGGGCGTCGCGTATTTCCGATAAAGACACGAAGCAAAAGACGATCGGACACGGTACAGACCAGATGTGTGAATCAGGCGGAAACGGAAAACAGGTGCTTCAGATAAGAAGGTTGAGTCAAAGCAAAAGCGGCTTTGATCCGGAGAGTGATCAGGCGGAAACGGGAGTTACACAGTTCAGATGAGTAAACAGAGGATACGGGCGGACAACTTTGAACAATTGATCGAGATCGTCAAGGCGGTTCAGCGCGGCAAGGATCCGGAGGAATCCCTGCGCGAGAAGGAGGAGCAGGAGCTTCGTGAGCTGCTTGCGCAGGAGGAGGGCGAGGAAGAACTTCCCGAGGAGGAGCGCACGCCGGAGGAGCAGCAGGAAGACGAACGCGCAATCAGCCGTCTGCTGCGCAGATTCAGGCCGGGCGATGGACGGGACAGAGAGCAGCCAGGAAAGAACTCGGAGGAAGAACCTTCGGAAGAAGATACTTCTGAAGGGGGAAATCCCAGAGGAAGGGACTTTAAAAGAGAAAATCCCAGAGGAGAGAACCTTAAAGGAGGGAATTCCAGGCGAGAGAACTCTGAAGGAGGGAAGCTTAAAGGAGGAAATTCCGGAAGAGAGAACTCTGAAGGAGGGAAGCTTAAAGGAGGAAATTCCGGAAGAGAGAACTCTGAAGGAGGGAACCTTAGAGAAGGAAATTCCGGAAGAGAGAATTCTGAAGAGGAGAATCCGAAAGGAGCTTCCGGGGGAGAACTCCCGAGGAAAGCCGCCTCGAAGAAAGAGAGCGGGTCGGTCTCTGGGAAACTGCAGGAGATGGAAAAAACTCTGCAGCAATTTTTAGATAAGTGGAAGCCTTCCAAAGAAAAAACGCAGAGTGAACCGATTGCCGCGGAAGAGGAGCAGACTGTCAGACGGGAGGATTCCGGACTCAGAAAGCAGAATTCTCTTTGGCGGGAGAAGCTTGCGAAGCACGGTTTCCGGCGCAGGGAGCTGCTGTTCGCAGCGGCGGGGCTTGTGCTGGCGGTTTTGGTGATCACGCTGATCGTCCATTCTGTGCGGCTCTCTAAGGTGGAGAAGAGCAAGCAGGAGTATGTGACGGCGGATGAGGGCCTGACCGTTCTCGTGGAGAAAGAGCCGGAGCAGTGGTGCAGCTCTTATCCAGTGGAGCTGACCATCCGTGTACAGGGAACGGAGCTTCAGCGGGCGAGTGTGAACGGGACGAGTTATGTACTTGACGAGGCGGGCAGACTTACCGCGAGGGTGAGCGAGCCGCTGCTTGAGGTGGCGGTCGATACCGGACAGGAGACTTTGAAGGCGCAGGTAGAGATTCAGAGGATTGACGCGCAGGCGCCTGCCATAAGCGTGAGCAGGCAGCAGGATCAGATCGTGGCGACGGCCGGGGACGCGCGCTCCGGGATTGCGAAGATCCGCTATGCGGTTGTGCCGGATCATGCGGTCACCAATGTCCCTTACTATCAGGATTACAAGGAACCGCTCGCATTTGAGGAGAACAGTACCTATTATTTTTACGCACAGGATAAGGCCGGCAACCGCTGCAGGCCGCTCGTGAGCACGATGGAGCCTGCCGAGAGCCTCAGTCTTTCGCAGGAGGAGGTCGATCTGTATCCGGGCGAAACGGTGTATCTGACGGCGCAGGTAGAGCCGGAGGGCGCGCTTTTGAATAATCTGAGCTATACGAGCGCGAATCCAGACGTGGTCGCAGTGGACAGCACGGGGAAGGTGACGGCCCTGGGGACCGGGAGCACGCTGGTCACAGTGAGTGCGGATGAGGCCGGGGAGGCTTCCTGCAAGGTGACAGTCGGAGAAAACCGGAGCGTGACGATCAGCGCGGTCGGGGATTGTACGCTGGGGACGGACGAGCACCTCAACCCGACTACCAGCTTCGACGCGTTCGATATTGTCCATGGCCACTCCTGGTTTTTCCAGAATGTGAAGGATATTCTGGACAAGGACGACGCGACCTTTGCCAATTTCGAGGGAACGCTCACGACCGGGACACAGCGGGAGAGCAAGGAGTTTGCGTTTAAAGGGGATCCTTCTTATGTTCAGATCCTTCAAAATGGTTCGATCGATGTGGTCACGCTTGCCAACAACCACAGCCGTGATTACGGGGATCAGAGCCTGGCGGACACGAAGCAGTACCTGACGGAGGCAGGCATCGATTACTGTCAGGAGACGGAGGTTGCGCTGAAGGATGTCAATGGCATTCCAACCGCCTTTATCGGCATTTATGTGCTGGATGACGGCATGGACAGTGAGAAGGAGCTGCGCGAGGCGATCGGGGAGGCGAAAGCGGAGGGCGCGAGGCTGATCATCACGGCCTTCCACTGGGGCAGTGAGAAGGAACAGCAGCCAGACGCCATGCAGCAGGAGCTTGCGCACATCGCTGTGGACTGTGGGGCGAACCTTGTGGTCGGACATCATCCTCACGTGCTTCAGGGCATCGAGAAATACAACGGCGTGTACATTGTGTACAGTCTTGGCAACTTCTGCTTCGGCGGAAACAGCGCGCCCTCGGATATGGACACGATGATTTTCCGGCAGACCTTTACGCTTACCAGGGATGCGGTGCTTGATGACGATCAGATTGCGGTCATTCCATGCAGCATATCGTCAGAGGCGTACTACAACAATTACCAGCCGACCCCGGCGCAGGGGGCGGAGGCAGAGCGTATCATGGGACGCATCAACGAGGCCAGCGCGCCTTTTGGCATGACCTACACCGCATCGGCCGGATGAAACCGTGTAGCTGGAACAGGGGAAACATAGAGAAAACAGAGAGAGAACGGATTTAGAAAGAGAAGAATGCTTCGGAATGTTGCATCTTCTCTTTTTTTCGACACGAATTGAAATTCTTTTCCCCATTAAAAAAAGAACATCTTAATTTGAATATATAATGACACTATTTGTATCTGATATTGAAAATCATACAGAAAAGTGCTAGTATTTTTTCGCAGGGAAATGTTTGGTTTCCAGCATTCGGAAACAGACAGGGAAAGGGGCGAAAAAATATGGTCTGTTATCAGAGAGCGAGAAAAATCTATTATCTGGTACTGGAGGGCAGCCGGTTCCTTCTGGCGGATGAACGGGACAAGAGAAAGCTTCTGGATATTCTCTTTGCCGCTGAAGGTCGGGAGGGATGGCTGATCTATGCGTTCTGTCTCACCGATGAGTGCGCATATCTTGTTGTTGAGGCCGACGGGGCCTGTTCCGTGCGGAGGGGTGCCGCACGGGCCGCAAGAGAGTTCCTCAGAAAATATCGGGCAGATCCGGTACATCCGGAAGGCCGGGAGGCGGCTTTGGAATGCAGGATCCAAAAAGAGCTCGAATCTCTTTGGGACATTGCGGCCCATTGCAGGCAGATACACCGGCTCCCGCTGGAAAAGGGGTACGTCGGAAGGCTGGACGACTACTGGTGGAGCAGCTATATCACATACGCCGGGGAATATGATTGGAAGCTGGTGGACTGTCGGATTTTCATGCTGTACTTTTCTGCAAATCCGGAGCTTGCAAGAGAGCGTCTTGTAGAGTTCCACCAGCAGGCGTCCTGTTAAATAAAACGGATCGGCGGCAATTTTGTGATGAATTTTGGATAAATTTCTTAAAAAAAATAAAAAGTCATGACAAACGAAA
The DNA here is from genome assembly GCA_947627645.1 of uncultured Lachnospiraceae bacterium. Classification (GTDB taxonomy): domain Bacteria; phylum Bacillota; class Clostridia; order Lachnospirales; family Lachnospiraceae; genus Choladousia. Next base: position 1,786 of record CANQWV010000023.1, on the reverse strand, counting down.
AGATTAGTGCTAGAATGTTGAGACGGATGAGATACTTATAGAGAAAGCTGCGAAACGGCATATGCCGGAAGGAGATCATGGATGAGGCGAAGGGTGTTGTTTCTGGCTGCGGCCGCAGCTGCCGGGATGTTCCTGCTGACGGCGTGCACTTCCTCAGACCAGGAGATAGCGCAGAATATGAGAAGCGGCTCCTCCGGAGGCGGGATGGATATCTCCCAGGCGGAGGACGGAAGCATGGCGCCGGGTTCTGACGGCGGCTCCGGGCAGATTGCCGACGGCTCCGGGCAGGGCGCTGCCGGAGAGCTTCAGGCATCGCAGGAGGATAGCGGACAGGAGGGAAGTCCTGCGCAGGACGGCGCACAGGCGCAGACGGAGAGAACGGCGGAGGCGACGGAGCGGCAGACGGAAATGTTCCAGACAGAAGCGTTCCAGCCGGAGACGGCGGGGGAGTTCTCAGCGGCGGAGGATTTCTGGTCCGGCACATATGTGAGCGACCAGGAGACGGTTACGATCACACGGATAGACGCGGACAGCTTCGCCTTTGCTTTTGCGAATTCCGGGATCGCTTCGACAGCGGAGATCGACGGAGCGCAGGCAGTCTACCGGGGCGACGATTATCATGTGGTTGTTTTTGTGATGAATGAAGGGGTATTGGAGATCAGCGTGGCGAGCGAGGAGGACTTTGACGCGTCCGCCTCACCGCTGAACGGCACTTATATAAGGCAGGCCTGACGGCCTGGAGCCGATCCGGGAAACGGAATCCTCCCGGGTAGTTACGGGCAGCGGTATCAGACACGGAATGGGGAGCGTGGATTGTATGAAATTGGAAGCAGTTAAGAATTGGTTTAAGCGGTATCCGTACATGGTTGCTTTGGTGTATATGGCGTTTTACCTGACGGTGTTCCATTATCTGGAAAACACTGTGGTGCCGAAGTATATCGTGCACTGCAAGCTGGATGAGATGATTCCTTTCTGCGAGGCCTTTATCATACCGTATATATTCTGGTTCCCCTATATGGCTGGGGCATTTATCTGGTTTAAGCGCCGCGGCTGGGAGGATTATTCGAAGCTCTGCAGGATGGTGTTCTCCGGCCTGACGATCTGCCTGATGATCTATTACATTTTCCCGACCGGCCTGAATCTCCGTCTGGCGAACAACCCGCATGAGACTGGTTTTCTGTACAATATGGTCGTGATGCTGCGCGCGATCGACACGCCGACGAATGTCTGTCCGTCGATCCATGTGATGAATACGGTCATGGTGTTTCAGGCGATCTGCAGCCTGGAGAATCTGAAGCACAGGAAGCTTGCGATCGCGGTGCATTTTGTGATCATGGTGTCGATCTGTGCCTCCACGGTCATGCTGGATCAGCATTCCGTGATCGACGTGGTCTGCGGCGTCATGATGAGTTTTGTGCTCCACGGCCTGATCTACAAGGTTGAGTGGAGGGAGGAGCTTGCGCACCGGAAGGCGGAGGTGCGGAGACTTTCCTGACCTGGGCTGCTGAGAGTTTTCATTGAGCTTCATTGAGTTTTCATCGGGTTTTCTAAAATAGTGCTTGACTTTTGGATGCACATAGGCTTATAATAACAAAGTGGGTTGTGCAACAGCCCACTTTCTATGGGGTCTTAGCTCAGCTGGGAGAGCATCTGCCTTACAAGCAGAGGGTCACAGGTTCGAGCCCTGTAGGCCCCAGACAATCTCATATGGCGGAATAGCTCAGCTGGCTAGAGCACACGGTTCATACCCGTGGTGTCGAGAGTTCAAGTCTCCCTTCCGCTACTT
>CANQWV010000022.1 GCA_947627645.1 uncultured Lachnospiraceae bacterium | reverse complement strand
CACGGTGGGGATGTTCCTGACGGAAAAAAGTCAGAACCTGCGGATACCGGAGCGTGTTTTCTTCCATCTGGTAGAGAACGCAAAGGACAGCGAATCGCCCTTTGCATTTATGGCTACTTATTCGACCAAGGACGCGGATGGGAGTGTGAGGCATATGCCGCTCTCCTATGCCCTGGAAGAGTACAGGCAGAACCGGGAGCATCTGCTGTCTTTGCTTTCCTGCCTGGGACGTGTGGCGGAAATCTCGCCGATGCTGGCTTCTTTTGTGGAATCGGGGGAAATGTTCCATCCGCTCCGGATGAGCGTGCAGGAGGCGTATGAATTCCTGAGATCGCTTCCTGAGATTGAGGCGTGCGGCGTGGTATGCCGAGTTCCGAACTGGTGGAAGCGGCAGGAAAGTACAGTAGGTATGCAGGTCAGCCTGGGCGAGAAGCGTCCTGCCATGCTGGGCTTTGACGCGTTGGTTTCCATGAAGCCGCAGTTGGTTTGCAACGGAGTGGCTCTGACGAAGGAAGAAATCGAGGATTTACTGAGGCAGACGGAAGGGCTTGCCCAGCTGAAAGGGAAATGGGTGGAGGTTGACCATGAGAGACTTCGCGCGCTGCTTGAGCAGATGGAGAAATATGAGGGCGATCTGACGCTTTTGGAGGCTCTGAAGCTTGAGACCGGCCTGCTGGACAGGGAACGGAAAGACATCGACATTGGTCCTGTTGTCACAAACGGGAAATGGCTGAGCGGCCTGCTCAAAGATCTGCGCCAGCCAGGAAGCATGAAAGGCGAGAAAATCCCGGAGGATGTGCACGCGGAGCTTCGTTCTTATCAAAAGACGGGTTTCCAGTGGCTCTGTTACATGGGAACGCTTGGCTTTGGCGCCTGTCTGGCGGACGACATGGGTCTTGGGAAAACACTGCAGGTGCTGACCTACCTATCGTGGCTGCATGAAAAAAAGCCGGACAGTGTGGTGCTGTTGATCGTCCCGGCTTCTTTGCTTGGCAACTGGGAAAAAGAAGCGGAGCATTTCACACCGTCGCTTCCTGTCCGCATCCTGCACGGGCGAAGAGCACCAGAGATGGAAGAGGATTTTCTGAAAGAGAAGGTTTTCTTAAATATCACCACATATGGAATGGCTCTTCGCATGGAACGTCTGGGTGAGAGAAAGCTCGACTGCCTGATTCTGGACGAGGCGCAGGCCATCAAGAATCCCGGGACGAAACAGACTCGTGCGATCAAAAAGCTGGAGGCGGAGCAGAAGATTGCCATGACAGGAACCCCGATCGAGAATGATCTCTCCAATCTCTGGTCGCTGTTTGATTTCCTGAACAAGGGACTGCTCGGAACGTCAGATGAATTTCGCAGTTTTTCCGGAAAGCTGCCTCAGCATACGCAGGGCTACCAGAAGCTTCGGAACATGATCTCGCCGTTTATCCTGCGCCGCCTGAAAAGCGATAAAAAGATTATTGCCGACCTTCCGGACAAGGTGGAGAAAACGGAGTATGTTTCCCTGTCGTCCAAACAGATCGTTCTGTATCGGAAACAGGTGTCCGACCTGGAGCAGATACTGAAAGTGAAAGGAACGGACGGTATGCAGCGGCGCGGCATTGTGCTGGCCTATATCACGAAGCTGAAGCAGATCTGCAACCACCCGGATCAGTTTATGGGGCAGGAGCGGTACGCGCCGAAAGAGAGCGGAAAATTTGAGGTGCTTCGGACGATCTGCGAGACGATCTATGAAAAGCGCGAGCGGGTACTGATCTTCACTCAGTACAAGGAGATCATCCCATACCTGCAGGCTTTCCTTGAGGACATTTTTGGCTGCAGCGGACTGGTGATCCACGGAGGAGTGCCGGTTGCGCGGAGGCAGAAGCTGGTGGAGCAGTTCAATTCGGAAGAATATGTGCCTTTTATGATCCTGTCATTGAAAGCGGGAGGTACCGGCCTGAATCTGACGGCAGCCAATCATGTGATCCATTTTGACCGCTGGTGGAATCCGGCGGTGGAGAACCAGGCCACAGACAGGGCATATCGGATTGGGCAGGATAAGAGCGTGGTCGTGCATAAATTTGTCTGTACCGGAACGATCGAAGAAAAGATCGATGCTATGATCCGAAGCAAGGTGCAGCTTGCAGAGAATGTGGTCGGCGGCGGTGAAAAGTGGATCACAGAGCTGTCGGATGACGCGCTGATGGAACTTATGAAGCTTGAGTTGTAAGAAGACAGCCTGAAAAGCAGGCTTTTATGAATGGCTGTGCCGTCGAAGGAAGAACGGCAGAATGGAGGTTGTCATGAAACGCTATTGGAATGATACAACCGTATATTCCCAGCCGGACGCTGCCGAGCTGCGCAAAAAGGCGCATGAGAGTATTACATCCGCGAAAAAGAAGGGCAGGGCGTACGAGCCTGTAGTCGCCCGAACCAGACGAGGATCTTTGTGTGAAAGCTGGTGGGGGCAGGCCTGGTGCAGCAATCTGGAGCGGTATGCCGATTACTATAGTCGGCTGGAGCGGGGAAAAAGCTATGTCCGCTCCGGCGCGGTGATAGACCTCCAGATCCGCGACCAGAAGGTCGAGGCTAAGGTGCAGGGAAGGCGGAGGACGCCCTATAAGGTGGAAATCCGTATAGGGAGGCTCTCAGAGGAAAACTGTCAGAAGATCATCAGTCGCTGCAACACAAAGATTGCAAGTATCGAAAAGCTGGTCAACGGAGAATTTCCGGAGGAATTGAAAGATATTTTCACCGAAGAAGGAGGACTTTTCCCTTCTCCGAGGGAAATCAGTTTCAACTGCAGCTGTCCGGACTGGGCGATGATGTGTAAACACGTGGCTGCGGTCATGTATGCCATCGGTATCCGCTTTGATGAAAATCCGTTCTATTTTTTCGGCTTGCGCGGCATTGATGTGGATCGTTTTATTGACGTTGCGCTGGAAAACCGTGTCGAGCAGATGCTCAAAAACGCAGACTGCAAAAGCAGCCGCATTCTGAATACGGAAGACGTGAACACGCTGTTTGGGGTACTGTGAAGAATAAAATGGGAATGGGAACGGGGATTAGGACATGGAAGGATATCTGGACAATTCGGCGACGACGCGCTGCACCGAGGGGGTGCGGGATGCTGTCGTGCGCGCGATGACGGAGGATTACGGGAATCCTTCGTCGCAGCACAGGAAGGGCGTGGAGGCGGAGCGTGTTCTGCGAACGGCGCGCGAGACGCTGGCTGCGACGCTCAAGGTCAGTGAGAAGGAGATCTATTTCACTTCGGGCGCGACGGAGTCGAACAACTGGGCGATCATCGGCGCCGCGATGGCGAATCGGCGCGCGGGCACGCATCTGATCACGACGGCGATCGAGCACGCGGCGGTATTGGAGCCGATGGCATATCTGGAGAAGCAGGGCTTTCGTGTGACTTACCTTCCGGTGGACGCGAAGGGACACATCAGCCTTGAGGATCTGGAGGAGGCGCTCTGCGAGGAGACGATTCTCGTCTCGATCATGTACGTCAACAATGAGATCGGGACGATCGAGCCGATCGCGGAGGCAGGGAAACTGATCAAGGCGCGCAATCCGCGTACGCTCTTCCATGTGGACGCGGTGCAGGCCTACGGGAAGCTGGAGATCCGCCCGAAAAAGCTGGGCGTGGATATGCTCTCGGTCAGCGCGCACAAGATCCACGGGCCGAAGGGCGTGGGCTTCCTGTATGTGAATGAGAAGACAAAGCTGCAGCCGATGATGCTCGGCGGCGGGCAGCAGAAGGGGATGCGCTCCGGCACGGACAACGTTCCGGGCGCGGCAGGACTCGCGGAGGCGGCCAGGGAAGCGTACGCGCAGCTGGAGCAGAGCACGGAGCATCTGCTGCAGCTGAAAAAGCGCATGATGGACGGGCTGAAAACTCTGTCGGACGAGCTGTCAAAAAACGGCGCAGAGCCTGTGAAACGGGGCGAAACGGCAGGGAAGCCAGATGCGCAAAAGCCTCGCATTGTCATCCACTCGGAGGAGGGCGACAAAAGCGCACCGCATATTGTGAGTGCGGCCTTCCCGGGGGTGCGCAGCGAGGTGCTGCTGCACGCGCTCGAAGAGCGGGGAATCTTTGTGTCGGCCGGTTCCGCCTGCACGACGAACAAGAAGGTTCCGGTCAGCGGCGTGCTGAAGGAGCTGCATCTGCCGAAGGAGCTCGCGGAGTCGACGCTGCGTTTCAGCTTCAGCCGATTTACGACGGAAGAGGAGATTGACTACTGCCTGGAGGCGCTTCGGGAGCTGCTTCCTGTGCTTATGCGGTATGCGCGGCACTGATTTCAGGTTAGAATGAATCATTCCCGAAAACAGGCAGACATTGATGAAGATAAGAATTTACGATGCAAAGAATATGGAAAAAGATCCTTTATGATAAAATAACTGTAGTGGGCCGGAGAGACAGCAGGACATTATGAATGGAGAGAGATTATGTTCCAGACATTTCTGATTAAATACGGAGAAATCGCGATCAAGGGAAAGAACCGCCACCTGTTCGAGGACGCGCTGGTGAGCCAGATCTGCCACGCGCTGAAGCGGGTGGAGGGGGAATTCCATGTATACAAGGAGCAGGGACGCATCTACATCGACTGCAGCCCGGAGTACGATTACGATGAGACGGTCGAAGCCCTGCAGAAGGTGTTCGGTATCGTCGGGATCTGCCCGGTCATGAAGTGTGAGGACGGAGGTGTGCAGAAGCTCGGGGACGACGTCGTGGAGTTTCTGCGGCAGACCTACGATCGCCATGACCAGAGCTTCAAGGTGTTCACACGCCGCCCGAAGAAGAGCTTCCCGATCGATTCCATGGAGGCGAACGCGGAGCTTGGCGGCCGTATTCTCGATGCGTTTCCGGATATGCGTGTGGACGTGCATGAGCCGGAGCTGCAGCTGTACGTGGAGATCCGGGATGAGATTTTCATCTATTCGAAGATCATTCCCGGCCCGGGAGGGATGCCGGTCGGCACAAACGGGCGGGCCATGCTGCTGCTCTCCGGTGGGATTGACAGCCCGGTCGCGGGCTATATGATCAGCAAACGCGGCGTCTGCCTGGATGCGGTGTATTTCCACGCGCCGCCCTACACGAGCGAGCGCGCGAAGCAGAAGGTAATCGACCTGGCGAAGATCATTTCCGCGTACACGGGGCCGATTCGTCTGTTTGTCGTGAATTTTACGGACATTCAGCTTTACATTTACGACAAGTGTCCGCACGATGAGCTGACGATCATCATGCGTCGCTATATGATGCGCATCGCCGAGCATTTTGCGGGGGAGACGAAAGCGCACGCGCTGGTAACGGGGGAGAGCCTCGGGCAGGTGGCGAGCCAGACGATGCAGAGCCTCGCCGCGACGAACGAGGTGTGCACGGTTCCGGTGTTCCGGCCGCTGATCGGCTTCGACAAGCAGGAGATCGTTGATATCGCGCAGAAAATCGATACGTTTGAGACCTCGATCCTCCCGTTTGAGGATTGCTGTACGATCTTCGTGGCGAAGCATCCGGTCACGAAGCCGAACATCAACGTTATCAAGCATTCTGAGACGAAGCTTGCCGAAAAAATCGATGAGCTGATGCAGACGGCGATCGGGACGACAGAGGTGATACGGATCGAGTAGGCGGCTTGTCCCGGGAGAACAGAAAAACAGAATCCGGCATAGCGAAATTCGAAATAAAACGGGACAAAAAAGGAACCGTTACAGAGTAGCTTATCCGGAGATGGGATAAATACTGCTTTGTAACGATTCCTCTCAGACAGAATTGACGAAGAAACTCAGATGATGTACGGAGCGAGAGCCTTCAGCACCTCTTCCATGTTGTCCTCCGCGTGGATGTTAAGATCAATCGGCTTCGACAGGTCGAGGCTGAAGATGCCCATGATAGACTTCGCGTCGATCACGTAACGGCCGGAGACAAGATCAAAGTCGTTGTCAAACTTGGTAACGTCGTTTACGAAAGACTTCACTTTATCGATGGAATTTAAGGATATCTGAACTGTTTTCATATTGACCTCCATGTAGTATGTAGTGACATCGTTTTTCTGTCTTTTATATTACCGTTTTCGTATGCAAAAGTCAAGCCCTAAGAGCACAGAGAAAGAGAGGAAAAGCATAATGTCGAAAAATTGGAAAATGCGTGCGTTTCTTGCTTACTCTCTTGCTTTTTTGATGCTTGGCGGGGTATTAGTCCTTATTTTTTTCTTCACCGGGAGAAGCATGATCGAGGGGTCAGACGCGGCATTTCAACATTATCCGGTGCTTTGCTATATTCGAAAGTATATCCGACAGATTGGAAGAGGGCTGCTGTTTGAACACCGGCTCATATTTCCGATGGTGGATTACCGAATAGGGCAGGGGATGGATGTACTGACCACCCTGAATTATTATGGGCTGGGGGATCCGCTTACGGTTCTTTCGGCCTTCGCCCCGGAGTCTTGTATGGTGGGCTGCTATGGGCTGCTGATCCTGCTGCGCCTTTACCTGTGCGGGGCGGCTTTCCTGCTATACTGCTTTGAGGTGAAAACGGGAAACTGGGCTTCTTCTGCCGCCGGTGCGATTGCGTACTGCTTCAGCACGTTTTCGCTGTACGCGGGTTTTAAGCATCCAATGTTTCTCAATGGGCCGCTCTACCTTCCGCTCCTGCTTTTTGGGACGGAGCGGGCATTGCGCCGGAAAAAAACCCTGCTTCTGTGCATATTCACGGCTCTGTGCCTGTGTTCGAATTTTTATTTTGCGTACATGAACACGATCATTGCAGGCTGTTATATTTTGATCCGCCTGTTCTGGATGCGCGAGTGTCCGGCGCGGGTGCGTCTGCGGCAGCTTTTGCGGCTTGCGCTTGCATACATTTGCGGAATGGGGCTTTCGGCAGCTGTCTTTCTTCCTGTTGTTTATGCTTTTTGGCAAAATGGGAGAGTCGTGGGGGAAACGAGCCAGAATCAGCTGTCTGTCCTGTATCGGGCGGCGCAGTACAGGGAATATCTGGAACAGCTTGTCTTTGCGACGCCTGGCGGATCCTCCTGGACTTGCTTCGGCTTTTCCGCACTGTTTGTCCCGGCGGTCGTCGTACTGTTTGCGCACAGGGCGAATCTGGAACAGCGGCGGTGGATACGGCCGCTTCGGACAGGGGTAGTTCTATGTGCGGTTCTGATCTGCTTTCCGATCGTAGGAAAGGCCATGAACGGCTTTTCCTACGTGGCGAACCGCTGGTTTTTTGCGGGAGCCTTTGTGGCGGCGCTGACTGTGACATATCTGCTGCCGGAGTTTTTGCGGCTGACGAAGGCGGAGCTTGCGGCGATGGCCGGGGTATCTCTGCTGTACGCGGCTGTTGTCCTTTTTCTCTGGGATGAGGAGCTCAACCTGTATCATGTTGCAATTGTGTGCTGTATATCCGCCGCTCTTCTGGCGGCCTGCCTCGGCAGTGCCGGGGCGAGGAGAAAGCGTGGCCTCAGGTTTCCCTGGATGCCGGCTCTTTTCTGCCTGGCGGTGCTCTCATCCGGCCTGCACATCTGCGGTATGTTTTTTCCGCAATTTGGAAAGTACATTTACAGATTTGTATCTCTGGATAACATCCGCAGCTTATATACGGATGCAGCTGTGGACGGGATGCCGCTTCTTGATGAGGCGCAGGGGCAGACATTCGCGCGTGTCGACCGGGCATCCTCCACGGGCAACAGGACGCTTATGGATGATCTGAAAAGCCATGGCTATTATTTCAGCATGAGTCCCGCGGCGCTGGCGGAGTTTTACCGTTCTCTGTCTCTGAATACGCTGCAGTACAGCGATCTGTTCCGTGGACAGGGAGGAAGGACGATCCTCGATGAGATTACCGCTACGAGATATTATACGACGACAGAGGCCGGACGGAAGTGGGCGCCTTACGGTTATTCGCTGGCGGCACGTGAAGATGAGAGCAGAGAGGATGGCGCCGTGATTCTGGAAAACGATTACTTCCTTCCGCTTGGTTTCACTTATGCCTCTTATGTCAGCAGAGAGGCGTATGAGGCATTGGAGGAGGAGAAGCGCCAGCAGCTGCTGCTGCAATGCGCGGTGCTGGAAACGGAAATCGATGGAATTGCGAAGAGGGAGCCGGGGAATCTGGCCTACAGCGTAGCTGAGTCGGAGGTGTCATTCCGGAATACGAAGGCGGCGTCGTACAAGAAGCATAAGTTGCGTTCGGCCGGGGAGGGAGCGGTGCTGAGGCTGGATTTTGACGTACCGCCAGGCAGGGAGGCTTATTTGATGCTGAAAGGCATCCGGTCGGACAGGAGAATGGAGTCTGTGCTGGAAGTGCTGCAGGACGGGTATCAGGAGCGCGTCATGGCGCTCAATCCGGAGAATAAGCTTTGGTTCGGGCATGACATTATGTTGGTCAACCTTGGATACAGCGAGGAGGCAAGAACCGGCTGTACACTGAAGTTTGATGAAAAATGGCATGCGGTGGTGGACGAGATTCGGGTATTCAGCTGTGGAATGGAAAATTATGCGGCACAGGTTAAGGCCCTGGGCGAGGATGTGCTTCAAAATACCGAGGTGGAAGGAAACCGTATCTCGGGGGAGATCACCCTGGATGAAGGGAAGCTTTTGTACCTCAGCATTCCCTACAGCAAGGGCTGGTCGGCCTATGTGGATGGGAAGAAGGCCGATGTCCTGAAGGCGAATCTGACATATATGGCGGTCGCGCTGGAAGCGGGCAGGCATACGCTTGTCTTCCGCTATGAGACCCCGTACCTGAGGCTGGGGCTGCTGATCTCAGGGCTGAGCGCAGCTGGAATGCTGTTCTTTGAAATTTTTAGAAAGCGTCGAAGAAATGGGGATTTGTATGAAAAAAGCGGCACTTCACAATCTTGGCTGTAAGGTCAACGCATATGAGACGGAGGCGATGCGGCAGCTTCTGGAGGAGAACGGGTATGAGATCGTTCCGTTCGCTCCGGGCGCCGACGTGTATGTGATCAATACCTGCACGGTGACAAACATTGCCGACCGCAAGTCGCGTCAGATGCTTCACAAGGCGCGGAAGATGAATCCGGACGCGGTCGTCGTGGCGGCAGGCTGCTATGTGCAGACCGCGGGAGTTGACGGGACGGAGGATGCGTCAATCGATATCGTGCTCGGGAATAACTGCAAGAAGGATCTTGTAGAGGCGCTCCGTGAGTTCGAGGCGGCGCGGGCCGGAGCACCGGCGCCGGGACAAGACGGAAGCCCGGACGCCAAAGACCATTATACGCCGGAAGAAAAGTCGGGCGCAGGCAGCGTCTGGACGGAAAAAATCGATATCAACCACACAAAAGAATTCGAGACGCTGACCGTGTCGAGAACCCAGGAGCACACGCGCGCGTATCTGAAGGTACAGGACGGCTGCAACCAATTCTGCAGCTACTGCATCATCCCCTATGCGCGGGGGCGGGTGCGCAGCCGCACGCTTGCCGATGTGGAGCGGGAAGCGCGGACGCTGGCGGAAAACGGCTGCCGCGAGCTTGTGCTGACCGGGATTCATCTCAGCTCCTACGGCTGCGACCACGATACGACGCTGCTCGAACTGATCTGCGCCGTCCATGAGATCGATGGGATTGAGCGTATCCGGCTGGGGTCGCTCGAGCCGGGGATTATCACGGAAGAGTTCGCGGAGGCGCTTTCCCGGCTGCCGAAATTCTGCCCGCATTTCCATCTGTCGCTGCAGAGTGGCTGCGACGCTACGCTGAAGCGTATGAACCGCCGCTACACGGCTGCGGAATATGAAGAAAAATGCGCTCTCTTGCGCAGAGTGTTCCGCGATCCGGCTCTCACGACGGATGTGATCGTCGGTTTTCCGGGGGAGACGGGGGAGGAGTATGCGCAGACGTATGCGTTTCTGCGGCGTATCCGGCTCTATGAAACCCATATTTTCAAGTATTCCAGAAGAAAGGGAACCCGCGCGGCCGCGATGCCGGAGCAGATTTCGGAACCCGTCAAGGGAGCGCGCAGCGAGCGGCTGATCGCCCTGGGCGAGGAGAACCGGCGCGCGTTTGAAGCGCTCTACCTGGGCAGGGAGGTCGACGTCCTGTTTGAGGAAAAATGTGTGATTGCCGGACAGGAGTATTACACCGGTTACACAAAGGAGTATATCCGTGCCGCTGTTCCAGCAGTGCTGGATTATGAGAATGTTTTATGCAGAGGAATTCTGAAATCGGAAATTGAGCCTCATGTGTTCCTGCTGGACGACAAGGAAGTAACTTTCTGTCGGAAATAATCGCAAAACAATTGTTCGAAAGGGATTGAATTATTTTACAAATTATATTAGAATGGTAATACGAAGCACAGAGGACGTGGGGATATGGCAGACATCAACAACACACAATACTTTAATTTCAGCACGGATCCCGAGGCACGCGTGAAGAAGGTGCTGGAGCTGGTCTACAATGCGATGGCGGAGAAAGGCTACAATCCGGTGAACCAGATCGTGGGCTATATCATGTCGGGCGATCCGACCTACATCACGAGCCACAACAATGCGCGCAGCCTGATTATGAAGGTTGAGCGGGACGAGCTGGTCGAAGAGCTTTTGAGAGAGTACGTGAAGAATAAGTCATGGCAGCGGGAGGAGCAGTGAGCCGGATCATGGGGCTGGACTTCGGTTCCAGGACTGTGGGAGTGGCTGTCAGCGATGCGCTTGGGCTCACCGCGCAGGGCGTGGAGATCATAAGGCGGGAGCAGGAGAACAAGCTGCGGCGGACGCTCGCACGGATCGAGGAGCTGATCGTGCAGTATCAGGTGACGGAGATCGTGCTGGGGTACCCAAAGAATATGAACAACACCATCGGGGAGCGTGCGCGCAGGACGCTTGAGTTTGGCGAGATGCTGAAGCGCAGGACGCAGCTTCCGGTGGAGCTGTGGGATGAACGGTTGACGACGGTGGCGGCGAACCGTGCATTGATCGAGGGCGGAGTGCGCCGCGAGAAACGAAAAGAATATGTCGATATGATAGCTGCCGTGTATATCCTGCAGGGATATCTCGACAGCCGCGAGAGGAAAACGGATGAATAAAAAAATAGAGTTTTGCCCGGTTGGCGAGAAGGAAACCGTCGGGTTTTTTGTGATGGAGGAAACACGGATCGGCGGGGTTTCGTATCTTCTGGTCACGGAGACGGAAGAGGATGAGACGGACGCCTATATTTTAAAAGACCTGTCGAAGGACGGGGATGAAGAGGCACAGTATGTCTTCGTCGAGGACGACGAGGAGCTGGAAGCGGTGTCGAAGATTTTTGCAGAGCTTTTAGAGGACGTGGAGATTGAGCTCTGAGAAACAGAATAAAACAATGAGCGACGGAATGAGGAAGCTGCGCGAACGTGTCCAAAACGGATCGAGGCATCTGATGCTGAGAACGTAAATGCATGGGTCAGGCAGTTTGGGTTTTGCTGAGCAAATATGCAGATTTTCAGGGTACCCAGGCTGTCTGCCGCCGGACATGGACGGCCAGTCACCATTCCGCTGTTGGTATGGAGGTGCAGATTGAAGAAGAGACAGACAAATCAGAACAGCAATGACAAAGCGAATGAGAAAATATGTGAAAAAGTAAAGATTATCCCGATCGGCGGTCTGGGGCTGATCGGTATGAACATGACGGCGTTTGAGTACAAGGACAGCATTGTCGTGGTGGATTGCGGGCTTGCTTTCCCAGAGAACGATATGCTGGGTATCGACCTTGTGATCCCGGACGTCAGCTATCTGAAGGATAATATTGACAAGGTAAAGGGCATCGTGTTCACCCACGGCCACGAGGATCACATCGGCGCCCTGCCTTACGTGCTCAAGGAGCTCAGCGCGCCGCTCTATGCGACGAAGCTGACGATGGGGCTGATCGAGCGCAAGCTCACGGAGCACGGCCTGATGCGCACGACGAAGCGCAAGGTCGTGAAGCCGGGGCAGTCGATCAACCTCGGGGAGTTTCGGATTGAATTCATCAAGACGAACCACAGCATCGCGGACGCGGTGGCGCTGGCGATCTACTCGCCGGCCGGGATCATTGTGCACACCGGAGACTTCAAGGTGGATTACACGCCGGTGTTCGGCGACGCGATCGACCTGCAGCGTTTTGCGGAGCTCGGCAAGAAGGGTGTGCTGGCTCTGATGTGCGACAGCACAAACGCGGAGCGCCCGGGCTTTACGGCCTCGGAGCGCACGGTGGGCCGGACGTTTGACAATCTGTTCGCGGAGCATCGCAATCACAGGATCATCATCGCTACGTTTGCGTCAAATGTGGACCGCGTGCAGCAGATCATCAACTCCGCCTACAAATACGGGCGCAAGGTCGTGGTGGAGGGCCGCAGCATGGTCAATATCATCCAGATCGCCTCGGAGCTCGGCTACCTCGACATCCCGCAGAATACGCTGATCGATCTGGAGCAGATGAAAAACTATCCGGACGAGCAGATGGTGCTGATCACGACGGGGAGCCAGGGCGAGTCGATGGCGGCGCTCTCAAGGATGGCGGCGGATATGCACAAGAAGGTCAGCATCAAGCAGGGCGACACCGTGATCTTCAGCTCGAATCCGATTCCGGGCAACGAGAAGGCCGTGTCGAACGTGATCAACGAGCTCTCGATGAAGGGCGCGAACGTCATCTTCCAGAATGCCCACACGTCAGGGCATGCCTGCCAGGAGGAGATCAAGCTGATCTACTCGCTGGTGAAGCCGAAATATTCGATTCCGGTGCACGGCGAGTACCGCCACATGAAGGCTCAGGCGGAGCTGGCCGAGGGGCTTGGCATCGACAAGAACAACATTTTCCTTCTGAAGACCGGGGATGTGCTGGAGATCGGGGCGGACAGCGCGAAGGTCTGCGACCATGTGCAGACCGGGGCGATCCTTGTGGATGGACTCGGCGTCGGGGACGTGGGCAACATCGTGCTGCGCGACCGTCAGCATCTGGCGGAGGATGGGATCGTGATCGCGGTATTGACGCTGGAGCGCCACACCGGGCAGATCCTTGCGGGACCGGACATTGTGTCGCGCGGATTCGTATATGTGCGTGAGGCCGAGGAGCTGATGGAGGAGGCGCGCAGTGTCGTCGAGGAGGCGATGGATACCTGCAACGCCCACCATGTGACAGACTGGGCGAAGATCAAGAATACGATCCGGGATTCGCTCAGTGATTTCCTGTGGAAGCGGACAAAGCGCCGCCCGATGATCCTGCCGATCATTATGGAAGTCGAGTAAAAACGAGTAAAAACGGATAAAGACGGGAAAAGCAGATAAAACGGATAAAGACGGATAAAGACGGATAAAAGCAGATAAAAAACGGATAAAAGCGGATAAAAACGGATAAAGACAGGTAAAAGAAGATAAAAAACGGATAAAAGCGGATAAAAACGGATAAAACGGGAAGAAGCAGAGTGAAAAGCTATGAATAGAATGGAGAAATGTACGGAGGATTTGATCCAGTGTATCATTGAGAGTGATGAGTACCGGAATTTCTGCGAGCTGCGGGACAAGGTGCAGGCGGAGCCGGAGCTTCGGCAGCAGATCAACGATTTCCGACTGCACGTGTTTGAAACGCAGAACTCGCAGGAGCCGCTCGATATGTACCATGAGCAGAACCGCCTTTGCAATGATTACGAAGAGTTCCGGAAGAATCCGCTCGTGAACGGCTTCCTGCTTGCGGAGCTGCGGGTGTGCCGTATGGTGCAGAAGATCACGGGCGCGATTGTGGGCGCGGTCGATATCGACTCGGACGATGTGGTGGAGAGGATCAGGATTTAGATGGTAATTGACGAACGGATGGCAGTCTACATCAACTCTCTGGATACAGGCAACGGGGCGTTTCTGGATGCGCTGGAGCGCGAGGCAGTCGCGCAGGAGATTCCGATCATCCGGAAGGATATGCAGAGCTTTCTGAAGGTGCTGCTGGCGATGCACGCCCCGAAGCGTATCCTTGAGGTGGGGACGGCCGTCGGCTTTTCCGCGATCCTGATGGCGCAGAACACCGCGCCGGATTGCCGGATTACGACGATTGAAAAATATGAGAAACGGATTCCGCAGGCGAGGACGAACTTTGCGGCTGCCGGGATGGAAGAAAAGATTACGCTCCTGGAAGGCGACGCGCTTGAGCTGATGCGCGGTCTGGAAGGGCCGTATGATCTGATCTTTATGGACGCGGCGAAAGGACAGTACCTCTATTTTCTGCCGGATGCGCTGCGGCTGCTGCGCGTGGGCGGGGTGCTCATCTCGGACAATGTGCTGCAGGACGGGGATATCATCGAGTCTCATTACGCTGTCGAGCGGAGAAACCGAACGATCTATAAGCGAATGCGGGAGTATCTGTATGTGCTGAAGCACACGGACGGCCTGCTGACCTCTATCGTCGCGGTCGGGGACGGGGCGGCGGTGACGGTGAAGCAAAAGGATGGAATTTCAATCGGGGACGGGCAGAAAGCGGCAGTCCGGGTCACAACAGAGGAATAAAGTGTGCGAAATGGCAGCTTAAATGTATTGGGTTGTCGATGCGGAAATGCGGACGGAGGCTGTTGGAAGCATTTTGAAAGGATACAGAACGGCCGGCACCTATCGAAGGCGAGTCGGCCAGTTTGGGAGGAGTATGCGAGGAACGGGAAGACATCCGGAGCTTTTGATACCGGCGAGCAGCCTGGAGGTGCTCAAGACCGCCGTGATTTTCGGCGCGGATGCTGTGTACATCGGCGGCGAGGAGTTCGGGCTGCGCGCCAAGGCGAAGAATTTTTCGATGGAAGAGATGGCGGAGGGGATCGCGTTTGCGCACGCGCATGGCGTGAAGGTGCACGTGACGGTCAATATCCTCGCGCACAATTATGACCTGGAGGGCGTGAAAGCGTATTTGCGGGAGCTTCGGGAGCTGCGCCCGGATGCGCTGATCATTGCGGATCCGGGAATTTTTATGCTAGCAAAGCAGATCTGCCCGGAGCTTGAGCGCCACGTCAGCACGCAGGCGAACAATACGAATTATGAGACCTACCGTTTCTGGTGGGAGCTCGGGGCGAAGCGCGCCGTCTCGGCGCGGGAACTGTCGCTTGCGGAGATCCGCGAGATCCGGGACAACATCCCGGAGGAGATGGAGATCGAGAGCTTTGTGCACGGGGCGATGTGCATCTCGTATTCGGGGCGCTGCCTGCTGAGCAATTATTTTACGGGCAGGGACGCGAACCAGGGTGAGTGCACGCATCCCTGTCGCTGGAAGTACGCGGTGGTCGAGGAGACGCGCCCCGGCGAGTATCTGCCGATTGAGGAGAACGATCGCGGCACGTTCCTTTTTAATTCGAAGGATCTCTGCATGGTGGAGCATCTTCCCGATATGATCGCGGCCGGAATCGACAGCCTCAAGGTCGAGGGCCGCATGAAGGCGGCGCTCTATGTTGCGACGGTGGCGCGCACCTACCGGAAGGCAATCGACGATTATCTGCAGGATCCGGCGCTTTACGAGAAAAATATGGACTGGTACCGGACGCAGATCGGAAGCTGCACGCACCGGGAGTTCACGACCGGCTTTTTTTACGGGAAACCAAGTGCGGACGCGCAGATCTACGGCGAGAGCACCTATGTCAAAGAATACACCTATCTCGGCATGGTTGGCGTGCGGCACGGCGACGGCCTGTACGCATTGGAGCAGCGCAACAAGTTTTCGGTCGGCGAAGAGATCGAGATCATGAAGCCGGATGGCCGAAACCTCATTGTCAGAGTCGCGGGCATTTTCGATGAGGACGGAAAGCCGCAGGAGAGCGCCCCGCACGCGAAGCAGAAGTTGTGGGTCGATCTGGGAGGCTTGGCGGAGGAGTATGATATCCTACGGCGCGAAGAACGGGGAGAATAGAATCCAGAGTTTTACGCAGACCAGAGAATCGGGCGCAGCCCGTTGGATTTTCGATGTGTTTTCTGAGGAAAGTATAAGTCTACTTTCCGAGGAAAACACTCGAAAGGGTACCGACGGGCTGCGTTCGATTCTCGTTCGTTTTTTCTTTTAGCCGTGTATTTTTTTTGTACAACGGACGAAAGTCCTTGCAAAGCGGACAAAACTGGACTAAAATAACCTTTGTGTTAGCCGCTTTGCTGTTTTATCATGGAGAAGCGGCCAAAAGTACAAAAAAGAAACATAGGAGGGAAAAAATTATGAAAAAATTAGTAGCACTTGCACTGTGCGCGACCATGTGCTTCGCAGGGGCGATGAGCGTTTCCGCGGAAGACGTTGTGAAGATCGGCGTGTTTGAGCCGGCGTCGGGCGACAATGGCGCAGGCGGCAAGCAGGAGACGCTTGGTATTCAGTACGCGAACAGCGTAGCTCCGACGGTCGAGATTGACGGCACGGAGTACACGGTTCAGCTTGAGATCGTGGACAATGAGTCCTCTGCTGAGAAGGCTCCGTCTGCAGCGGCAGACCTGGTAAGCCGCGGCGTGTCCGTAGTGCTTGGTACATATGGGTCGGGCGCGGCGATCGCGGCTTCCGATACGTTTGGACAGGCTGGCGTTCCGGCAATCGGCGTTACCTGCACGAACCCGCAGGTGACCGAGGGCAATACGCATTACTTCCGCATCTGCTTCCTGGATCCGTTCCAGGGCACGGTTCTGGCAAACTTCGCATCTGAGAAGTTCGAGGCGAAGAAGGCATATGTCCTGACAAAGCTTGGCGACGATTATTCCGCAGGCCTTGGCCATTATTTCACCGAGGCGTTTGAGGGTCTTGGTGGAGAGGTTGTCTCCGACACATTCCCGGAGGGCAACGCAGACTTTACTTCTTACATCACGACCGCTGTGAACGAGGGCGTGGATGTTATCTTTGCTCCGACCTCTACCGAGGCGGCTCAGCTGATCATTGACACGGCTGCGTCTCAGGGTGTGGCGGTTCCGCTTCTGGCTGGCGATACCTGGGATTCCAACGTGATCCTGAACGCGGCTGAGGGCAAGGACGTACAGATCTACGTGACGACCTTCTATCAGGAGGGTGGTAACGAAGAGTTCGATACCGGCATCAAGGAGTGGATCAATGCCGACAGCACGAACCTTGCGAACAACGGCGGCGACGACACGGTCGCAGCGGTTACGGCGATGGGCTACGATGCATACTTCACGGCTCTTGAGGCTCTGAAGAACGCTGGCTCTACCGATCCGGCAGCGGTCAACGAAGCGCTTTGGGATACGACCTACACGGGCGTTACCGGCGAGATCGCTTTTGAGTCTGAGAACGGCGACGCGATGCGCGACACTGCATACGTGAAGCAGGCGAACACCGAGACAGGTGCCTGGGACTTCGTGGCAGAGCAGGGCGTCAACTAAAAAGTATTTCGAAAG
The DNA here is from genome assembly GCA_947627645.1 of uncultured Lachnospiraceae bacterium. Lineage (GTDB taxonomy): Bacteria > Bacillota > Clostridia > Lachnospirales > Lachnospiraceae > Choladousia. The sequence continues at coordinate 9,530 of CANQWV010000022.1, read as the reverse complement.
CAGAGCAGGAGAGGCTGCAAAAAGCGGCCTCTCTTTTTACAATCAAAGCCCGGAGTAATCCGTGGGCTTTTAACAGTATATGGAAGGAGTTCCAGCATGGATTTTATCAACAAAAACCTGCCGTATCTTCTGGCGGGCATCTCCGTCGGCGGACAGTACGCCCTGATCGCGATCGGCTACACGATGGTCTACGGCATCCTGAGGCTGATCAACTTTGCGCATGGCGATATCTTCATGGTGGCGGCGCTCGTGACGGTCTACGCGACCACGTCGTTTCCGCTGTATGTATCGATCCCGCTGACGCTTATCGTCACGGTCGTGCTCGGCCTGGCGGTGGAGCGCGTCGCGTACAAGCCGCTGCGCAGTGCGCCGCGTATGTCGGTCATGATCTCCGCGATCGGCGTGTCCTATCTGCTGCAAAACCTGGCGCTTTATATCACGGGCGGCCTGGCGCAGACCTATCCGGCGATCCCGTTTATCTCTGACACGATTCAGATCGGACCGGCCACCACGAAGATGGTGACGATCGTGACGCCGATCCTGACGATCATCCTCGTGTTTGCGCTGATGCAGCTGATCAACCACACGAAGATCGGCATGGGAATGCGCGCGGCGGCGAACGATTTTGAGACGAGCCGCCTGATGGGGATCAAGGTCGACAATGTCATCAGCATGACGTTTTTGATCGGTTCGTTCCTGGCGGCGGTTGGCTCGCTTCTGTATTTCACGAACTACGCGTCCGTGGTTCCAACCTCCGGCGCGATGCCTGGGCTGAAGGCGTTCGTCGCGGCGGTGTTCGGCGGCATCGGCTCGATCCCGGGTGCGGTCATCGGCGCGTTTATCATCGGTATCTGTGAAAACATCATCAAGGGCCTTGGCTGGACGACGTTCTCGGACGCGTTCACGTTTGCGCTCCTGATTGTCATCCTGATCGTCAAGCCGACCGGTCTGTTCGGCGAGGGCGCGACGGATAAGGTCTGAGGGGAGGCGGCGAACTATGAAGAAGAGAAATGTGATCATCTGCGCGCTGCTTTACCTGGCGGCGATTCTTGCAATCGTGGTTCTGGAGCGGATCCTTCCGCCGACCCATATCGCGCTCGCGGTTCTGAAGAAGGGCTGCATCTACTCGCTGGTTGCGGTTTCGATGAACCTGCTGAATGGTTTTACGGGTCTGTTCTCCCTCGGGCAGGCAGGCTTTATGCTGATCGGTGCCTACACCTACGCGGTGCTGACGATCCCGGTGGAGGCGCGCGATTCGGTGTATATGTATTTTGACGGCGGCATTATTCAGTTCTCCGTTCCGGTCTTTGTAGGCCTTCTGGCGGCCGGCCTTCTGGCGGCTGTGCTCGCGTGGCTGATCGGGCTTCCGGTGCTCCGCTTAAAGAGCGATTACCTGGCGATCGCGACGCTCGGCTTCGCCGAGATCATCCGCGCGTTCTTCCAGTGGGACAAGCTCGGCGTGCTTACGAACGGTTCGAACATGCTGCGCAAGTATCCGACGTTTACGACTACGCTGTTTCCGTTCCTCGTGTGTTCGGCCTGCATCGCAGTCATCGTGCTGTTGATCCACTCGTCCTACGGGCGTGCGTTCCGCGCGATACGAGACGATGAGATCGCGGCGGAGGCGATGGGCATCAATCTGGCGAAGCATAAGAGACTGTCGTTCTGCATTTCCTCGTTCTTCGCGGGCGTGGGCGGCGGGCTGCTGGCGATGTACCAGACGTCGATCCAGGCGATGACCTTCAAGTCGGCCATGACCTATGAGATCCTGCTGATCGTTGTGATCGGCGGCCTTGGCTCCGTGACCGGAAGCTGCATCGCGTCGTTCCTGTTTATCGCCTCCTCTGAGTGGTGGCTGCGTTTCCTGGACACCGAGATGACAATCGGGAGCTTTAAAGTGCCTTTCCTGCGCGCCGGCTTCCGCAAGGTTGTGTTCTCCATCATCATCATGGTGATCGTGCTGTTCGCCCGCAAGGGGATCATGGGAGACCACGAATTTTCGATTGACGGGATCTGCAGGTTCTTCAGGAATCTGGGCAAGAAGAAGGAGGTAAAGTCATGAGTACGAATGTCCTCCGGGTAGAAGATGTCACCATGCAGTTTGGCGGCGTGGTGGCGGTAGACAACCTTTCCCTCGAGGTGAACGAGGGTGAGATCGTGGCGTTGATCGGGCCGAACGGCGCCGGGAAAACAACCGCGTTCAACTGCATCACCGGCGTGTATGAGCCGACAAACGGCCGGGTATCGTTCTACGGGAAAGAGCTCGTGGAGAGCTACCCGCACGGCAAGATGAAGAAGACTTACATCGGCGAGAACGGCGGAAGATACACGAAGCGTATCGTGCCGACTCCGGATAAGATCACGAAAGAGGGCATTGCGCGTACGTTCCAGAACATCCGTCTGTTTTCCTCGATGACTGTGTTTGAAAATGTTTTGATCGCGAAGCATATGCGCGCGAAGCAGAACTTCCTGACCGCGACGTTCCGCCTGAACCATGCGGAGGAGAAGCGGATGCGCGAGGAGACGATGGAGCTTCTGAAAATGCAGCATCTCGACCATCTGAAGGACGAGATCGCGGGCTCCCTCCCGTACGGCATCCAACGCCGCCTTGAGATTGCGCGCGCACTGGCGACGAGCCCGAAGCTTCTGCTGCTCGACGAGCCGGCCGCGGGCATGAACCCGCAGGAGACGCTGGAGCTGGCGGAGTTTATCCGGCAGATCCGTGACGAGTACAAGCTGACGATCTTCATCATCGAACACCACATGGATCTGGTCATGCAGATCTCGGATCGCCTGTATGTGCTGGACTTCGGCAAGCTGCTCGCGCAGGGGACGCCGGAGGAGATCCAGAACGACCAGCGCGTCATAGATGCTTATCTGGGGGTGAGTGAGGATGCTTAAGGTAAAGGATCTGAAAGTAAACTACGGCGGCATCGAGGCCGTCAAGGGCATCAGCTTTGAAGTGCCGGAGAAGAGCATCGTCACGCTGATCGGCGCGAACGGCGCGGGCAAATCCACGACGCTGCGTTCAATCGTATCGCTGGTAAAGCCAGCCTCCGGGACGATCGAATTCATGGGCGAGAATATCACGGGTAAGGATACGAACGAGATCGTGGCGAAGGGTATCACGCTCGTCCCGGAGGGACGTAAGATCTTCCCGGATCTGACCGTGCTCGAGAACCTGAAGATCGGTGCCTATATGCGCAAGGACAATCTGACCGACGACCTGAACTGGGTCTACGATTTGTTCCCGCGTCTGAAGGAGCGCCACTGGCAGCCGGGCGGCACGCTTTCCGGCGGTGAGCAGCAGATGCTCGCGGTCGCGCGCGCGCTGATGAGCCGTCCGAAGCTGATCATGATGGACGAGCCGTCGCTCGGACTCGCGCCCCTGATCGTGAAGGGGATCTTCGACATCATCAAGGAGATCAACAAGCAGGGCGTGACGATCCTGCTGATCGAGCAGAACGCGAATATGGCTCTGCGCACGGCGGACATCGGCTATGTCATGGAGACCGGCAGCATCACGATGAGCGGCAGCGGGGCGGAGCTGCTGGTGAACGAGCAGGTGCGCGCGGCGTATCTCGGAAAATAAGGGATTGTATGTCCTAAATTGGACATTCCCTGCATACAAATATAAAATGGTGGAAAAGCACTTTTGGGCGGCCGGTATCATAAGATATCATAAAACCGCTTAGAGGTGCTTTTTTTGAAGACGTTTAAAAAGCCGCTTTCTCCGGAGGAAGAGAAATATTATCTGGAATGTTACAAGAGAGGAGATACGGCAGCCAGGAATCTGCTGATCGAGCACAATCTAAGGCTGGTTGCGTATGTCGCGAAGAAGTATCAGGCGCCGGAGCACGACACGGACGATCTGATTTCAATAGGGATCATCGGGCTGATCAAGGCCGTGATGACCTTCGACAGTGAGAAAAACAGCAGGCTCGCCACGTATGCGGCGCGGTGCATCGAGAATGAGCTGCTCATGATGCTGCGCTCGCGCAAGAAGTTGACGCGCGAGGTGTCCATGTACGAGAAAATCGGGACGGATCAGGAAGGGCGGGAGCTCCAGATCATGGATGTGCTCGAGAGCGAGCCGGTGGACGTCGTGGGAAATCTTGAGACGCAGAAAAATATCGCGCATCTTCAGAATTGCCTTGCGGATGTGCTCGATGAGCGGGAGCTGCAGGTGATCTGCGAGCGCTATGGGCTTGGCGGCAAGAAGGAGCGGACGCAAAAGGAGATTGCCGCGTCGCTGGGGATCAGTCGTTCCTACGTGTCGAGGATCGAGAAGAAGGCGCTGGAGAAGCTGCGAGCGGAGTTCCGCAGATATGAGCTGGAAGGGTGACAGGAGAGTGAAAAGGTGATATACTGAACAAAAAAGAGGAGAAGCTTTGCGGAACCGGCGTGGCTTGTGAGCGGAGAACAGAGCGGCCCATGAAGGCGATTGCGTCAGGATAGGCCTGGAGAAGAAAAGGATGAGCAGCAGGATTTATGTGCGGGAATATGACGGTTCGAAATATGCGGCTTGCAGCGGAGAGAACAGAGACGTTTCCGCGGACGACCGCGCGCTGCAGGAGCAGGCGGCTGGCCTGCCTCTGCAGCTGCCGGACGGCTGGACGGAGGGACAGAAATGGAAGGCGAGCAGGCAGAGGATTCTGGCATGGCTGCTGCTGGGACAGGCCCTTGAGGAACAGTCTGGATATACCTTCGCCCAGCTTGATATCCGGCGCGGCGCAAAAGGAAAGCCCTACAGCGCCGCACACCCGGAAATACAGTTCAATCTCAGCCATTGCAGCACGGCATACGCCTGTATCGTCGGGACGAAGCCGGTCGGGATTGATGTGGAGCGGAAGTTCCATCCGAAGGACGGCCTGATCAAAAAGGTCTGCCACCCGGAGGAATTTGCGCTGCTTGAGCAGATGGAGGACAGGCTTCGCGTCGGGCAGTTCCGTTATCTGTGGTCCCTGAAGGAGGCCTTTGTGAAGCTGGATGGGCGAGGGCTCGGCTATGGTATGGATAAGGTGAATTTTGCCGCGCTTCTGCCGATTGTGGCGGAGCCGGGGGAATATATTCAGAGAATGTGCGGATCTGTGGAGTACCGGGTCTGTGACTGCGGAAATTACACGCTTGCGGCTTGTGAGGGGCACGGCCATACAGTGGGTTGGAACGCTGGCGATTGACCGGGAGATGTGCCCGCAAGAATGATTTAAGGCAGAAAGAAACTGCTCATATAGCCGGAGATAGACTGACCAGGAGAAAAAGGAAGAGACAAACTGCTCATACAAGCAGGGACAAATTAGCCGGAAAAAAAGGGGAAACAATGGGCATGGAGATACGGAAAGCGGAGCGCAGGGATCTGCAGGCGCTTCTGGACATCTATAATTACGAGGTGGAACACGGCGTGGCGACGCTCGACCTGCAGCCGAAGGATCTGGAACAGTGGGGACAGTGGTTCGAAGCGCATAATATAGAAAATCATCCGCTGCTGGTGGCGGAAGCGGATGGCCATATCGCGGGTTACGCGAGCCTGTCCGATTATCGGGAAAAGGAAGCGTACAAGAGCACGGTGGAGCTGTCCGTGTACATCGCTCCTGAGGATCGGCGAAAAGGCGTCGCGACGGCTCTGATGGAGGCGGTTCTTGAGGAAGCGCGCAGGGATGTGCGGACGCATACGGTCGTATCGGTCATCACGGCAGGCAACGAGGCCAGTGTCCGCCTGCACGAGCGGTTCGGGTTTGTATTCTGCGGGACGATCCGCGAGGTCGGCATGAAGTTCGGGCGGTACCTCGATATTGAGAACTATAGTCTGCTCGTTTGAAGCGGTTTAGCAGGGTTGGCAAGTCTGGGGTGCTGCCTGAATGGTTTTGCAGGTCGGTAAAGCAGGGGTGTTGTCTGAATGGTTTTCACACAACTGACAAAGCCGGTCTGCTGCCCGAACGGCTCTCGCGCAGCCGGCAAAGCTGGAAAAGGGACGGTTGCTTGCTGCCCGGATAGAGGCTTTTGTGCGGATTTAAATAAATAAAAGAAAGGGACGAATGCTTCATATGACAAAACAGGAATTTGCAGAATTGACAGAGCAGGGGATTGTTTTGATGGATGGCGCGACGGGCTCCAACCTGCGAAAAGCCGGAATGCCGGTCGGCGTGTGCACGGAGCAGTGGGTGCTGGAGCATCCGGAGATCATCGTAGAGCTGCAGCGCGCGTATGCAGAGGCGGGCAGCAGGATCATCTATGCGCCCACGTTTTCGGCCAACCGCATCAGCCTGGCGATGCACGGACTGCAGGACAGGCTCGTGGAACTGAACACGGAACTTGCCAGACTTACCAGGAAGACGGTCGATGAGGCGGAGACGGGCGGGAAGCGCGTATACGTGGCCGGGGACGTCACTACGACCGGGAAAATGCCGGAGCCGCGCGGCGATGTCACGTACCATGAGCTGTATGAGGTGTACCGGGAACAGATTAAGGTGCTTACTGACGCGGGCGTCGACCTGATCGGGGCGGAGACGCTGATGAGCGTTGAGGAGGCCCAGATCATTCTGGACGCGGCGCAGTCGGTCTGCGACCTTCCGGTGCTTTGTACGCTGACGCTGGAGGCAGACGGAAACGCGCTGTTTGGAGGCAATGCAGTCGAGCTTGTGGAGACGCTGCAGGAGATGGGTGCATCGGCAGCCGGGCTGAACTGTTCGGTGGGGCCGGATCAGCTTGAGTCGGTGGTGGCGTCGATGAAGGCGGCGGCGCGGATTCCGATTGTCGCGAAGCCCAACGCCGGTATGCCGACAATGGATGAGAAGGGCATGGCACATTACAGCATGGGGCCGGAGCAGTTCGCGGCGTCCATGATGCGTCTGGTCGAGGCGGGCGCGCAGATTGTCGGCGGCTGCTGCGGCACGAATCCGGGGTATATGAAAGAACTGGCAAGGCGGCTGTCTGTGTGAGAAACAAAGGCCGGTTTCTATATCCAATCATTTGCAGCGATAAACAGTACTGCAAATGATTTGATACCCCAAGGTTTGCGGTATATCCAATCACTTGCAGCGAGAGGAACAGTGCTGCGAACGATTCGATACTTCAGGGTTTGTGGTATGTGCGGCCGATAGAGACAATTATATTGTTAAAAATGTGGATGGATACGATATCCTACTAATGTACATGAAAGAAAAAGGAGGGTTTGCAATGTCAAAAATTACCATTATGGATCACCCGCTGATCCAGCACAAGATCGGGATCATCCGGAGAAAAGAGACCGGTTCCCGGGATTTCCGTCAGATCATCAGCGAGATTGCGATGCTCATGTGTTATGAGGCGACCAGGGACCTGAAGCTGCAGGATGTGGAGATCGAGACGCCCATCTGCAGGACGACGGCGAAGGAACTGCAGGGAAAGAAGCTCGCCGTGATCCCGATCCTCCGGGCGGGGATCGGCATGGTAGACGGTATGCTGGCGATGATTCCGTCCGCGAAGGTGGGGCACATTGGCCTGTACCGCGATCCCCAGACCTTGAAGCCGGTGGAGTACTTCTGCAAGCTGCCGGGCGACTGCGGGGAGCGGGAGGTTTTTGTGGTGGATCCCATGTTGGCGACGGGCGGTTCCGCCGTAGCGGCGATCCAGATGCTGAAGGATAAGGGAATCAAAAAGATTCATTTTATGTGCATCATAGCCGCGCCGGAGGGAATCGCCGCCATGCAGAAGGAGCATCCGGACGTCGATCTGTACATCGGCGCGAAGGACGAGTGCCTGAACGAGCACGGCTACATCGTGCCGGGACTCGGCGATGCGGGAGACCGTATCTTTGGCACGAAATAGTACAGGCAGTAAGCTGGGCCGCGTATCGGAAACAGAATGCCCGTATTGGAGTAAAGATCAGTTGGGCTATGAAAAGGAGGATTGGAAGTGGAAGACAAAATCGACAAAAAGAAACTGGCGAAGCGCTCCGGCCTTGTCGCGGCGCTGCTTGTGCTCCTGCTCGTGCTCTTTGGACTCGGGCGCGGGATGTGGTATCAGATCGAGGAGCAGGAGGAGGCGGTCGTCGTGACCTTCGGGAAGGCGAAAGCCGTGTCTGAGAAGGGGCTGCATTTTAAACTGCCGCTGATTCAACAGGTACACAAGGTCAACACGACGATCCAGGGTTTCCCGATCGGCTACGACCTTGCGACGAACGCGACCGAGGAGTCAGAGGCGGTCATGATCACCTCGGATTATAATTTCATCAACGTGGATTTCTTTGTGGAATACCGGATCTCCGATCCGGTGAAGTATCTCTACGCATCGTCCGTCCCGGAAGAGATTTTAAAGAACATTGCGCAGGGCAGCATCCGCACGGTGATCGGCAGCTTCGACGTGGACAGCGTACTGACGACCGGAAAATCCGAGATTCAGGCGCAGATCAAGGATATGATTCTCGCGAAGCTGGAAGAGCAGGACATCGGGCTGACGCTTGTCAACATTTCCATTCAGGACTCCGAGCCGCCGACCGAGGAGATCATGCAGGCGTTCAAGGCCGTGGAGACGGCGAAGCAGGGCAAGGAGACAGCTTTGAATAACGCCAACAAGTACCGCAACGAACAATTGCCGAAGGCGGAGGCGGAGGCCGACGAGATCGTGAAGGACGCGGAGGCGCAAAAGCAGACGCGCATCAACGAGGCGGAGGCGCAGGTGGCGCGTTTCAAGGCGATGTATGAGGAATACGAGAAGAACCCAGTCGTCACAAAGCAGCGTATGTTCTACGAGGCGATGGAGGATGTGCTTCCTGGTTTGAAGGTGATCATCGCCGACGGCGACGGTGTACAGAAGGTGCTGCCGCTGGAGCCGTTTGCGGAGATCCAGACGGAAGCGGCGGCGCAGCAGAGCGCCGCGAACACACAGTGAGGAGGGAAGACAGATGAAGAAGAAAAGAATTGCAATCATTGCGGCAGTGCTTGTCCTGCTTGCCATTTTGTGCTCCTCCTTCGTGGTGACGGCGGAGAACGAATACCGGCTGATCCGCCAGTTCGGGCGCATCAGCAAGGTGCTCGATGAGCCGGGCCTGAGCTTCCGTCTTCCGTTTATCCAGACGACGGACACGTTCCCGAAAGAAACGCTGCTGTACGATCTTGTCCCGTCTGAGGTTATCACGAGGGACAAAAAGACGATGATCACGGACAGCTACGTGCTCTGGCGCATTTCCGACCCGATGAAATTCGCGCAGACTCTGAACGGTTCCGTCGTCAACGCGGAGGGGCGTATCAACACGGCGGTCTACAACGCGCTGAAGAATGCGATCAGCAGCATGAACCAGGACGAGGTGATCACGAGCCGCGACGGCGAGCTGTCGGAGCTGGTGATGAGCCGGATTGACGACAATATGGATCAGTATGGCATTGAGCTGATGATGTTCGAGACGAAGCAGCTCGACCTGCCGGATGATAACAAGGAGGCCGTCTACGAGCGTATGATCTCCGAGCGTGACAACATTGCGGCGACCTACACGGCGGAAGGCAATTCCGAGGCGCAGGTGATCCGCAACACGACGGACAAGGAGGTCGCGATCA
>CANQWV010000021.1 GCA_947627645.1 uncultured Lachnospiraceae bacterium | reverse complement strand
GGGGACGCCCCGGTCAAAGGGGTGCTTGACCTTGCGGATTTCTGAGACATAATCGGCGGCGTCGATGAGCGCCTGGCCTGGGTTCTGCCCGGTCAGGATGACTTCGAGGTTCGCCGGTTTTTTCTTCAGAAAATCCAGGACGAGAGCCTCGTCGAGCAGTCCGGCGCAGATGGTATAGATGACTTCGTCGAGAAAAAGAACGTCATAGTCTTCTTCACAGGCCTTTTTCGTCACGGCCTGCAGCTGTCCGGCATAGTAAGAGCGGCGTTCCTGCTTTTCCTCCGGGGTCAGCTGGAAGCTGAACTTCTCCTGGGGAAGGCCGTCGACGATCGTAATATTTTCCGAGAGCCCAAGTACTTTGCGCTCGCTGGTTGAATTGTCCTTCATGAACTGATAGATCAACACGCGATAGCCGTAGCCGGCGGCCCGCGCACACAGGCCCATGCCCGTGGTGGTCTTGCCTTTCCCGTCGCCGCAGTAGATGTGGATCAGGCCGGTGTTTAAGTTTTCTGCCATGATGCAGCCTCCTTTTGTGATATTTATGAGAGTCTACGCTGTTCGGACAGAGGCTGTAAGCTGTGACGCATTCCCCAGAGAATGCCGGCATGACGCCCTGTCCTAGCATATAATATGTAAAATGGTCGGAATTTTCAGCACAGGTTATCACTGTTTTTTATCCGATAATAAAAAGTTTGCTATATAAGAGGATAATGCGACAGTAATAAGGTTCAATGTGAAAAAAAGGATGTCATGGCAGCTTTTTTGTGATATGATAGAAGCGCATCCAAATGCTTTGAACGAAAAGATTCATTGAGGAGAAAAATGAATAATTTACGTGAGAAAATCAGGAACAGATGCAATTGGCTGATCGTGAAAATTTTGTTCATAGGTTTGACTGTCTGGCTGCTTCTTGAAGCCAGTCGGATAGAGTCCGTGCGTGAAGCTTCGATACTTTACAAAGCCGGAGCTCAGGATGCTGTTGTAATGGCGGCAAGTGAGACGGAAGAGACTGAGCTTGAGACGGAGTCATCTTCGGAGAGGCAGAGTGAAGCGTTGACCCCGGCGGAGCTTGCAATGCTGGCGGACGATCCCGGGAGCGGCGGGAACGGGACTAAGAGTGTTGAAGAGGCTTCTGCGGCAGAAACTCAGGAGCCGGGGGAGAATGTCCTGCTTTCGGGAATTGAGCATTTTTATCCGATGCTGGTTGATTTCCGGATTCCCATGGCGATGCCGGGGCCGCTGCAGGAACAGAAAAGCGGGCGGTTTACGGAGCTTTGGACAGTGGAGACGGAACTGGAGGAAGAGACAGCGGCGGAGCCAGACGTGGCGGTGACAACACGGGAGAAAGAGACAGAGGCAGAGCCAAGTGCCGTGGTAACGACACGGGAGAAAGAAACAGAGGCAGAGCTAAGTGTCGTGGTAACGGCACGGGAGGAAGAGACGGCGACAGAGCCAAGTGTCGTGGTAACGGCACGGGAGGAAGAGACGGAGGCGGAGCCAAGCGTCGTGGTATCGGCACGAGGCGAAGGAAACAGAGCGACGGCACAGTACAAGATCGTGGAGTACCAGGACGGCCTAACTTTCCACCAGTGGAAGCTTGTGAGTGAGAAGTACAAGTTTGTCAGTGCTGGGGAAGTTCCACCGTTTGAACTGCTGAAGAAAATGGTGGAGAACCGCGTCGACAGCTATGATGGAGACTGGTCGGTATACGTCAAGAATCTGAAGACGGACGAGAGCTTTGTCGTGAACGACCGCCCGATGAAATCCGCCAGTGTGATGAAGCTCTTTATCATGGGGACGGTTTACAAGGCGATCGAGGCCGGGAAGCTGGACCGCACGGACGAGGTGGTGTCCCTGCTGAACAGCATGATCACAGCGAGCGACAATGAGGCGTCGAACCGTCTGCTGTATCTGCTTGGAAATTCCAGCTATGCGGACGGCATCGCGCAGGTGGACGCGTTCATCCGGGAATACGGCTTCAGCGATATGACGGTCGAGTACAACGGGTTCAACAACTCAGATACGGTGATTTCGCCGGCTCACAATAACCAGGTGGCGGCAAAGGACTGTGGAAAGCTTCTGGAGGATATTTATCGCAGGACCTGGCTGAACCGCGCGGCGGCGAATGAGGCCGAGCAGTTGATGCTGAACCAGAATACGAGATATAAGATTCCGGCGGGTCTTCCGGAAGGCGTGTCCTGTGGGAATAAGACCGGCGAGATGGAGACGACGGAGAATGACGCGGCGATCGTCTATGCGAAGGATTGTGATTACATACTGGTGGTTCTCTCAAGCGACTGGAACAGCAAGGATCAGGCAATCTCACGGATCGCGTCGATGTCGGAGATGGTATACGAATTTTTGAATTAAGGTTGTCATGTCAGGCCAGCTTTACAGGACTGGCTTTACGCCGCAGTTCGTCTGTGGCTGACGGGCGGAACGTGGAGGTTGATATGTTTCGGTTGTGGGGAAAAATCTGGAAGGACAGCAGAATGATCCGCGACACGGTGTACGAGGAGGAGAGCGGCGACACGCGCACGCACAAGATCTTCCGGGGGCTGGAGGAGATTTGCAGGGAGTTCGATCTGGGCAAGCCGATCTGGCTGGATGTGACGATCGCGCAGTTTCAGCGGCACAGCAAGGCGCGGTTTTACCAGGACAGTTTTATTGAGGAGATTCCGTTCGACTATCTGGAGATACAGGTGCTGCAGGAAGGGTAGGGTAGGGAAGAAAAGAAAATGCCATCTGACAGGATTGTCCGCGGGAGGTCGTTTTGTCAGGTGGCATTCTTGTACAGATCACCGTGCTGCGTGAATATTTTGGCATAAAATGAGGAGTGCCCCCGGCGTCTGGTACACCGGAGGCTATTATGAAAAAATTTATCACTTTGATTTGAGAATCCCTTCTCAAGAACTGTCTATACTATAGCAACCAAATATGTACAAAATATGAATAAACTGTAAACATATAGTGAAAATGACATAAAACAAATCTAAAATCATCTGCTGATTGTCTGAAATGCACATATAAATTTCGCACAACCGAAACAGAGACTCGTCAGAACAGATAAGAAAAAGAACGATTTTGAAAAAATATTAGTTTCTTTTAATTCACATTTGTAGTACAATAAAAAACAGAACACTGAGAAATATCGGAGCATTTTAACTGTATAAACATAAGGGAGGGAATATTATGAGTAACACACCGACTCCGCATATTGCGGCGAAGCAGGGAGATTTTGCAAAGACAGTTCTGATGCCGGGAGATCCGCTCCGGGCAAAATATATCGCGGAGACGTTTCTGGAGGACGCGGTTCTTGTCAACAACGTCCGAGGCGTCCAGGGCCACACCGGCACTTATAAGGGCAAACGCGTGTCCGTGATGGCGAGCGGCATGGGTATGCCTTCGATCGGGATCTATTCCTATGAGCTGTTTCACTTTTATGATGTGGACAATATCATCCGCATCGGCACGGCGGGCGCGATGCACAAGGATCTGAAGATCCGTGACGTCGTGATCGGCATGGGTGCGTGCACGGATTCGAATTTCGCGTCCCAGTTCCAGCTGCCGGGCACTTACGCGCCGATCGCTTCTTATGAGCTGCTTCGGAAAGCCGTTGATGTCGTGGAGTCGATGGGAACGCATTACATGGTTGGAAACCTGCTTTCCGGGGACGTGTTCTACAATGACAACGAGCGGACGACAGAGCTCTGGCAGAAGATGGGCGTGCTTGCGATTGAGATGGAGGCGGCGGCCCTCTATATGAATGCGGCTCGCTGCGGCAAGAACGCGCTGGCGATCTGCACGATCTCGGACAGCATGGTCACGGGCGAGGCGACGACGGCCGAGGAGCGCCAGTCAAGCTTCAACGATATGGTGAAGATCGCGCTGGAGATCGCGTAGATGGGCCAGGGAAAGTGAGGGCGGTATTATGGATATCAAACGTGTTTTTGTGATCGTGCTGGACAGTTATGGGATTGGCTGCCTGCCGGATGCGGAAAAGTTCGGGGACGCCGGGGCGAACACGCTGGGTACGATCGTGAAGTCGGACAAATACAGCACGCCGAATCTGGAACGTTTCGGGCTGTTTAACATCGACGGGGTGGATTGCCGCCCGGGCGTGGCTTCGCCGATCGCGAGCTACGGGCGCATGGCGGAGTCTTCGATGGGCAAGGATACGACGATCGGCCACTGGGAGATCGCGGGCGTGATCTCGCCGGAGCCGTTGCCGGTGTACCCGAATGGGTTCCCAGAGGAAGTGCTCGCGCCGTTTCGGGAGCAGACCGGGCGCGGCGTACTCTGCAACAAGCCATACTCTGGCACGGAGGTGATCCGCGACTATGGCGAGGAGCATATGCGCACCGGCGACCTGATCGTTTACACTTCCGCGGACAGTGTGTTCCAGATCGCTGCGCACGAGGAGGTCGTGCCGCTCGAGACGCTCTACGAATACTGTCGTATTGCGCGGAAGATCCTCAGCGGAAAGCATGGGGTCGGGCGGGTGATCGCACGGCCGTTCGTCGGGCAGGCGCCGAACTTTGAGCGCACGCGGAACCGTCACGATTTCTCGCTGCTCCCGCCGAAGCGCACCATGCTGGTGAGCCTGCAGGAGTACGGCTTTGACACGTACGGCATCGGGAAGATCAACGATATTTTCGCCGGACAGGGGATCGCGCACACGACGCCGATCTCGAACAATGAGGATGGCATGAACAAGACGCTGGCCCATATGGATCTGGATTTTAAAGGGCTGTGTTTTGTGAATCTGGTGGACTTCGATATGGTGTACGGGCACCGCAATGACATCGACGGATACGCGGCGGCCGCGACGCTGTTCGACCGGCAGCTCGGCGAGATGATGGCGAAGCTGCACGCGGACGATGTGGTGATCATTACAGCCGACCACGGCTGTGATCCGGGCTATCCGGGCACCGACCATACGCGCGAATACACGCCGATGCTGATCTACGGGGACGCGGTGAAGCCAGGCATTTCCATCGGCACGCGAAAGAGCTTCGCGGACATTGCGGCGACGGTGCTGGAGATGTTCGGGATCGACGAGACGCTTGACGGCGCAAGCTTCTGGGGTGAGGTCAGGCGGTAGGGCAAGCTTAACCCCAGGAGTGGATAGAAGATAAGGAAGTGACGAGAAAATGACGTGGGACGAACACATCAGAGATCTGATACAGCTCGCTTATGAGGCACAGAGCCGTGCCTATTGCCCGTATTCCCATTTTGCGACAGGGGCGGCGCTTGAGGCGGAGAACGGGCAGGTCTTTCTGGGCTGCAATATCGAGAACGCGGCCTATTCGCCGACAAACTGCGCGGAGCGAACCGCCTTTTTCAAGGCGGTTTCCGAGGGCGTGCGCGAGTTCACCCGGATTGCCGTGGTCGGGAATTACGAGGGAGAGCAGGGGGACTACTGCGCGCCCTGCGGCGTCTGCCGACAGGTCATGGCGGAATTCTGCGATGGCGATCTGTTTGAGGTGATCCTGGCGCGCAGCCCTGAGGATTATCGGGTGTTTCGCCTGCGTGAGCTGCTGCCGGAGCACTTCGGACCCGGAGATCTGAATGTGTCAGGGTAGTTTTCAAAAAATAAGATGATTTTGATTGATTTTGTGTTTTGCGAACAAAAATGTATCAGTGTGAGATACTATCATCTCTGATGCTTGAAAAGAAAAGGAAGTGCCACAAGCACCGAAAATACGTGGGTTGTGGCACTTTTTGATTACTTTAACAGTTCATCATAGGTGGTGTTCAGACAGTCCCGAATTCCTCTCAGCTGTGAGGCTGTGATGTGTTGGATGCCGCGCTCAATCTTCACGAGAGTTTCCCGTGTCATATTGACTCCGCGAATCTGGAGAGCTCCGACCAATTGCGTCTGGCCAATACCAGCATTTAGCCGAATTCGTCGAATGTTTGCTCCTATATGTATTGTATCCTGCTTAATCTTTTGCTCCATTGATAAATTCTCCTGTATGGACTGAAATTAGTCCGATTTTGCTTTATCTTAGAGTTAAAAGATGCTATAATGGGACTGGAACTGGTCCACTATGATCAGATACTTTTGTTCTGTTGGAGTAAAGCGTGAGTATCAAAGATGTATGAAACCGATTTTGCGAAGTTCAGATGATCGTTTGCAAAGAAAATCTTGACAAAGGCGAGGTGGGGAGGATAGTATTGGAAAAAGACGAGTCTGGCGAGAAAGGAAAAAGATTTTTTGGACTTCTGCAACCGCGAGTATAATAAAAGGAGAACAGAGAGCATGAAAAGAAAAGTAGCTTTTGCAATGGCAGCATCGCTGACGATGGCATCCATATTTGGAAGCACGTCGCTGTTTGCACAGGAGGCGACGGAAGCAATCCCGGAGATGGCAGAGAGTGTGGAGGTGCCAGAAACAGAGACGGTGGAGCCGTTAGGAGAGAATGAGACTGAGGCAGTGGAGGATATGACAGCCTGTACCGAAGCAGAAACGGCGGCTGTCGCATCTGCGGACGAGGAATTCGAAGATGAGATCATAGAGGATATGGGAGCAGACTTCATAGAATTTCCGCAGCAGCCGGAGCTTCCCGAGACAGAGGAAATAAATGAGGGACAAGATACGTCAGCAGAAGATCTGGTAGAAGCAGATGAGGAACTGTCGGTCGATTTAACTTCGGATGCCGCAGAATGGATCGAGGCTGCGCCGTCGGAAGAGGCTGATGTGACAGCGGACGGCTCGGAGATAGTGGCGACGTTGGATGAGAGTTGTTTTCCAGATAAAAATTTTCTCAAATATATAGAAAGATATGATGAAGATAATGATGGAAAGCTCTCGCAGACGGAAGCAGATGAAGTTGAGATAATTAGATTTTCTGATGAGTATGACATTACAAATCTGAAAGGAATTGAATACTTTCGAAATTTACAGACCTTGGAGTGCGGTTACAATACGCTGATGACATTAGATATAAGCAAGAATACTGCCTTAGTGTTTCTGAATTGTAATTGTCAACTTTGGATGTAAGCAAAAACACTGCATTGACGCACTTGTATTGTAGTGCTAATCAGCTAACGAGTTTGGATGTAAGCCAAAATACTGCATTGACAAATTTAAATTGTAATTCTAATCAGCTGGTGACATTGAACACAGGATTAAATAGTGCCCTGACAGGACTGGATTGTTTGGATAATCACCTGACTAGCCTAGACGTAAGTGGAAATACTTCTTTGATGTTTCTTGAATGTGATAGGAATCGATTGACAAGCTTGGATGTGAGTAAGAATGCCAATTTGGAGTATCTGGCTTGCAGTTTAAACCAGCTGACAACTTTAATGTTGGATACAAGTGAAAATTCTGCTTTGACATGTTTGAATTGCAAGGGCAACGCTTTGGCAGCGTTGAATATAAGTGTTAACACACAATTCGGGGGTGAGACATATGCTGACCCATGCCTCCAAGAGAGGATAGCTCCGTTGAAAGAAATTGGCTCAGGATGGCTGCTGGACATGGCCGAGCTTGTAGGAAGCGATAATCTTCAAAGGATTATTTTAGGCTCAGGCATACCAGAGATGAGTCCGGAAGGTAAGATTATTTTTGCAAAAGACGCGCTTCCGGATGAAATCAATTATGAGTATGTCTGTACGGAAAAAGACCATCTTAGTGTTCAGCTTACTGTGAAAGATAAGCCAAAGGATCCGGAACAAACGGAAAAAGTTCCAGAGCAGACAGAAAAGGATTCGGAACAGACGGAAAACACCTCTCAGCACAAGACACATAGCTACGGAGCGTTCAAAACGGTGAAAGCGCCGACCGCACTGGAGGAGGGAACCGAGACACGTACCTGCACGGTCTGCGGGGCGGCAGAGAGCAGGGCAGTGGCGAAGCTGAAGCCCACGATGGAGCTGAATGCCACATCCATTAAGCTGAAGACGAAACAGTCCACCAATAAGATCAAGGTGAGCGGGCTGGCGAGCGGCGACGAGGTGGCGTCCTGGAATTCCAGCAACCCTAAGGTTGTTACGGTGAACAGCAACGGAAAGATTACAGCGAAATCGAAAAAGGGCAAGGCGACGATCACGGTCACATTGAAGAGCGGCTTTTCCCGGGATATCAAAGTAAACGTCCAGAAGAACGAGGTGACTTGCACGAAGATTACCTTGAACAAAAAATCCGTGACGTTGAAAAATGGAAAGAGTTTCACGCTGAAACCGACCGTACAGCCGATTACCTGTATACAGAAGGTTACATACTCGACGTCGGATTCTTCTGTAGCGACGGTGTCGAGCAAAGGCGTGATCAAGGCAAAGAAGAAAGGCAAAGTTACGATTACTGTGAAAGCTGGAAAGAAGAAAGTGAAATGCAAGGTAAAGGTGAAGTAGGCTTAATAATCTAAATTGGATGAACGAGGAGCTGTTGCAAAGGCAGAGGCGTGGTTTGCTAAAGCGGCAGCTCTGTTTTGTACGCCAGGATACTTTCACGATGTTTTCATACTTTTTACGAAACGGAGAATTTGACATTGCTTTCTATGTGCCTCTGCTATATAATACCTATAACCACATCTGACAGGGGTCCGTCCTAAAAACATTTTTCCCCTTATGCAACATGATTTGTAGGAGGGAAGATGAGAAGAAAATCAAAAGGAACCGACTCCTACAAAAGAAAAAAACCTGCAGATGAAGCCGTAAGAGGCATTAACACATCGGGGAAAGTGACAAAAGATACAGTTGCAGCGGCTAAGGCTGCGAGAAATACGGATACAACGAATAAAACTGCGGGAGAAACAGACGCAGTGGATAAATCTGTGAGAGATACAGATACAACGGATAAAGCTGCAAAAGTGTGGCATACTTCAGATAAAAGCGTAGCGTTAAAAGACAGTGTAAATAACGGCATAGGAATCGAGGACACAGATGTGAAAGACACCCCGGCAGAAACCGGGAGCGGCTATTCCCCTGAGACACATACCCGGGATGCTAACAGCCATACGATCTTCCGCAACCGGAAGCTCACCTGCCAGTTCCTGAGGGATTACATCGGCCTGCCCATCTTCGAGAACCTGCAGCCGGAGGACATCGAGGACGTGACAGAACGCTATCAGGCTTTCCTCGGAGTTCCGTTCGAAGCAGACGCCGTTAAGAAGGTGCGGATCCGGAGCCAAGAAGGAGAAAGTGAGGTCTTTGTTCTTCCGCTGGTGGAGCATAAGACGGACGTGGATTACGATGTGGCCATGCAGCTGCTCCGTTATATGATGGTGATCTGGTATGATTACAAAAAGCAGCAGGAAGGGCTAAAAAAAGGCTCTACCAGTCGGAAGGGTTTCCGCTATCCGCCCATTATCCCGATCGTCTACTATGAGGGACAGAAAAACTGGACGGCGGATCTGCATTTGTCGGACAGGATCAACGTACAGGACGGGTTGGAGGAATACATACCGGACTTCGTTTATAAGCTGGTGCGGGTGCACGGGTATGGAAACGACGACCTTAAGAAGCGGAGGAATGAGATGTCTCTGGTGATGATGATCAACCGGATCCAGAGTCCGGAGGATTTCACGGAGCTGATCAATACCTCGAGGGATTATGTGGACGAGATCTACAACGACTCGACGGCGGACATCAAGGCGGTCTATCAGGATATCCTGTGGGCCTTGTTACAGAAGATGAATGTGCCGGTGGAAGAAGCCAGGGAGAAGATGGCGGGATTGGAGGATAACGGCATGGGAAAGCTGTTTGCGAGCATGGAAAAGATGGACATACAGGCGGAGCGCCGAAACACGCAGTTGGCCAGGCGGGAAGCTGAAACTGCAAAGCGGGATGCCGAATTCGCAAAACAGGATACGGAGGCCGCAAAGCGGGATGCGGAGGCCGCAAAAAAGAAACTGGAGGAAGTGAACCGACGGCTGGAGAGATTAGAGGAATCGGATCTCAGGTTGAACACAATTTTCGGTCAGCTGGTTTCTATCTGCCGGGACAGGAAGATGTCGCGGGAGGAGACTCTTATGTGCCTGCAGGAACAGTATGGCCTAAGCGAGACGGAGGCCGCTTCAGCGGTTGAACAGTTCTGGCAGCGTAAGTAAACATTCGTGCATAACGGGGAAGATGGAAACGGTCGATGTGGCGTGTAAATGCCGTAAGGCAGATGGGAAAGTCTCTTTGGAATATTCAAAAATTTCAAAGGGACTTTTTTCATGACCTTCCTAAATAAGCAAACTCTTTAGACTATAATACGACGAAGTTTATTTTTATTATAAATTTGGGAAAGGTTCAACAGAGCCGAACTTATTTTAAATAATATGGACGATGCCGCAATGCCGTGATATACTTACAGTGTTGTATCACGGCATTTTATGGTATCTCATGAAGAATTCGGATATCAATGGAACACGCAGTTATATTAACGCAAATACATATGAATTAAGGCTTGCCTGATATAGTTATAAAGGTAAGCGATATGTAGCGTCTGCGAGGGGAGGGACGAATATGAGAATGTATGATGTAATCCTGAAAAAGCGGTACGGCGGTGAGCTCACGGACGAGGAGATCCGGGCGGTCGTGAGGGAGTTTACGGACGGGAGGATCCCGGATTATCAGATGTCCGCCCTGATGATGGCGATCTGTTTTCAGGGGATGACTGACCACGAGACCGCGGTGCTCACCGACGCGATGGCGCACTCGGGCGATGTGATGGATCTTTCTGAGATCCCGGGCATCAAGGTCGATAAGCACTCGACCGGCGGCGTCGGGGACAAGACGACGCTGATCGTGGGGCCGATCGTGGCGGCCTGCGGCTGTCATGTCGCGAAGATGTCGGGGCGCGGGCTCGGGCACACGGGCGGCACAGTTGACAAGATGGAGTCCATCCCGGGGATGCGCACGGAGCTTTCGCGCGAGGAATTCATCCGCACGGCGATGGAAGCCGGGATCACGGTGACCGGGCAGTCCGGGAACCTGACGCCCGCCGATAAGAAGATGTACGCGCTGCGGGATGTGACGGCGACGGTGGACAGTATTCCGCTGATTGCTTCCTCGATCATGAGCAAGAAGCTGGCGGCCGGGAGCGAC
Organism: uncultured Lachnospiraceae bacterium; assembly: GCA_947627645.1. GTDB lineage: Bacteria > Bacillota > Clostridia > Lachnospirales > Lachnospiraceae > Choladousia. Next base: position 16,119 of record CANQWV010000021.1, on the reverse strand, counting down.
TGCATCGTGCTGGACGTCAAGACGGGCAGCGGGGCGTTCATGAAGACCGTGGAGGATTCGGTGAAGCTCGCGCAGAAGATGGTGGCGATCGGCACCCACAATGGGAGGAAGACCGCGGCGCTGATCACGAATATGGACATTCCGCTGGGGACTCAGATCGGCAATGCGCTGGAGGTCGAGGAGGCGGTGCGCACGCTTCGCGGCGAGGGTGCGGCGGATCTGACAGAGGTCTGCCTTGCGTTGGCGGCAGAGATGTTGGCGCTTGCAGGCAAGGGTTCGCGCGAGATGTGCGCAAAGCTTGCGCGGCAGGCGGTTGATTCCGGGGAGGCGCTTGGACGGCTGGCTGCGATGGTGCGCTGCCAGGGCGGAGACGAGGAATGCGTTTACTATCCGGAGAAGCTCGGAAGCGCGCCGTTTACTTTCGGGGTGCGCGCGCCGAAGGACGGCTTTATTGCCCGGATGGATACCGCCGGCATCGGCTACGCGGCGATGATGCTTGGCGCGGGCAGGGAGACAAAGGAAGATAAGCTCGACTATCTGGCGGGTATTCTTCTGAAAAAGAAGACAGGGGACGCGGTGCGCGCCGGCGAGGTGATCGCGGAGCTTCGCGCGTCCGATGAGACGCTTTTCGCAGGCGCGGAGGAAAAGTTCCTTGCGTCTCTGACGATCGCGGCTGAGAAGCCGAAGCCAGAGCCTCTGATCTATGCGAGGGTCACGGCAGATGGCGTAGAGTATGTATAGGACAGGCTGAAGCACTGATTGCTGAAGCCGTGAGAAAGTGAAGCAAGAGGCAGTTTGGGCTTTGCGAAGCGAATTAAGACGCCCAAACTGCGCGGTATCGGCGTAGAGTATGTATAAATGCAGCATTGGGTTCGGCAGACAGGACGGTATGGCGGGCGAACGGTAGAAAATCCGAAAGGGAAAATGGAGGATAGACAGCTTTGAACACAGAAGCGATGAAATCTGGAAAGGACACGGTCGGAGAGGTCGTGTCAGTGTTAAATGGCAGTGCGGCGGAAGAGAGCGGCACAGGGAAGCCGGATACGAAAAGTACGCGGAGCTTCGACGAAGCCGCAAAGGATTCGGCCGGGCGGGGAGACCCGGCGAAGCCGCGGACAGTGTATGTCGTGGGGCACAAGAATCCGGACACGGACTCGATCTGTTCCGCGATTTCCTATGCATATCTGAAAAATCAGACGGACGGGGAGCGGTTTCGCTTTGTCCCGGCGCGGGCGGGGCAGGTGAGCGCGGAGACGCAGTATGTGCTGGAGCGCTTCGAGGCGGAGGTGCCGCGGGTGCTCGACAACATCGGCACGCGTGTCAAGGACATGGAGATCCGCAAGGTGCCGGGCGTGCGCAGGAACATTTCGCTGAAGAACGCCTGGACGCTGATGACGACGCAGAATGTGTTCACACTGCCGATTACGGATGAAAGCGATCACCTGGAGGGGCTGATCACGATCAACGACATCGCAAAGTCCTACATGGAGGAGTATGACAGTGCGATCGTTTCTGTGGCGAAAACTCCGTACCGGAATATCCTGGAGACGCTGGACGCGGAGATGATCGTCGGAGACCCGGAGGGCTATTTCGACCGTGGCAAGGTCGTGATTGCGGCGGCAAACCCGGATATCATGGAAAATTACATCGATGAACATGACATGGTGATCCTCGGGAACCGCTATGAGTCGCAGCTGTGTGCGATCGAGATGCAGGCGGGCTGCATCGTCGTCTGCCTGGGAGCTCCGGTCTCCCGGACGATCCGGCTGCTCGCCGAGGAGCACGGCTGCACGATCATCGTGACGCCGCTCGATACCTATGCGGTGGCGCGGCTGATCAACCAGAGTATGCCGGTTGATTTCTTTATGCGCAAGGAACACTTGATGACGTTTCGCCTCGACGATTACACAGAGAACATCCGGGAGACGATGTCGCAGAAACGCTACCGCGATTTCCCGATTCTGGATAAAAAGGGCAAGTTTGTCGGCATGATCTCGCGCCGGAACCTGCTGGGCGTGCGCAAGCGCGGACTGATCCTGGTCGACCACAATGAGGTGTCGCAGGCCGTTGACAACGTGCTCGACGCCGAGATCATGGAGATCATCGACCATCATCGCCTCGGCTCGCTGGAGACCATGGCGCCGGTCTATTTCCGGAACCAGCCGGTCGGCTGCACCGGGACGATCATCTGGCAGATGTTCCGGGAGCGGGGTGTGGAGATCCCGGCGCAGATTGCGGGGCTTCTGTGCAGCGCGATTCTGTCGGACACGCTGATGTTCCGCTCGCCGACCTGCACGATGCTGGATGTGGACGCAGCTCGCGCGCTGGCGGATCTCGCGGGGATCGAGTGCAAGAGCTACGCGTCGCAGATGTTTGCGGCGGGGAGCGATCTGATCTCCAAGACGCCGGAGGAGATTCTGTACCAGGATTATAAGAAATTTGAGTTTGGGGATCTGAACATCAGCATCGGGCAGGTCACGTCGATGAACGCGAAGGAGCTGGACAGCATCCGCGAGCGGCTGACGCCTGTGCTGGAGAAGCTGCCGGGCGGCCGCGAGACAGACATGGTCTTCTTCATGCTGACGAATATTATCGAGGAGACGACGGAGCTTCTGTGCTATGGCAAGGGCTCGGAGCATCTTGTGAAGGAAGCGTTCCACCAGGAGGTGGAGAACAACCGGGCGCAGCTTCCGGGCGTCGTCTCGCGCAAGAAGCAGCTCGTGCCTTCGTTTATGACGGCGATCAGCCAGCTGACGGCGCTGTGAATTTCCGTGATGTGATTTGTACTACGCACGGCGGTACTGTAAATTTTCATGGTATGATTCGTGTCATGCGCAGTGGTTCTTTCGTGAGAATTCAGGTCGGGCTATGGAAAAAAGCATGATTGACAGCAGCTGTTTCGGGTTTCGCGGTCGGAAAATAGATTTGTTTTAGAGAAAGGGGAGAGAAAATGGCAAGACAAAACTGGAAACCGGGCAATATGCTGTATCCGCTTCCGGCGGTGATGGTGAGCTGCCAGAGGCCGGGGGAGAAGCCGAACATCATTACGCTGGCGTGGACGGGGACGATCTGCAGCTCGCCCGTGATGGTGTCGATCTCGGTGCGCCCGGAACGCTATTCCTACGATATCATCCGGGAGACCGGGGAGTTTGTGATCAACCTCACGACGGAGAAGCTTGTGCGCGCTACAGACTGGTGCGGCGTGCGCTCCGGCAGGGACTTTGACAAGTTTCGGGAGATGGGGCTGACGGCGGGGAAGTCCGTGCACGTAGCGGCGCCGCTGATCGAGGAGAGTCCGGTGAACCTGGAGTGCCGGACGACGCAGGTGCTGGAGCTTGGCTCGCACCATATGTTTGTGGCTGAGGTCGTGGGCGTGGACGTCGACGAGCGCTATCTGGACGAGAACGGGAAGTTTTGCCTCAACGAGGCCAGGCCGATGGTATATTCGCACGGAGAGTACTTCGGACTGGGGGAAAAGCTTGGCTCGTTCGGGTACAGTGTGAGGAAAAAGTGAAGGAAAAATTAATTATTCTTTACAAATTTTGAAGATGTGCTATACTTATAATGATTTTCTGTCCTCAGCGACGGGAGATTTGTGCCTTGGAGCGTCTGGTGAGGGTGCGGCGTTTTCCGGGCGTGAGATGGGGGAAGAGTATAAATATTTGCAGAGGTGCCTTATGGAACAGTATATTGTCAGAGGCGGCAATCCACTTGTGGGAGAAGTGGAGATCAGCGGGGCGAAAAACGCAGCGCTGGGCATTCTTGCGGCCGCGATCATGACCGACGATACCGTGCGCATTGAGAATATGCCGGATGTGAGGGACACGAATGTCCTGCTGGAGGCGATGGAGAGCATCGGAGTTGTTGTGAACCGCGTCGACCGGCATACGGTTGAGACGAACAGTGCGCATATCGGAGAAGTCAGCGTAGATTACGAATATATCAAGAAAATACGAGCCTCTTATTATTTGATCGGGGCATTGCTCGGGAAGTACAAGGAGGCGGAGGTGCCGCTTCCGGGCGGATGTAACATCGGCAGCCGGCCGATCGATTTACATTTGAAAGGCTTCCGGGCGCTCGGCGCAAGCGTGACGATCCGCAACGGATTTATCATAGCGAAGGCGGAGCATCTGCATGGCAGCCGGATCTATCTGGATACCGTGTCGGTCGGGGCGACGATCAATATCATGATGGCCGCTTCGATGGCGGAGGGCTACACTGTGATCGAGAACTGCGCGCGCGAGCCGCACGTGGTGGACGTCGCAAATTTCCTGAACAGTATGGGCGCGAACATTCGAGGCGCAGGTACGGACGTGATCCGTATCCGTGGCGTGGCGAAGCTTCACCATACGGATTATTCGATCATTCCGGATCAGATCGAAGCGGGGACGTTCATGTTTGCCGCGGCGGCCACGAAGGGCGACGTTATGGTGAAGAACATCATCCCGAAGCATCTTGAGGCGACTTCAGCGAAGCTGATGGAGATCGGCTGCGAGGTGGAGGAGTTTGACAGCGCGGTGCGGGTGGTCGCGTCGAAGCGTCTGACCAGCACGAATGTGAAGACATCTCCGTATCCGGGCTATCCGACGGATATGCAGCCGCAGATCTGCGTTGCGCTTTCGCTGGCCCAGGGAACGAGCATTGTGACGGAGAGCATTTTTGAGAACCGTTTCAAATATATGGATGAGCTTGCGCGCATGGGCGCGGTGGCCCGCGTGGAGGGGAATACGGCGATCATCACCGGTGTGGACCGGCTTATGGGAGCCCGGATCTGCGCCCCGGATCTGCGCGCGGGAGCGGCGCTTGTGATCGCGGCGCTCGCGGCCGAGGGTATTACGACGATTGACGATATCGTCTATATTCAGCGGGGCTATGAGAAGTTTGATGAAAAGCTGCGCAGCCTCGGAGCGGAGATCGAGCTGGTGCACGACGACAAGGAGGCCAGGAAGTTCCGGTTCCGGGTTGGATAAAGAGAAAGGAAACAACATGATCAAATTGTATGAGAATGGCGTATATCTGGTAAACGGTACCGAGCTCATCGAAGACGGGCCGCAGGCACGCTCGGCGCTTGCGCAGAAGCTCGGACAGGCTCCGGCCAGGGAGGAGGCCGCCAGACAGACGATGGCGTACGCAATCCTTGAGGCGCACAACACGTCCGGGAACATGGAGAAGCTGCGCATCAAGTTTGACAAGCTGACCTCGCACGACATCACGTTCGTCGGGATCATCCAGACGGCGCGCGCGTCGGGGCTGGAGAAATTCCCGGTGCCCTATGTGCTGACGAACTGCCACAATTCCCTGTGCGCGGTCGGCGGCACGATCAACGAGGATGACCATATGTTTGGCTTAAGCTGCGCGAAAAAGTACGGCGGCGTCTATGTCCCGCCGCACCAGGCGGTCATCCACCAGTTCGCGCGCGAGATGCTCGCCTGCGGCGGCGGCATGATCCTCGGCTCGGATTCGCATACACGCTACGGTGCGCTCGGCACGATGGCGATGGGCGAGGGCGGACCGGAGCTCGTGAAGCAGCTGCTCGGGCAGACCTATGACATCAATATGCCGGGCGTGATCGGCATTTATCTGACCGGGAAGCCGGTGCCGGGCGTCGGCCCGCAGGATGTGGCGCTGGCGATCATCGGCGCGGTCTTTGGCAACGGGTATGTGAACAACAAGGTAATGGAATTCGTCGGGCCGGGCGTGGAAAATCTGAGCGCGGATTTCCGCATCGGCGTCGACGTCATGACGACGGAGACGACCTGCCTGTCCTCCATCTGGAAGACGGATGACAAGATCAAAGAATTCTATGAAATCCACGGCAGAAGCGAGGATTACAAAGAGCTGAATCCGGGCGCGGCAGCCTACTACGACGGAATGGTCTGTGTGGACTTAAGCGAGATCCGCCCGATGATCGCGATGCCGTTCCATCCGAGCAACACCTACACGATCGAGGAGCTGAACGCGAACCTCATGGATATCCTGGACGATGTGGAGCAGCGTGCGAAGGTGAGCCTCGACGGGGCGGTGGACTTTACGCTGAAGAACAAGGTACGCGACGGAAAGTTGTACGTGGATCAGGGCATCATCGCGGGTTGCGCGGGCGGCGGGTTTGAGAATATCTGCGATGCGGCCGATATCCTAAAGGGCAAATTTATCGGCTCTGACGAGTTCACGCTCAGCGTCTACCCGGCGAGTACGCCGATCTATATGGAGCTGGCGAAGAACGGCAGGCTGGCCGATCTGATTCAGAGCGGCGCGATCGTGAAGACGGCGTTTTGCGGGCCGTGCTTCGGCGCGGGCGATACGCCGGCGAACAATGCGTTCAGCATCCGCCATTCGACGCGGAACTTCCCGAACCGCGAGGGCTCGAAGCTGCAGAGCGGACAGATCGCTTCCGTGGCGCTGATGGATGCGCGCTCGATCGCGGCGACCGCGGCGAACAAGGGCTATCTGACCGCGGCGACCGACATCGACGTGAACTACGGGAAGCCGAAATATTTCTTCGACAGCAGCATCTACGCGAACCGTGTCTTCGACAGCAAGGGCGTGGCGGATCCTTCGGTTGAGATCAAATTCGGCCCGAACATCAAGGACTGGCCACCGATGGTGGAGCTGACGGAGAATCTGATGCTCAAGGTCGTCTCCGAGATCCACGATCCGGTGACGACGACGGATGAGTTGATCCCGTCCGGCGAGACGTCTTCCTACCGCTCGAACCCGCTTGGGCTGGCAGAGTTTACCCTGTCCAGAAAGGATCCGGCGTACGTAGGGCTGGCGAAGGAGGTTCAGAAGGCGGAGAAGGCGCGCGAGGCCGGCGAGTGTATGGGAGAGGTGCTTCCGGAGCTGCGGACAGCGATGCACACGGTTAAGGCCGTGCCGGAGTTCAAGGACGTATGTGGGAAGAACACGGGCGTCGGCAGCACGATCTTTGCGGTGAAGCCGGGCGACGGCTCCGCCAGAGAGCAGGCGGCGTCCTGCCAGAAGGTGCTTGGCGGCTGGGCGAACATCGCGAACAGCTACGCGACGAAGCGCTACCGCTCGAACCTGATCAACTGGGGTATGCTCCCGTTTTTGATTGACGAGGGGGAGCTTCCCTTTAAGAACAAAGACTATCTCTTCATTCCGGGCATCCGCACGGCGGTCGAGAATAAGGCGACCGAGGTGACGGCCTACGTCGTGAAGGACGGCGGCCTGAAGCCGTTTACCCTGTGCCTCGGGGAGATGACGGACGACGAGCGCCAGATCATCCTCGACGGCTGCCTGATCAACTACAACCGGGTGAAATAGGCATAGGAAATGCGCACGCCAAAACGGTGTGCGCATATTTTGAACCCTGAAGAAAAATGGACGAGGACATCGCCTTTGCCAGACATAAGAGCCATTCCTCGGCAAGCTGGGAGAGCCTGTCGAGGACGCCGCCTTTGCCAGACATAAGAGCGATTCCTCAGGCGGGCTAGGGGCTGTCGGGAGTGCTGGGGTCTGACAGACGGCTGAACTTTCTCTTTAAACGATATAGAACCACATTTTCCCGAACCACACGCAGATCGGAACGGATTTTTTCTAATTCTTTTTCCTGTTGCTGATGTTTTTCTTCCAATCGCCGGACAGATTTGGCATATAACAGGATAGTATCCCGCAGCAGGACATCATTGCTGGCATGAAACTCCGAATACTCACTGTCCTCACTGTTCTGGAAGAGGACGCCGTCCTCCCTGCCAAGAAATTCTCTCGCAACCTGACTGTTCGAGTCCTCAAAAAGCTCCAGATAAGCAGCCTGTTCTTCCGGGCGGGCGAACGAATTGTCCGCGGGCGGATCGCCCTCGCGCGGGGCAATGCGCCTGATCTCACGGAAGCTCTGCGACAGAGTGGGGCTGGGCTCGGAAAGGGTGTTGAGAAGACGTCTTAACTCAAGCTGCGATGCGTCCAGGGGCGCGTTCAGTCCGGTCTGACCGGCTGAGAACCCATCTTCGGGCTTCAGCCCAAAAATATCCAGAAAATCAAAAAACAGGAAACGGCCGTTTTCTTTATACTGCTCCTTCTCATAAATCCGGACGATCAGATTGCCCCTTCCCAGGACACCGGACAGAAATTGGAGATAAGAATAATAGTCCAGCGGGTAATCCTTCAGGAATGTTTCGAGAAATTCGTGGAAGGACAGCCCGGTGGCCTGTACCTTGATCTTCTGACGGTACAGGGACTGGACGAAACTATCCTGTCGTCTCAGATACACAATTATCCGCAAAGACAAACCTCTTTTGCCCAGATCCGTTCTCAGCCGTTCCCAGAAAGCGGGCTGTCTGCTTTTGGCGGCCCAGAGCGCTTCGTCCGTCAGGAAGATTTTGTCAAAACGCGCGCCAAGCTCTGCGATCTGGTTTAAAATCAGGGAATAGTCACCGTTCGCCGGGGTCACGCTGCCATCATCCGCCGTTTTGCAGGAGGCGATTAGAAAGTGCGCATTCCTGAGAAAACTGACGCGAGGATAATGGACGCTGAGATCCGGGTAGCAGATCCCATGCTTTTCCAGCATAGTTTGATTGTCCCATAAAAAATTCTGGATTGCGGTCGTCCCGGTCTTGGGAAGACCGATATGAAGATATACGGTTGCCATAAAAACCTCACTTGGAAAGAAATCGAATAAATTCTAAAAGCAATTTTAAAATATAATTGTAGTATATCGATGGAATGTGAAGAAAATACAACAGCACGTATGAAATTTTGAATAGATTTCTTTTCAGGGAGCGATCATTTAAGAGAAAAGCGGATAGATGACGGAAAGGAAGAGCGAGAGCGCGACATTCAGCAGAAGCCCAGACACGATCGGCCGGATGAAATGGCGGATTGTCGTGAAAATTCTCAGATTTTCGTATTTTTGAAAGAGCGCCCACACAATGGCGTATATGGAGCCGGACGCAGCGACGCTGCAGGCGAAACCGCAGACTGCCATCCCGATTCCATCCAAAACCGAGCCGTGCAGCTGATAGCCGAGAAAATAACCGACGCCTGTCAGGATCTTACAGAGGATGGAGCCGGGGAGCGCGTTCGCCACGGTCACGATGCTTCCGTAAAAGTCTGCGTGGCTGACGATCCCATTGTCGACAAACAGCCCCTGCGCCACGGTAAGATAGGCGTCGCCGCCGCCGAATGACATGATGGAGGAGAGGAAGCCGGTTCCGATGAAGGACAAAGTCCGGCGCGTCAGCAGGAACGCCGGAAGGGAGAGGAGAATAACGAACAGAAACCAGAGGAAGACTGTCTGGAGCAGATTTTTTCCGGGGAAGGTATTTTTGCTTTTCCTGGTTTCACGGACAGACTGCGCCAGTCCCAGCAGGGCAAGCATGATCATGAACGCTGTCAGGAAAGGCAGAATGCGGGCTGGGAGAAGCTGCGCTTCACCCGTACACAAAAAAAGGACAAGGCAGAGAAGCAGGGCGGGAAGCGTTCTTTTCCACTCGCGCAGATTGCCCTTTGTAAACAGGATCACAAAAAAAGCCGCCGCCAGGATCTGCACGGAGGAGGCGCCAAACAGGGGTTTTTGCGACAGGTGCAGAAGCGTATAGAGATTTTTTTCCGCGGAAAGGGCAAAGACAGAAAGGATGACAAACAGGAAAAGCAGTTTCTCACGCGCGTTGGCGGATTGCTTCAGCGTGCCCTGCACATAGCGCAGAAGGAGGACGATGATGTAGACAGAGATCAGTGCGGCCAGAAAGCCGATAAAGGCCTTCAAGGCACTGTTCATGCCGGAAAAAAGGATGAGCAGGAGGAGCGTCAGGAAAGCGCCGGGGAACGCCATGGCGACCGCACCGGCGATCATACCGGCATTTCCGGCGGCCTGCAGACCGATCCCGGCGGCAACCTCTACGGGAAGCGCGCCGGGCGTGATGCTTGCGATCGTGACGTCACGGTTGAAATCATCCTCCGTGACAAGTTCGGAACGCTCTACTACCTCTGCCTCGATCACCGGGATCAGCGCGGTTCCGCCGCCAAAGCCGATCAATCCGATTTTCAGCATATTCCGGATGACAGTGGAGAGCTTTTGCTGTTTCATGTGGTTCCTCTCAGGCTATTTTCTGATGATCTTTTTCTCCAGACGATAGATTTTCCGCAGCCATTGAAACGTTGCGGAGCTCTCTTTCATCTTTTCGATTTCATTGCGGACAATCTTGCGTGTTTTCGAATCCAGGCTTTCACGGAGACGGAGATTCTGCGCCTCGAGAACCTGGACGACCCTGCCGAAATAAATAATCGTATCGCGAAGAAGCTCCTCCGTACTGACCTGATACTGCGGCAGATCCTTTACCTCCGTATTGAGAAACAGCCGTCCGTCCTCCCTGTCCAGATACTGACTGGCCAGACGACGGTTGGAATCGGAGAACCTTTCCAGAAAAGCGGCCTGTTCTCCCTTGCGGAAAAGCGTCGTCTCCCCGACGTTCTGAATGAAAGGATTTTGTGTCTGAACATCAAAAAAACTCTGCCTCAGCGTTGGAGACAAGTGTGGAGGTTCTGACAGCGAATTAAGATAATACTGCATGGTCAGATAGGTGCCATCCACAGAAGAATTTTCATTTGGAAGGGTCTCAAAACCGTCTTTCAACGATAGCCCAAGTATATCGAGAAAATCGGAAAGCAGATTATGTTCTTCCCCTTGAAACTGTTCTTTCTCGAAAATACGAATGTGAATGTGGGTTCTGTCTAATATATTAGTCAGCATATCTATATAAGCGGCATAATCCAATGGATATTTATGCTTTTTGAGCCAGTCTAAATATTCGTAAAATGTTAAATTTGTAAAGGAACGCTTGATTTTTTCCTTGTACAAAGAAAGAACAAACTGGTCTTGCCTTCGGACATACACTATGAAATGAAGATCAAGATTCCGTTTCGCAAGATCGTCTTTCAAATTTTGCCAGAAAAAAGGCTGCTTAGCTCTATAACTCCAGATAGATTCGTCGGAGAGGACGATTTTCTCATATTTTGGAGCGATTTCCGCGAGATGATCCAGTAATGATTCATATTCTGCGCAGGGACGGTCTTTTGTTTTCTTTTCGGTTTCTTCGTCCTCAACAAAAGGTGTGGACAGGAATCGGCCGTTTCGATAAGGATTCGTAACAGGGTATGTGTAATTCAGCTTGGGATAGCATATGCCATGTTTTTTCAATACAGCTCGATTGTGTCCCATAAAGTATTGTATGCTGGTGGTTCCGGTCTTAGGGAGACCGACGTGCAGATAAAGTTCCGTCATGTTTTTCCTCCTGATTGCGGGAAGCATTTTATGATTGCTTCCGAAATGATATTGATGAGCAGCTTCTCCGCAATCATGCGCTGAGGAAATGAAACCTGGGAAAAGATGCAGGATCTTCCCGGGACGGTGGTCTTCTGCCTTGGAAGATCGCTACTTTTTCACAAATTTTTTCTTTATGTTATAACATTTCTTCAGCCATTGATACATTGCGGAGCTGTTTTTCATTTTGTCAATTTCTTTTATCAATGTGCTGTTTACCTGTTTATTAATATTTTTGCGCAAGGAATTAATCTGCTCTTTCAGAGCCAGATTCTGTTCTGTGAGAGTCTGAATTTCCTTATCAAAATAGTTGATTGCATCCTGCAGCGCTTCTTTTGTAGCAGCATTGTATTTTTTGCGCATGAGCACGTTCTGCTCTTCAAGGATCTGAATCGTCCTGCCAAAATAAATAATGGAATCACGAAGCAGTTCTTCGTTGTTGACCTGATACTGCGGCAGATCTTTTACCTCCATATCAAGAAACAGCTGCCCGTTTTCCCTGCCCAGATACTGCTGCGCCAGACGCTGATTGGATTCGGAAAAGCTTTCCAGAAAAGCAGCCTGCTCTCCGGGACGGAAGAGTGTTGTGGGCGGAGTATTCTGGATGAATGAATTTTGCGTCTGTACGTCAAAGTAGCCCTGCCTCAATGCCGGAGACAAGTGGGGGGGGTGGAAAGCGTGTTGAGGTAATACTGCATTGTGAGGTAGGTGCCGTCGACAGAGGCATTCTCATTTGGCAGAACCTTAAATCCGTCTTTCAGGGACAGGCCGATGATATTGAGAAAATCTGAAATTAAGGTGTGTTCTTCGCCTTGAAACTGCTGCCTTTCAAAGACCCGGATATGGATATGGTCCAAATCCAGAATTTTAGTCAGCATATCCATGTAGGCGGCAAAATCCATCGGATATTTGTGTTCACGTAACCAGTCCAAATATTCATAGAAAGTCAGGTCAATATCAGAACGCTTGATTTTTTCACGGTATAGAGACAGGACAAAAGAATCCTGCCGACGAATATATACGACAAAATGAAGGTCAATATTTCTCTTTGCAAGATCGTTTTTCAGATTCTGCCAGAAAACCGGCTGATTTGCTCTGAAACTCCAGATGGATTCGTCGGAAAGAACAAGCTTGCCATAGCGCCGTCCCAGTTTCTCAAGCTTATCCAGAAGAGATTCATATTCGATACAGGGACGGGATTTTGTCTTTTGACCGGTTTCTTCATCGACATAGCTTACCGACAGAAATCTTCCATTTCTGTAGGGATTTGTCCGAAAGAACTCGAATCCAAGATCCGGATAGCACACGCCGTGTGCTTCTAACACAGCTCTGTTGTGTCCCATGAAATACTGGATCGTGGTGGTTCCAGTCTTGGGAAGACCAACGTGCAGATAAAGTTCCGTCATGGTTTTTCCTCCTTATTGTTAATTGTTTAAACTATACCGTCTTTGGTTTGACCCCTGCCAGCACCGGATAGCGCTTTGCCAGCGTTTCCCAGATGATATCGACGCATTTTTCCGGGTCGAGCGACGTCGTGTCGAAGGAGACGTCGGCGTGCTCCGGAACCTCATAGGGGCTGGAGATTCCCGTGAAGTCGGGAAGCTCTCCGCTGCGGGCCTTTTTGTAGAGGCCCTTGATGTCGCGCCGCTCGCATTCCTCCAGGGGTGTACTTACGTAAGCTTCCACAAAGGAATCGGCGCCGATGATATCCCTTGCGAGCTGCCGGTCTCTGGCATAGGGAGAGATGAACGCGGTGATTACGATCAGGCCGGCATCATTCATCAGCTTTGCGACTTCTGCGATCCGGCGGATGTTTTCGATGCGGTCTGCTTCCTTGAAGCCGAGGTTGCGGTTCAGTCCCATACGGATATTATCGCCGTCCAGAAGCATGGTATGCATTCCATAGGAGACCAGCCGCTTCTCCAGCGCGTTGGAGACGACAGATTTTCCGGAGCCGGACAGGCCGGTCATCCAGATCGTGACAGGCGTCTGCCCTTTCTGGCCGGCGCGGAATTCCCTGGTGACGTCGAGCTTCTGCCAGGTCAGGTTGTTGGAGCGCTGAATACTGCGCAGGACGACGCCGCAAGCCGAGGTCATGTTTGTGACGCGGTCGATCAGGATCAGGGAGCCGAGCGCCTGATTGCCGGAAAACTTGTCAAAGACGATCTTGTCTGAGACGGAGATATCGCATTCGACAATTTCATTTTTGAAGGTGGCGTCCGCCGGGATCTCATTGCCGGTGTTTACGTCGATCTTGTGGTTGATGTTCATGACGACAGCCGGGATCAGGCGGGTGCCGAGCTTCAGATAGTAGTTCTTCCCGGCGATCAGGGCATTGTCGTCCATCCACAGGAGACGGGCGGTGAAAAGGCTGCCGATATACGGATGGAAATCCTTCACAAGGACGCAGCCTCTGGAGACGTCTACCTCGCGGTCGAACGAGATTGTGACGGCATGGCCGCGCCCGGAGGAGTCGACATCCTTCCCGGCGTCGATGATCCGGCTGACAACTGCTTTTTCGTTGGATGGGAGCGTTGTGACCTCATCCCCGAGCTTCAGCGAGCCGGACTCGATCTGCCCCTGGAATCCGCGGAACGTGCGGTCCGGACGACAGACTCTTTGCACCGGCATCGCGAAGCCGGTGTCGTCGTCGGACTCGTGGATGTCGATGTTCTCGAGGTAGTTTAGCAGGGAGACGCCCCGGTACCACAGCATATGGCTGGACTTCTGCGTAATGTTGTCGCCCTCCGTCGCGGAGACGGGAAGGATCTTCATGGTCTCGAAATCGTGCTCTGACATCATGCGCCGGATGTCACGGGAGATCTTCTCAAAACGCCCTTCATCGTAGGCGATCAGGTCCATTTTGTTCACGGCAAAGACAAAGTGCCGGATCCCCATCATCGAGCAGATGCGGGTGTGACGCCTTGTCTGTACGAGGACGCCGTGCGTGGCGTCCACAAGGATCACGGCAAGATCCGCGAAGGAGGCGCCGACCGCCATGTTTCTTGTGTATTCTTCATGTCCCGGGGTGTCCGCGACGATGAAGGAACGCTTTTCGGTCGTAAAATAACGGTAGGCCACATCGATCGTGATGCCCTGCTCGCGCTCTGCCATCAGCCCGTCGAGCAGGAGAGAGTAATCAATCGCGCCGCCGCGGGAACCTACCTTGCTGTCGAGGTAGAGCGCCTGTTCCTGATCCGCGAAGAGCAGCTTGGCGTCATAGAGCATATGTCCGATCAGGGTAGACTTTCCGTCGTCTACACTGCCGCAGGTAATGAATTTCAGCAGACTATTCATGACTAAAAGTAACCCTCCTTCTTTCTCTTTTCCATGCTGGCGCTGCCGCCGTCGCTGTCGATCACGCGGCTTGTCCGCTCGGAGGAAACCGCGCCGAGCGTTTCGTCCACGATCGCGTCGAGCGTATCAGCCGTGCTCTCCACCCCGCCGGTCAGCGGATAGCAGCCGAGGGTGCGGAAGCGTATCATGCCATGTTCAATGACCTCGCCCTCCTTCAGGCGCATACGGTCGTCGTCCACCATGATGATATTGCCGTTCCGGCGCACAAAAGGGCGCTCCTTTGCGAAATACAAGGGGACGATCTCGATGTTTTCCTGGCGGATGTACTGCCAGATGTCGGCTTCTGTCCAGTTCGACAGAGGGAAGACGCGGATCTCCTCGCCCTGGTGGATCTGCGTGTTGTAGAGCTTCCACATTTCCGGACGCTGGTTTTTGGGATCCCAGGCGTGGCTCGCGTTGCGGAAGGAGAAAATCCTCTCCTTGGCGCGGGATTTTTCCTCATCGCGCCGGCCGCCCCCGAAGGCCGCGGTGAAACCATATTTGTCGAGCGCCTGCTTCAGCGCCTGGGTCTTCATGATATCCGTGTACGCGGCGCCGTGGTCAAACGGATTGATTCCCTGCGCGACGCCGTCCTGGTTGATGTACTCAAGCATGGTAATGCCGTACTTCTGTGCGACCCGATCCCGGAATTCGATCATTTCCCGGAATTTCCAGGTTGTGTTCACGTGCAGAAACGGGAACGGAGGCTTCTCCGGATAAAACGCCTTAAGCGCTAAATGCAGCATGACGGAGGAATCCTTGCCGATCGAGTAGAGCATGACCGGTTTCTCGCATTCCGCGGCGACTTCACGCATGATGTAGATCGCTTCTGCCTCAAGGTTGTCGAGGTGTGTCATAGTTGTCATGGTAACTCCTTCTTCGCCTGATGAGAGACGACAATGTTATGGATACTATATAGGTTAATTGTGGTTGAAAATTGAAATCCGTCTCATAAATGATGGACCGCGCTGAACCATCGGGAATTTACTGCAGGACTGCAGGCTCGCGGTTCAGCCGCGGTTTCTCTCATGCTCCAGCATGATCGGGTAGATGCGCTCACAGTTGTGATTGTCGGAAAACGCGAAGAAATCGTCGGCGCGCTTCCGGTAGAGCTCGGGCATCGCGCAGTCGTTCTTCATGTATTCGCAGAGCACGTCGATCAGCTCCTCGTTCGTGTGGCAGATCTCGCCGAAGCTCATCGTCTCGTAGTGGAAAGTCCCCTCCTCGTAGTGCTGCGGGATGTCGTTGTGGTGCAGATAGACGACGGGCTTTCGCATATAGGCAAAATCGAACTGTACGCCCGAGAAGTCCGTCACCATCAGAGCCGCCTCACAGAACAGCTTTTCGTAGCTCATGTCCCCGATTGCGGAGATGATCTCGACGAAATCATTTTTGGTAAAATCATCGATCTGCGGGCTGACGATCGGGTGCAGGACATACTGGATCCGGTAACCGTACTGCTTTGCCGCCGCGAGCAGCCGGGGATCGTTGATCAGGCCGTTGTAGAC
>CANQWV010000020.1 GCA_947627645.1 uncultured Lachnospiraceae bacterium | reverse complement strand
GCTGACCTCCGAGGGCTCGGCCAGAGCCACCTGCAGTTCCTCCGCCTCGTCGCCCAGTGTGTAAATTACGGGCTTCTCGTCCAGATCCTGCGCGAATGCCAGGATTTGGACAACCGTTTCCTCTTCCGTCAGGGCAGTGTCGGACACAGCTCCGTTCTCCGGCACGACTTCCATGTCCAGCAGAAAATCGTCCGCCGTCCCGGCGCTGTCACTGCTCCCTTCATTTCCGCTCCCGGAATACTCCGGCGTCCCTGCCGGTTCTTCCAGAATTTCATCCTGTGCAGGTTCATCCAGGATCACATCCTGGATTTCTTCCGCTGTCTGCGCGCCCGCCGGCTGAAGCTCCGCCGCGCCCACAGACGGCGCGAACGTGTTCAGGACAAGCATACAGGACAGCAGAAAACTTAAGATACGTTTTGTCTGTTTCTTCCTCATGATTCTCCTCCATTAAAATTTTTTTGTGCTTTGCTGTGCTGCTTATATTTCGACAGCCGAATATGCCGCGGCTTCGCTGCGTTGCAGCGGACTTCTGGCATATGTCATGGTCTCGCCAGGTTACAGCGGATTCCCGTCCATATGTCATGGTCTCGCCAGGTTACAGCGGATTCCCGTCCATATGCCATGGTCTCGCCAGATTACAGCGGATTACCGTCCATATGCCATGGTCTCGCCAGGTTACAGCGAATTTCCGTCGTATGCCATCACCTCGCTGCGTTACAGCGGATTTCCGTCCATATTCAGCTGTTCAGCACCTTTTTTCGGGCGCAGCAAAAAAGCTTTCACAGGACAAATCCTGAGAAAACCTGCGCGTCGATAAATTGGATCGCTATGGGGAATAAACAGACCGGAGTTCGGTCTTCCATTGAAATGTTTTTGATGTTGACGTAATACAGATACATGATAATCCCCCATTTTTCTATATCGTGTAGATCATGGACTTCGCTCCAAGCAGGTATTCTGGCTCACGCAGTAACGTTGTATCTCCCTTCTCATGGCAATGCCACAATGGATATGAAATACAACTGCACGCTCACAGCAGCACGACTGCTCAGGATTTTCACCTGATTCCCTCTTGGCGGAACTGCCGGCCTTCCGGCCGGGCGTCCGAACTTAGAGCTGCATTATTTCATTATAATAATTATAATAATTATTCAGTTGATTCAGCAGGACGCTGAAAATATTAGAAAAATGAAACCTTGAATACTATACCATTATATTTGAAGCTTGTAAATAAAAAATTGTAGATTATTTTCTGTCCGCCCTACGACGTATGCGCACTACCCTGATCCCCTGTCAATTTTTCTTCTGCCCTGTGATCTCCCGCATGAGCGCTTCATGCTTCGTCCGGTCGAACTCCGACAGCTCATACACGAGATATTCCGGGGCAAGCCAGGAGATCAGTTCCTCCGCCGTCCTGCCCGTAAACGGCCTGTGGCTGTCCAGATTCGCAAAATAATCCTTCAGCGCCATGCTTTTTTCATCATAGCTGCCGCTCAGCTCCAGAGGATGCTTTTTCCAATCTTCCACATACGCGCCGCTCAGCGTCTGATGAAAATGGAGTCCGCGGATGATCGAACGATCCTGATATCGCCCGACCACTTCGCGGACATAATCCGCCGCCTCGTCCAATGTGCGAAGCGCGGTATTCGTGTGCATAAGATGCCCGACATCCAGCAT
Source organism: uncultured Lachnospiraceae bacterium (assembly GCA_947627645.1). GTDB lineage: Bacteria > Bacillota > Clostridia > Lachnospirales > Lachnospiraceae > Choladousia. The sequence continues at coordinate 25,862 of CANQWV010000020.1, read as the reverse complement.
GATACCCTTGCGCGGATAGCGGATCTGCTTCAGCAGGCGCTCCGTGATTTCCGGCCGCGTCATGGTAAGCCCGGGCCACCAGAGGTTTTCGAACAGAAGCTCGAAGCCTTCGTCCTCTGCATAGACCTGATTGACGATCTCCGCCGCCGCGTCTATGATCTCTTCATCCGAATACCGGAATTTTCTTGTCATAATTTCAGAGAGAAACACATCGGAGACATGAAACACTGCGTACTGCGGATGGTATTTTCTGGCGAATTCGAGGTTCTTCCGAAACGCGCGCAGAAGCGCCTCCCTGTCCGTTCCCCCAAACTGCCGCTCTACTTCCTCCCAGCTTCCGAATTCCTCCAGGAGAGACTGCGTGTCTCCCGTCCAAAGACAGTACCAGCAGGAGAAGAAACGCAGGTGCACGCCGATCACATCCTCTGTTCCCAGTATGCCCGCCGTGTCCTCTCCCGCCTCCACCACCTCCAGCCCGTCAAGGCCGAAGCCGCGGTAGTACGCGCGCAGCTCTTCCCTGCTGTGGTACTGCGCAAGATTCTCCGGATAAGTTGTGATATTCATGATCCGCTTCATAAAAGTATCCTGCCCGCCTGTCGTCTTTTATCAGTGATGGAACAGCTGTTTTTCAAAATGAACAGCTTCAGCATAGCATCACCCTTCCGCACACTTATTTCCTGCAATTGTTGTACTTTGATACCACGATCTCATCGATCATCTCTTTCGTAAGAGCCTGCACCTCCACACCGTCGGGGCGAACCGTGTTGCAGGGTACCCACTGGTGAAGGGATTTCTGTTTGCTCTTGTCCGTCATATAAGTTCCGGCAAACATACCGGAGCGGGACAGCTCAATGCCGGGCATCGCGCCGCCTTTTTCTCCCTTAGTCGTCGTAGTATTCCCAGAAGTCATCGTCCTCGTCGAAATCCTCGTAACGATTTACGACCTTTACTGTGAAAGTAATCTTTTCCTTTGTCTGGGTATTCGTGCAGGTGATCTTGGTAGTACCGACCTTTTTTGCGAAGAAATCCACCTCAGAGCCCTTCGTCAGGGGCGATCCGAAACCGATGATTTCTTTATCTGCGATCGTCCACTTCAGGTATTTGTTGCTGACGGCGGCAAGCTTTCTTACCTCCAGATCAAAATCATCGTAAATCTCCTCATATTTGGTTGCACTGCCCTTTGCGGCGATCGTCTTCTTTCCGGAAGACTTCTTTACCTTAATCGTGAAAGTTACCTTCTTATTTGATTTTCCGTTGATGTAGCAGCAAACCTTAGCCGTTCCAGCCTTCTTCGCGATAATATCGATGCTGTCGTCATTGCGATCATAGTCGTCGAAGCTCACGTATTTCGTGCCGGAAACGATTTTCCAACGGAGAAAGTCGTCGTTCGCGTAGAGTGGTTTCATGAGAACGCGAAGCTTTTTCTCTTCGCCAACCTTCATAGACAAGCTCTTCCTGCCGACCGCCGAGATGTCTGTCGGGCGGATCCAGTCATCATAATCCGCGCGAACCACTGAACCAAATAAAGTGACAAGAGTTACGATAAGCAGCAGAAGCAGCGAAAAACCGTTTGTTTTTTTGATCCTTTTTACTTTTTTCATCGCTCTTTCCTCCTTTTCGGTGTTATTAATTATTATAAGCAATTCCAACAAAAAAGCAATGAAAATTGTTCCTACATGAGTATACAATTTTAAATCTATTGCAAAAAACTTTTGTTTGATACCGATCAAATATTTTATATGCTTGAAAGCCTACTAAATATATGTTATTATCGGATTATAAACCATCGGAGGGGGACAAAAACATGAAGATCTCCACAAAAGGGCGCTATGCGCTTCGTATGCTTTTGGATTTGGCAGAACATCGTGGCGAGGGATACATCGCCCTAAAGGACATCGCAAAGCGTCAGGACATTTCCAAGAAATATCTGGAGCAGATTATTCCCATTCTCAATAGAACTGATTTTCTGAAAACCAATCGCGGGTATCAGGGCGGATATATGCTGGCAAAAGACCCGACGCAATATACAGTCGGAGACATTCTTCGATTGACCGAGGGCGGCCTTGCTCCGGTTGCCTGTGTCGAACAGAATCCCATTGATTGTGCCAGAAGTGCCGATTGTCCGACTCTTCCCGTCTGGCAGGGGCTTTACCGGGTCATCAACGAGTATCTTGACGGAATCACGCTGCAGGATATTTTGGACAGTTACCTGGAACGAGGCGCAGATAATTATGTGATCTGATAAACGGAAATTTTGATATTTTTCGGATCGTTCCATCCTATCCCCCTCAATCTACAGCTTACTGTTTCATTCAACATTAGGCGAAACTGAAAACTTCCCGGATCTGAATATAACACATACTGTAATTGATCTGTTTATAGCGGGATTATATATTTAAAATCTTAATCTCTGTTTGTGACATCAGGTAAATACCTGGCTGCCATAGATAATCAGATAGCCGAGCCCCTGACGGGCCCCGATGAACTCTCCGATCACGACGCCGACCAGGCACAGGCCGATGTTCACCTTCATGACGCTGATCAGGAGCGGCACCGTGCCCGGCAGGATCACCTTCGTCAGCACATCCCGCTTCGTCCCCTGCAGCGTATAGATCAGTTTGATCTTATCCGGATCCATCTCGTTGAAACCGGTGTAGAGATTTAGGATGCTCCCGAAAATCGCGACGGACATCCCAGCGACGATGATGGTTCTCATGTTCGCGCCCAGCCATACGATCAGAAGCGGCGCGAGCGCGGACTTCGGCAGGCTGTTCAAAACGACCAGGTACGGCTCCAGAATCTCGGAGAGCTCCGTGTTGTACCAGAGAAGCACGGCAGCCCCGATTCCGAGCAGAACGACGCAGCCGAAGCTCACGAGCGTTTCCACAAGCGTCACGCCTGCGTGAAGGAAAATGCTGCCGTCCTTCCACATCGCGCAGAAGGTCCTGGCCACGCGCGACGGGCTGCTGAAGATAAAGCCGTCGATCCAGCCGAGCCGCACCGCGGTCTCCCACACGGCGAGGAAAAGGACAAAGATCAGGATCCTGGCCGCCGCCACACGGTACTGTCTGCTGCGCAAGGAGCGAAGATACCGATGCTGCGCCTCAGACGTCCCGGGCTTCTGTCCGCGCTGTGCTATTTCGTATGCCTGAACCTCGCATTCCCAGCCTTTGGACGTCTGAACTTCATGCTCCCGGTTCCCGGGCGTCACACGTTCGGCTTCAGCTGCGTTCCTCTTCAATCGGAAGCTCTTCCTCATAATCCCTCATCTCCTCCCACAAAAGATTAAAATACTTCTGAAATTCCCTCGTGCTTCTGCGCGCGAGCGGAGTCAGCCCGGACTCCTCGAACTTCAGCTCCAGAATATTGCGGATCCGCGCCGGACGCTTTGTCAGAATGATGATGCGGTCCGCCATGCTGACGGCCTCCGAGAGATCATGCGTGACGAGTATCGCGGTCTTCTTCTCCCTGTGCAGGATTGCCGACACGTCGTCGCACACTGCCAGCCTCGTCTGGAAGTCCAGAGCGGAAAACGGTTCATCGAGAAGCAGAAGCTCCGGTTCCAGGGCAAGCGTCCGGATCAGTGCGGCTCTCTGGCGCATCCCTCCGGAGAGCTCGCTCGGGCGCGCGCTGCGGAACCGCTCCAATCCATAATCTCTCAGCATCTTGTCGATCCGCGCCCTGCTCTCCTCATCCAGCCTGTGTTGAATCTCCAGACCAAGCGTAATATTCCGGTAAACCGTGCGCCACTCGAACAGATGATCCTTCTGCAGCATATAGCCGATCTTCCCGCGCATTGCGGAATCCGTGGCCGTATCAGAATTTTCCCCGGAGCTTCTCACAAACTGAATCGAGCCGCTCTCTGGAACGAGCAGCCCGGAAATCAAAGAGAGCAGCGTGGATTTTCCACAGCCGCTCGGCCCTACCAGCGCAATGAATTCTCCCTGCCGCACCTGAAACGATATATTCTGAAGCGCAGGCGTCTCACCGCCCTTGCTGTGATACGAGTAACAAACATCTATGAGTTCCAACAATGGTTTCACATTTTGACACCTCCTGTCGCGGCCGTGTCCCTGCCGCTCTGCATATGCAGGCAGCCCCGGAAACATGACCTTTATAGTCCATGATATGAAACGAACCGCGGCTGGTGTGCGCAGAGTGATCGGCAGCTTGCAGTTTGAACATACAAATTTTTTCATTCTTTTTTCATTTCATTGCATTTTTTCATTGATTTTCTCGAATATCATGTTATAATAGCTTTTGTACTGACGTACAGAGATCCTGGAAGCATAGCTCAGCTGGGATGAGCGCTCGCCTGACTAGCGGGAGGTCAAGGGTTCGAGCCCCTTTGCTTCCATTTCTCTTTTTGGGGCATTAGCGCAGCTGGGAGCGCGCCACACTGGCAGTGTGGAGGTCACGGGTTCAAGTCCCGTATGCTCCATTTTTTGTGCCCGGAGATGTCGCATTTATGCGGCTTTCCGGGTTTTCATTTCCCGCTGGCAATAAAAAGTAATCAAAAATGTAATCACCGTAATCAAAAAATCTCAAAATCCGTGCTATTGCAATGATAGACCAGCTTACGTTTTCTGCTCTGTCGTCTTACGCTCTGCCGGGAAGCATACCCGGATGCGCAGCACTCCATCCTCGTACTCCGCGCCGATCTCTCCTCCCAGCTCCTCTGTGAGCAGCTTCGCGATGGACAGTCCAAGCCCCGTCGAGGCCTGCGCGCTGTCCACCGTGTAAAATTTTCCGAAAAGCTGCCCCGTCTTCAGCTCATCCAGCCCGGAGGCATGATTCGAGAAAGTGACCTCCCCCTGCTCCGTCAAAACGATCCTCAGATCGCCGTCGCTGTACTTCGCCGCATTGCTCAGGATATTCCCGAAGATTCGTGACAGCGCGTTCCGGTTCAGGAAACGCCTGACCTTCGCTTCCGGGATGACAATCTCCGGCGTGATGCCCCGCTTCGCGATCACCCCATAATACGCGGCAATGCCAGCCTCCAAAGCATCGTTCAAAATCAGTTCTTCCTTTGGAATCTCGTGAACCGTAGCTTTCGCCACCGAGTAGCGCAGAAGCTCTCCGGTCAGCTCTCCCATCGTCCGGGCCCGCTCCTCTATGATCTCCAGATACTGCTTCGCCCGCTCCGGCAGCTCTTCCTCCCGCATCAGCTCAAGATAGCCCCGGAGTGCGGTCAGCGGCGTGCGCAGATCATGCGAGAGGTTCGTCACCGCCTCCTTGAGTTCCAGATCTCCCTGCTGAAAGCACTGCCGCTCGCCGCGCAGTACCCGCAGCTTTTCATTCAGGTCTGCGGCAAGCTCCCGCATCGTCCTGTCACGGCTGGAAAGATCGATCAGCGTGTTGGTATCCTCAGAGAGTATTTCCGCCAGTCTTGCGCGGATCTCACGCGCGGCGCAGCGCAGGAAATAAAGCTTCCCGATCAGGAAGATTACCGCCGCCGCCAGCACCGCAATCAAGATCCACAGCCAGATTTCCATCTCTTCCTCCCTCATGTCAGATATCTGCGGCCGGCAGCTCACACCTGGGTCTTCCAGGACAGATCCCAGAAACAATCTCGCACGGCATATCGCGGTTCTGATTTTCTCACGCCCGCGAAACAACAGTTTCGCCCTCTCATGAGAAATCCTTTAGTTCAGATCCTTTCGCAGAAAGAGCCAGAGCCCCGTCCCTGTCACAAGCAGAAACACGATCGCCGACGCGATCGGCCAGCGCGTCGAGTGTTCGCCCTCCAGATTTGCGATCTGGATGCTCTGTCCGGTCGGAAGAATATCGTGCAGCCACTGATAAATCTCGCGCTCCCTCCCTGTCAGATAGCGCGGATTCGGCGTCTCTTCCACCTCTATCGGCCGGTATGTCTCGGGATCGACCATCGTGTAGCTCATAATATTTTCCGGCTCGCTCAGGCGTGCCTCAATTCTCGCGCTCACATACAGCATACCAAGCATCAGCAGCATACCAAGCACCACGCCTACGGTCCGGTTTGCACATTTCATCAAAAGCAGCGTCAGAATCGCCGCAAACACGCAGAGCACACAGAGCATACAGAACGCGTACCATGCGAGCATCATCAGATTTCTCCTGAAAAAACCCAGAAGCGGGATCCCGACCAGCGCCGTCGCCGCAAGATAAGCCAGACTGACCAGCAGCCCCGCGAGGATGCTCACACACAGCTCCGAGAGATAGATTGACACCCGGTCATGGCCGACGACAAGCTTGCTGCGGATCGTCCCGAAGCTGAACTCCTCTCCGAGAAACAGTCCGCAGAGTACCGCAAGGACAAGGCCGGATGCCGGAAGCGTCGAAAACGCCTGTTTTGCAAGCTCCTGTTCATACCCGGATTCCTGCATGAAGCTCCAGATATCATAATAACCGTATGCGCCGAGCACAAAGACCGCCGCCATGCAAAGCCAGAGCACCCTGCTTCGCATCAGCCGGAAAACATCCGCCGAGATCAGCTTACGCATCGCGCTCACCTCCCACCAGGCTCATGTAAAAGCTCTCCAGGCTCGCGTCACGCTCCTGGATCGAGAGAATTTCACAATTCTCCGCGTCAAGCGCAAGCGCAAGCTGCGACACGTTTAACGCCTCATAGACCTCCGCCTGCTTTTCTGATAGCACACGGTACTCCACGCCCATCCGGTCGAGCACGCGCGCGAGCGGCCGCGTGTCTGTAACCGACAGGAGCGAACATTTCCTGCTCTCCTGCTCCAGCTCCTGCGCGCTCAACTCACGCGCCATATGTCCGCGGTCGATAAAGCCGTAATGCGTCGCGATCTTCGCCAGCTCGTCCAGGATGTGGCTGGAGATCAGCACCGTGATCTGCCGTTCCCGGTTCAGACGCAGAATCAGCTCGCGGATCTCCACGATCCCCTGCGGGTCAAGCCCATTCACCGGCTCATCCAGCACAAGGAAATCCGGATCGCCCGCAAGCGCAGCTGCGATTCCAAGCCTCTGCCGCATCCCCAGCGAAAACTTTCCGGCCTTCTTGCGCCCCGTGTCCTCCAGACCGACCAGCGCGAGAAGCTTCGCGATCCCATCATCGGACGGCAGCCCGAGAAGCCTGTGCTGGTATCTCAGATTCTCCTCAGCCGTCATGTCAAGGCAGATCGACGGCTGCTCGACAATAGCTCCCATCCTGCGCCTCGCGTGTGCGATCTCCAGATCGTTGTTGTTCTTTCCGTACAGCGTGTAGCCTCCGGCTGTCGGTTCCTGCAGACCGCAGATCTGCCGGATCAGCGTCGTTTTCCCCGCCCCGTTCCGGCCTACAAGTCCGTAGATCGCCCCGCGCGGGACATTCATCGTGAGTCCGTCCAGCGCCTTGCAGCGACGGTACGCTTTGGTCAGCCCCTTCGTTGTCAATACATACTCCAAAACTGTCACCCTCCTTTTGGGGAACGGCCCGGAAACCCTCTGATTCTCCGTCCCCTATGATAAAGGTATCCTAGCTTGTAAGCATATAGAAAGTGGTAAAGGGATTCGTAAAGAAAGCGTAAAGATTTGCTTCCTTCAGTCCTCCTCAGACGGCTTCATCCGGAATCCGATTCCCCACACCGCCTCGATATAGTCTCTTCCGGTAAGCGCCCGCAGCTTTTTCCGAAGGTTGCTGATATGCATTTTGAGAGAGCTCTCCGTACAGTCCGGCGTGTCCGCGCCGATGCGCTCCAGCAGCTGCGATTTTGAGAGCACCTGCGCCGGGTTCTGCATCAGCAGCCGAAGAATCGCAAACTCCGTGCGCGTCAGATGAGCAACCGCAGCTGAGCCGATGCCGGATTGGTCAGCCGGAGATTCATTCTCCATGCACGTCTGATGAACGACCTGCCCTGCCTTACTGCTGCTTACCGAGGGATCCAAAGTCACCGTGTGCAGCTCCAGATCCAGCACAAGGTCTTCAAAACACAGTCTGCGCGCTTCCGTCCTTCCCTCTGCCGCGCGCAGCTGCGCTGCGATCCGCGCAAGAAGCTCCCGCAGTTCAAATGGTTTTGTCACATAGTCCGCCGCACCGCCCAGCAGCAGGGAAACCTTGCTCTCCACATCCGCTTTCGCGCTCACGACGATCACCGGAATCCCCGCTATGCGCGGCAGCAGCATTTCTCCGTTGAGGCCGGGCAGCATCAGATCAAGCAGAACCAGGTCTGGCCGCTCCCGGTCCAGCACATAGGACGCCTCCGTCCCGGAATACGCCCGCAGGACCGCATAATGCTCCCGGCGCAGGGCCTCCTCCAGCATATTTCCGATGTGAGGATCATCGTCGACAATCAATATCGTGCGCAAATTTCTGCCCCTCTTTCCCCGTTCCAAATAACCCATTTCGTTGATAAACGTCTAGCGAAGCTCCTGGTAAGCTTCTACCTGGATCTGCTCGAAGGTACTCATCCGGTGATAGATCTCCGCCGCCATATCGATGAGCGGAAACGCGGCTACCGCTCCGCTGCCCTCGCCAAGGCAAAGCCCCGCGTCCAGCGCCGGGGAAAGCCCGAGCTCCCCGAGTACCCTGCGCGCCGCCGGCTCCTTCGACACGTGCGTCGCAATCATATAGCCGACAGCCGCCGGACAGAGCCTTGCCGCCAGAAGCGCCGCCACGGACGAGATAAAGCCGTCGATCAGCACCGGGATATGGCAGTATGCACCGCCCAGGAACAGTCCCGCAATCCCCGCAATGTCAAAGCCCCCGACACAGCTGAGAACCGTCAGCGGATCCTGCTCCGTCAGGTTCCAGCGCCCGATTGCCTCCCGGATCACACGGATTTTTTTCTGCAGGCCCTCGCTTGAAAGTCCCGCGCCGCGACCCGTCATCTCCTCCGCCGACACGCCCAAAAGAGAAGCCGCAACAGCACTTGAGGTCGTCGTGTTTCCGATCCCCATCTCCCCGGTCGCGACCAGGCAGTATCCTTCTGCTTTCAGCTCACAGGCCAGGCGAATTCCCGTCTCGACCGCCGCCACCGCCTGCACCCGCGTCATCGCCGGCTCATGCGCAAAGTTCTTCGTTCCATAAGCGATCTTCCGCTTCTCCACACGCAAGGTATCTGTCGCCATGCCAATATCAATCGGACGGATATCCGCTCCGCTCATTCTGCACATAATCGCCGCGCAAGACTTCTCATCCAGAAAATTCTCCGCGACAATCGCCGTGACTTCCTGTCCCGTCTGGGTCACGCCCTCTGCGACCACGCCGTTGTCCGCGCACATCGGCACGAGGATCTTTTTCCCTGTCTGCACAAGCGCGGAATGCTGTGCCCCCGCAATCCGCACGATCACATCCTCCATCCAGCCGAGACTGTGCAGCGGCTTTGCGACGCTGTCCCAGCGGCGCTGTGCAGCCTCAGCTGCCGCGCTGTCACTTTCTGTAATTTTGCACAATGTATTTTCCAAGGTTACATCATCGGTACTCCCGTTTTGCGCGCTGCCCGATGCGCCCCCGCCTGTTCTGTTTCTGTTCGATGCGTTCCTGTTCGTTGTGCTTCTGCTTGTTATACTCCTGTCCGCTGTATCCATATTCACTGCACTCCTGTCTTTCTATTCTTACCACGCTTCCGCCTGCTGTATTCCTGTCCACTGTGTTGCCGTGTCTCGCCTGCTGTATTCCTGTCCACCGCATCGCCGCATATTTTTCCATTATAGCTGCATTTCCATCCATTGTCCACCGCATAAAAGAAGGAATGCCTCTCCCCAAGCAAGGACAAAGCATTCCTCCTATCTCACCTGAAAACAAATGCTCACATTTCTATGTACATACAGCCCTCCGCGAATACAGTCTGCACTGCCGTTCTGCACGACAGCCCTGCATCTGCGGCTTACGCCTCTACGACTATCCTCGGAGTTCCCGGCTCCTCAAAGAGCTTCTCCAGCTGACTCAGCATGATCGGCCTCGAGAACAGAAAGCCCTGATAGGTATTCGGCTTGTAGGTATCAACCATTTCCAGCGTCTCGACATCCTCCACGCCTTCCACGCACACAGAGATGCCAAAGTCCCTTGCACACTGGATCGTAGACTTGAGAATGTACTGGTCTGCCGGATTTACAACAATATCCGCTATAAACTTTCTGTCTATCTTGATTGAGTCGAACGACAGATCCCTCAGCAGAGCAAGCGAGGAATGACCTGTTCCAAAATCGTCCGCCGCGATATGAATTCCCTGCCTCTGCAGATATTCCAGATTCTCCTGCAGGATCGACTGCTGAACCGAGCTGCAGTGCTCCGTCAGCTCAAGGATCAGATTCTGCGTCGGAAAATCCATCTTCCGCACGATCGAGATCACGTCTGTCTTAAAGTTGACGTGCTCCAGCTGCCGATAGGAAACGTTCACACTGATCTTGAAATCCGGATGACTCTGTATGATCGGCTTGGTACCCCTCAGAGCCGTCTGCAGGATCCAAAGTCCCAGTTCGTAAAAGCACCGGTCATTCTCCAGGATCGGGATAAACTCGATCGGCGGGATCACGCCCCAGACCTCATCTCTCCAGCGCACCAGAGCCTCCGCCCCGATGACCGTTCCGTCCACCTGCACCTGCGGCTGATACATGAGATAGAATCCGCCGAAATCCTTGTAGAGCACGCTCCGGATGATCGCATCGATCATCTCAAGCTTCCGTCTGGCGCTGCCATGCAGACTGTCGTCAAAGTATACCAGCTCGCCCTGCTCCTCCTGCTTGGAAATGCCGAGCGCATACTCCAGCTCTGCCAGCACGGCGGTCTCCTCCATCTCAATCTTGTGGAAGCTCAGAGCTCCGCCGCACACGGCAAGGCTGACCCGGGAATCTCCAAGATACAGCTCATTGCGCGCAATATCGTTCACTTCCTGATACAGGCGCTCCGTATCCTCATGTCCGGCGACCTCTGTCAGCAGCGCAAACTTTGTCCCGTTGAGCCGGAACGCCATTCCACGCTTCCTGACCAGCTCCTGCAGCTTCTGGCCAAACTTCTGAAGGATCTGATTTCCGCAGATGTATCCGTAGGTGTTATTCACTCTGCGGAACTGGCTGATCCCTACCATGAGAATGTTCACCGGCTTCGCTTCCGCCTTGCACCTGCGCAGAGCATCCATCAGTTTATATACATTGTACAGGCCTGTCACGGAATCGACGTCGTCGATCACACCATGATTGTAGATCGTACCTGCAAAAATATCCGGCCCCTGGCCATTTCCTTTCATGAGATAGCCCTTGCAGGTGCAGACGATATAGATTCCTTGTTTGTTCTTGGCCCGGTAGGTCACATCGTGATTCTGCTTCTTACCCGTGAACACTGCCTCGAGATCCGTCAGGTAGATCTCCCTGTCATCCGGATGGATGCGCTCGAGCCAGATATTCCCGGCATCGTACATATACTCGCCCGGCAGATCAAACTCCTCTACAATAGACCTCGACCAGCGGGACACATTCGTATCCATGTTGCACATGAACAGATAGCGTTCATCCGACGATTCCGCAAACGCGTCAAAAGCCCTGCTCCCCAGGCCGATCAGATTCAAATCCGTTTCTCCGCTTCCTGCAGGCTTCTCCCCGTTTCCTCTCTCCGCAGTCTCAACATTCACATATCTGTAGTGGTACATCCTGCGGTCTGCCTCGCCGAGGAATTTCCTGTAGGAAAAGCTCTGCTTCGGATCCGCATATACACAGCCATAGCTGAAGCTGCGCGGGTAATCTACCACCCCCGCATATTCGTCGATATACTCCTGTCTGGCCGCTTCCATTCTCTCATCCATCGTCTCCGCCGACAATGTCTCAGACAGGACAAGGAACTCGTCCCCTTCCATGCGGAAGACAGATCCTTCGCTGCCAAACTGCTTCTCAAGCGTCTGACAGACCGACTGGATATAGCGATCGCCCTCCGACCTTCCAAAACGGTCATTGCAATATTTGAGCCTGTCAAGATTCACCATACCGATCGAGAAGCCATGTCCCATATCCCACAGCTCCGACATGACCCGGATCGAATACATACGGTTCCAGACTCCTGTCAATCCATCCGTGTAAGCAGTCTTTGTGAGAATCCGCTTCTGGCTTTTCAGCTGCTCCTCCAGATCCTGGAATGCATCAGAAAACTCATGCATAAAACCAGCTTTCTGGTCTGTGCCCTCCAAAGGCTGCTCTGCTATCCGGATCAGATCGTGCAGACTGTCCTGGATCGTCTGTATCCCATCAAGCATCGCATCTTCCTTCGACCTGGTGTCTCCCGGCGCGGCCTGCTGTGACAACGCATCTTTCTCCTTGAGACACTCCCCGAGGAAACGCAATTCCTCCCCAAGCTGCCGCATATTGTCTGGAAGCTCGCTCACCTCCAGTGCGGCCATCTGCGGCGTGTAGATCAGATCCTTCACGTACTCGAATAAAAGCTGTTCCCCACTGTGATTCCTCATTCTGACACTTCCCTTATTGCAATGTAAAGACAATATTCCACTGTCATTCTACCGCATCTGGCTTTATCTGTCAATTTTGTTTTTTCCAATTTACACAAAATTTTCTTCAATTTTACAGGAAATTTTGGTCTTTCTCACGCAAAATGTCGAAGTAACGAAAAGAAAATTTGAATTATTCCAATTTTATCCCCAGGCGCTCACTGCCGCTCATAGTACGCGAGTCCATCGTCTGGCTCGAAATAGGTCCGGATATATCCTTTTTGGGAAACGATGACGAACTCATTTGTCTCTTCGAGATAGTATACGTCATCCCCGTCCTCTGCCTCCAGCTTGTGCAGCGCGTCCGGAGCTGCTATCACACGGTTTGCACCGGCAACATACGCTTCTTCATCCTCATATCCCATCTCGATGCCATGCCGTTCAAAATGATCGCGCAGCTGTTCCTGCGTTCGGAATGTATAGCTGATCTCCTGAGCGTCCTGCTGCGACGGCTGATCCTGCGTCTTTTGCATCTGCTGGTTCTGCTGTGTCTGCTGCGACGGCTGAAGCTCTCCCTGCTGCCCTGATTTTGTCCCGCCCCACACTCCGGCAATGACCGCCACGGCACAGATCAAAGCAGCCAGAGCCGTCGGCACCTTTCGCCTGCGCAGGCTTTTGTACAGCTGCTGTGCCTCGCGCACATCAGTGGTACCGTTCTTCTTGTTTTCAGAGCTTCTGCTCTGTCCGCCCAGGCTTTTCCCGCTCAGATTCTTTTGCCCATTCGCTTTCTTCTGTGTACTCATACACTCATATGCTCCTCTCTGTTTCGTCTTATGTCCTGGCTTTTGTCCCAAAAGGAAGCCTGGAAATCCCGCTGAGGATAAGAGCCTCCCTGGATCCGCAGTCCCCGCTTCTTTCCGGGACAAGCTCACAGAGGTATCCCTGCGCGTTTGGAAGCTGCCACTCATAGTAGTCCCGGTGCGGCCTGGAATATCGGTCAAGAACCGCCATGATCGTCCCTCCATGTACGACAAACGCCGCCATATCCGCGCCTCCCTCGAGCGCTCTCCGGCAGCAGAGCCCAAACGCCGCGCAGCACCTGTCTGAAAATGCGCCCCTGCTCTCTCCGCCCGGAAACGCGAGCGTCCCTCCGCTGTCAATCCAGGCCTGATACCGGCCGTCTCCCTGCAGCTCCCGGTAGTTCCTGTACTCAAACTCTCCGAACGAGCATTCTCTCAGATCCGCGCAAAGCTGCGGCTGCAGCCCCGGGAAGAGAAGCTCCGCCGTCTGCAGGCATCGCCGCATCGGACTTGCGAACACACAATCCGGCGCCGGATATTTTTTCCGCTCCGCGCCAAGCTTCCGCGCGGCTTCCTCTGTCAGCTCTTCATCCGTCGTGCCGACATATCGATGCTCCAGATTTCCGGCTGTCGCCCCATGCCGTATGAGGCAGATCTTCATGTCGGCCCCTCCCCTCTCTGCTGACGATTGCTGCTGGCGGTTGTCCCCGTCTTCTGCTCCTGGATATTCCCTCCGCATATCGCCTTTGGCTGTATTCCCGCCTGTCTTTATCTATAACGGAAACCGCAAAGACGCGCGGCAGGCTGCAGCACCGTGTATTTCTGCCCGCCTTTTTACTATAACAGAAATTCCAATGCTTGCCAAATCAATTTTGCCAGGCTTCCCCTGTCAGCGGAATTCCGTTGCATGCTTCCGGTACCAGATCGGCATATTGCTGCGCTGGCACTGGCTGTTCCTGCGCGCCTCGATCGCAATGCTCTCAAAGAACTCTCTCCACAGATCCGTGTAGAGATCCTCTTCCTCTTCTGTCCTGCGCAGCTGCTCAAGCTCCTCCTGGGTAAGCCGCGTCATATAGAACGCCTGATTTTTCGGATGCACCGCCGCAAGCCGACGATTGTCGTCGATCAGCATCCAGTACTCTGACGGCATCCGGTCTGCAAAATGCGCGGCGGAAATCGCCGTCACATTGCATTTCGGCTCAATATGCGCCACATAAACCGAGCCAACCTGAGAAAATCTCGTAAATTCCCGGAAATAGTTGGCCTCCGTGTTCGCCTTGCGGCTCAGTTCAAAAATCCATACCACCTCCGGGCGGGACAGCATCTGCGTCAGCTTCCTTCCGCTGGCAAAGCCAAGCACCAGGAAACGATAGACCGCGTCCAGCCGATCCGGTTCAAACGACATGGTCGCGAGAAATACCTGCCGGTATGCCTCGTAGGAAATCTTTCTCTGGATCGCGCGCACTACCTTCGCCGCCTTGGCAAAGTCCGCATCCACATGGACATAATCGCAGAACAGACCCTGCTGCCAGACAGGCTCCAGCTGCAGCCGCAGGTTGTCGTGCCCAAGGCGGCTCGCCCACGCATCGTAAACACAAGTCATCATAGCCTCAAATGTATCTTCACAGGTAAATACCGTCATGCTTCTCCCCTCCAATCGCTATCCATAGAAATTCATCTGGAAATCCTCAAACAGCGACATCTGCCGGAACACGCCCTCGTTTCTGTGGCGAATCTGCCAGTTTTCCTTCTCGTTCGTCCCAATCAGCTGACGCGCGATATAACGCTCCTCGATCGGCGTCGCGTACATCATCCTGCCGCTGCAGGTGATGAAATAATGCGCCCGCTTCAGCACAACGCCCATTTTCTTCAAATGCGGGAAATCCAGCTTCCCGTGCCTGCGCGACTGAATGATCCGCAGCGCGGACTTCGGCCCGATCCCCGGCACCCGCAGGATCATCCCGTAATCCGCCGTATTGATCTCCACCGGAAAGAGCTCCAGATGCCGAAGAGCCCAGTCGCACTTCGGATCCAGCAGCTCGTTGAAATCCGGTCTCTCCTCGCTCAAAAGCTCGTCCGCGTGAAAGCCGTAAAAGCGCAGCAGCCAGTCCGCCTGGTACAGACGGTGCTCCCGCAGAAGCGGCGGCGGAGTCCCGAGGGCAGGCAGGGCGCTGTCCTCATTGAGCGGCACATAGGCGGAGAAAAACACACGCTTCAGGTCGTACGTCTGGTACAGATGCTGGGTGGTCTTCAGCAAGTGATAATCCGTCTCCGGCGTCGCCCCGATGATCATCTGCGTGCTCTGCCCGGCCGGAACAAACGGACGCTGAAGATCCCTCCGCCGAAGCTCAGCCGGGAGCACGAAGCTCTCTCGTCCACCGTCCTGCGAACGAAGACCCCGGCGGGCCGAATCTGAGCTCTCATGCCCTTCAGTCCATGTTTTCTTCAGTATTCCCGTACGCGGGAATCCATCGTCAGGCCTGCTCTCTCCTGAGAAGACGCCCCGGGCAGGCGTCTGCCCCTCCCGCAGGAGTCCGACGTCGTCAGGCCTGCTCCGAGCCGCCCGTTCCTCGATCTGCCTGCCAGCCTCAGAAAAAATGCCGCCGCCCAGCCGCCTCGTCGAGCCGCTGCGCTCCATCTGCGCGCTCTTGCCGATCGCCAGACGGTGCTCCGCGATCGTATCGCTCACCATCCGCATCGGCCGCAGGATTGCCTTGTGCGTCTTGTTCGGGGCAAGCTTCCGCAGGCTCTCCCCCGTCGGCAGCTCCAGGTTGACGCTCATGCGGTCCGCCAGATAGCCCGCCGCAGCCAGCAGCTCGTCCGGCGCTCCCGGGATCGCCTTCACATGGATGTAACCGTTGAAACGGTACTCGCTGCGCAGCAGATACAATGTCTCGCAGATGCGCTCCATCGTGTAGGCCGGGTTCTTCCAGACGCCGGAGCTCAGGAACAGGCCTTCGATGTAATTCCTCTTATAGAACTCGACCGTCAGCTCACAGACCTCCCGCGGGGTGAACGCCGTGCGCAGCGTGTCATTCGACGCGCGGTTCAGGCAGTATTTGCAATCATAGATGCAGTGATTCGTCAGCAGGATCTTGAGCAGTGAAATGCAGCGCCCGTCCGCCGCAAAGCTGTGGCAGATGCCAGCCGCCACGGAATTCCCCAGATACCCTTCCCTGCCGCGTCTGTCCGCGCCGCTCGAGGTACAGGCCACGTCATATTTCGCCGCGTCCGCCAGGATGTGCAGCTTCTCCTGAAGCGTCAGCTCCGGTCTGATCTCCATATTCCTTCCCTCCCTCTGCTGTCGCCTCGCTCTTTCAGGTAACTTTCAGGTGCTTGAATGTGGAATTTAATTCCGCATCCTGCACTTTCAGGTAAGCTCCTTCCTTACAGGAGCAAAAACGCGAAAAGAGAACGTATGTTCTGTTTTATTATAGAACATACGTTCTCTTTTTGCAAGAACTTTCTTTCGTCTTGAGTGCAAAACTGAATTCCGCTATACAGAAGTTCTATTCTAAAGCCTGCTTTCCAGCACCAGCCGCTGCGTCTTCATCCCGAGTGCCTCGTAAAACGCGAGCGCCGGCTGGTTAAATTCCCACACCATCAGCTCCAGTCCAGATGCGCCCAACGCCTTCGCCCTGCGCGCGGTCTCCTCATACAGCGCCGTGGCCACTCCCCGTCTGCGCGCCGTTTCGTCGACATACAATGCCTCTATGTATGCAACCGTATTTCCGAAATTTCCGTGCAAAGCCTTCGGTTCCTTAACCGCCGCCAGGCAGATTCCGACCATCCCGCCTTCCTCCTCCGCCGCAAGCGCGATGCACTGCTCGCACGCGACAATCGCTTCAAAGTCATCCCGCGAATACACATGCTCCGTCTCCGCATACTGATCCGGCCTCGCCGCAACATGCATCCTGTGAAGGATGCGCATTTTTTCATCCATAGCCTCGTAATCCAGCGGCGTCATTGTTCTGATCTTCATGTCACTTTTCCTGAATGCCTTTCTGATCCCCTGTCGTTGCTATCCGGACCGTCAATATGTTTGCAGTGTCGTTTAAAAAATGCACCGTTCCCCAGCCCAGTAATCGGTTTTCGAATATTATTTCTTTCAATCAATAATCTACTTGGAAGCTCCCCAGCTCCGCGTCCTGCGCAGGTAGTACAGGATAAACAGCGCAGCCGTGCAGCCCCAGGAAATCGGATAATTCAGCACGATCGTCTGCAGCGACGGCCGCAGCGGTACGATTGCAAAAATCCACACGATGCGGAACAGACAGACGCCGAACATCGTCAGCAGCATCGGCAGGATCACGTCGCCCACCGCCCGCAGCGCGCCGGAAAAGATCTCAACAAAGCTGAACACAAAATAGCAGGGCGCGATCACGCCCATCACCTCCGCGCCAATCCGTATCACATCCGCGTCCTGTGTGAAAATGCCAAACAAAGGTGTGCGGAACGTAAGGAGCAGTAAGCTGATCCCCAGTGAAAAGATCTGATGCATAACCAGACAGATCCAGACGCCCTTCTTCATCCGGTCAAAGCGATGCGCCCCATAGTTCTGCCCGACAAAGGTCGTGATCGAGATGCCGAACGCGCCGTTGATCATCCAGAAAACCGCATCCAGCTTGCCCTCCGCGGCCCACGCGGCGGTCGCATCCGTGCCGAACGCATTGATCGCCGTCTGGATGATAATGTTCGACAGACTGTACATGACCGACTGGACGCCGCCCGGAAGTCCGATGAAGAGCTGGGATCTCAGGCTGTTCCCGCGAAATGCGATCCCCTTCAGCTCCAGCCGGTAAATGTCGTCCGAATGCATCAGCGCCCTCGTCACCAGAAACGCGCTGAACACCTGCGAGATTGCGGTCGCAATCGCGACGCCGCCTACGCCGAGCCTCAGGACAACTACCATAATAAGATCCAGTACAATATTGAGCAGGCAGCAGGCGATCAGGTAATAGAGCGGCCGTTTCGAGTCGCCGAGCGAGCGCAGGATGCCCGAGCCGATGTTGTAGATAAATACAAAGACAATGCTGGCAAAATAGATCCGCAGGTACAAGGTCGAGCCCGCCATCAGCTCTTCCGGCGTGTTCATGAGACTTAGCATTGTCGGCGCAAGCCAGACGCCGAGCACCGTAGCGACAATTCCGCCGACGATTGAAAACGCGTACGCCGTATGAAGCGCGTCGTTCAAATTTTTCTCATCGTTCGCCCCGTAATAGCGCGCCACGATCACGCCTGCGCCCGCCGAGAGTCCCGTAAAAAATCCAACGACAAGGTTGACCGTCTGCCCGGAGGAGCCGCCCACGCTCGCGAGCGCCTGCTTTCCGACATAACGGCCGACGATCACCATGTCCACGGTATTGTACAGCTGCTGAAAAAACGTCCCAAGCAAAATGGGAAAGAAAAAAGCAAGAAGCTGCTTCCAGATCACGCCCTCGGTGATCTGATGTCCCGCACTTTTTGCTCTCTGCATATGCAATGCCTCCGTTCTCTTCTCGTCATTTTCTGTGTTCCTGCCACCCTTTTCCAGATGCAAACCACTCCTGCGCTCTTGGTCCGCTTCTGACTCCATCCGTTTTCCAGCCATGCAATCAGGTTCCCGATCAGACAGATCGGATGAAGCGCCGTCTGCGGATCTCCGAAAACCGCGTCTGCCAGAAAGCCAATCACAACTGCGAGCAGTGAGCCCACCGCATATTTCCACATATCGTTTCCTCACATAATTCCATCGTAATAATCGAACAGTTTACTGGCTTATCTACAATCCTAATTCCGTATGAAAATTGACAAGTGAGGACTCCCTATATAAAGGTTCCTTCTCATTACGTTTTTTTCTGGCAGCTTTTATGTAGCCATTCAGATAGATACAAAATTCTTTCTGAATTTTTTCATAATCAGTCTTAATCCGTCTATACTGTGATTCCGGGATTTTACGTTGTGTCTGCAGTTCTATGTATTTTTCATCATTTACGATTAATGCATACCTGTAATCCAATCCTGCATCTGTCCTGCTTGCAGATGGAACGGCATGACCGATCCTCCCAAATTTTCTAACTTCACCACCAAGATGGTTTCTCAAAGGAACATAATACTTGTTTCCATCCAATGCTATTTTTACGCAGAGATGTGTCCTATGGGACTGCTTTCCTGTATTCCCGGTATCCAGCATTTTAACAAAATGCATACGCTCCCTAAAATAGCGTTCCCGTATATAGCATAAAACCAATTCCATGCTTTCCTCCATACGAAAGAAAAAAGGGAACTCGGCCGGTTCCCTTCCCTACAATATCTTCAGCTTTTTTTAGACAGGTGCATCTGACGAACCCCTCACAATTTCTTCAGTTTTTATTTGGCCGGGTACTTCTGACAAACACCCCATAGAAGTTCTCACTTCTAACACCATATTATATGCAAATAGCTGAAATGTCAACATCAATCCTGTAAATTTTTTGTCCTGTTCACGCCTGTTCATCACGCAATTTTCTTCAGCACCACGTCCGCCGCCACGATCATAAGCGGCATCACAAGCTCGCACAGTGAGAGAAAACAGCCCGCCAGATCTCCGTTGATCCCTCCGAAGTGCTTCATCGCCATGTGATGATACCACAGAAACGTCAGCAAAGCCCCGACAAGCGCCGCCGCCGCAAGGATGGGCTGCAGGGCAAGCATCACGGCTGCGCAGATTGCAAGATAGACCATGCTTGTCGCCTGTATGACGCGCGTCTGCGCATTCTTCGAGAATCCTGCCACGGTTCCCTCTGCCGAGGCTTTCGGAAAGGTCACGACCGAAAATGCGCTGAGCGAGCGCGACACAACGAATGAAAAGACATACACCCGCACCAGTTTTCCCGCAACCATGTCAAGCGCACCGTACAGCAGAAAAAAATAAGCGGCGCAAGCGATCACCGCAAAAGCACCCGCATGGGAATCCTTGAGGATCTCCAGACGCTTCTCGCGCGGCCTCCACGAGCTCATCGCATCCGCCGTATCGAGCAGACCGTCCAGATGGATCCCTCCGCTGACCGCAAGCGGGATCAGCATCAGCACAACGTTGCGCAGCGGCGCGTGAAGGCCCAGATATCCGGCCAGCGCGTCCCAGCCAAGGCAGAGCGCCCCGATCACCGCGCCGACGAGCGGAAAGAAGCACATGACATATTTCATATTTTCCTCCGTCCAGCCGCACTGCGCCGCCGGGAGCCTGGAGTACATCGAAAACGCAATATTCAGGCTGTTCCACAAACGTTTCATCTCTCTATTCTCCGCATCATCGTCCGTATAATCGCAGCATTCCAATGCTTAATCCTGCTCAGGCCGTCTCCGGAGCCGCTCTTTTGCAGACCGGACAGGAAATATTCCTTCTGGTCTGATTCTGGTCTGAGCAGTCCCAGCTTACTCTGTCTGACCTTCGCCTCTTTGAATCCCCCTCAGAAAATCCACTGAGCGCGGATCCCTCGGATTCGCGAAAAATTCCTCAGCCGTGTTCTCCTCCACGACCAGCCCGTCTTCCATGAACACGACGCGGTCCGCCACCCTGCGGGCAAACTCCATCTCATGCGTGACCACGATCATCGTCGTCCCCTCGTCCGCGAGCCGCTTCATGACGTCGAGCACCTCTCCGGTCAGCTTCGGGTCGAGCGCCGAGGTCGGCTCGTCGAAAAGGATCACGCTCGGACTTAAAGCAATCGCTCGCGCGATTGAAACCCTCTGCTGCTGACCGCCTGAGAGCTGCGAGGGATAGGAATCGCTCCACTCGAGCATCCCAACCTTCTCAAGCGCATTTCTCCCAATGGCTTCGGCCTCCGCTTTCGCCATCTTCCGGCCGACCGTCAGCCCGAGCGTCACATTTTGCAGCGCAGTCTTATTGGCAAACAGCTGATAATCCTGGAACACGAAGCCGATCCGCCTGCGGTAGCGCAGGATATCCTTCCTCGAAATATGGTCTGCCTGGAACCGCTCGCCGTCAAACTCGATCTCCCCGCCGTCCGCCATTGTCAAAAAGCTGACGCAGCGCAAAAGCGTCGTCTTTCCCGAACCGCTCGGTCCGAGGATCGCGATCACGTCGCCGTCGTTTACCTTCAGACTGATATTTTTCAGGACCTCCCGCGGCCCGAAGCGTTTCCGGATATTTCTGAGTTCGATCACAGCTTACCGCTTCCTTTCCAGTCGTTTCTCCAGCTTTCGCTGCAGCCAGGTCAGGAAGGTACAGAAGATCAGATAGATCAGCCCTGCCTCGCAGTACAGCCAGAAATAATCGTAAGTCCGCGCCGCGATCCGCTGCGCCGTCGCCAGGATCTCCACGATCGCCACACTGTAGGCCAGCGAAGTGTCCTTCACCAGACCGATCAGCGAGTTGGACAGCGGTGGGAACGCCGTCGTCAGCGCCTGCGGAATGATCACGTGCCGCATTGTCTGCGTGAAGGTCATCCCCACACAGTACCCGGCCTCCAGCTGGCCCGACGGCACAGACTCGATCGCCGCGCGCACCGTCTCAGAGCAGTAAGCCCCAACGCTCAAGGAAAACACGATCACCGCACAGGGAAAGGCCGGGAGCGTCAGCCCGATGCTGGGCAAGCCGAAATAGACGACAAAGAGCTGCACGATCATCGGAGTTCCCCGGATAATCCATACATAGAACCTTGCCGCCTGTTTCAATACCTGGATATTCGCCACCTGCACCAGAGCCACCGCCAGCGCGATGCAAAGGCCGATGGAAAAAGAAAGAAAAGTCAGTGGAATCGTCACGCGGATTCCCGGAAGCAGAAGCTTCCAGAAGGAATCCACGAGCTCATTCATTATTCTTGCATTCATATAGGTTTCTTTCCCTTAATCGCAGAACTTCCGCGTCCTATGCAGCGCAGGATGCTGATCCATGTTCGATGCATTCGAAAATTATTGCAGAAGTTCCGTTCATTTCCCTGCCTTTAAAAGACACGATTTCTGCAGCTGTTCCAACAGCCGGACGACCGGGAATTACTCCGCGGCTTCCGTCTCCGCCGCAGTCAGGGCCTCGCTCTCAGGCTCCGCCTCGCCCTCGTCGTTCGCCGTGACGTCCAGGCCGTTGAAGTACTTCTTCGACACCTCGGCGAGCTCTCCGCTCTCGCGCGCCTGCTCCAACGCGTCGTTGACCGCCGCGATCAGCCGCTCATTGCCCTTCACGACCGGAACGTAGGAGCTCGGCTCCGGATCCGCGTACGCCACGATCTTCACATCCTCCTCCGGATGCTCCTTCATGTAATCGTTGAACGCGGTCTCATAGTTCAGCGTGCAGTCCGCGCGTCCGTTGAGCACCTCGGAGATCGACTGCGCCATCGCATTCACCGGATCAAGCTCTGCGCCGTACTCCTGCGCCATCTGTCCGAAAATGCTTGTGGACTCGTTCGCCGCCGTGAACCCCTCAAGGTCCTCAAAGCTCTTGATGTCCTCATTGTCGCCCTCGACCAGAATACATCTTCTAGAAAAAGCATACGGCTCGGACATGTCATACTTCTCCGCACGCTCGTCGGTATAACCTACCTCGTTGACGACCATGTCGATCTGGCCCGCGTCAAGCGCCGCAAAGATCGAAGCCCACTCAGTCTCCATGTACTGTACGTCCACGCCCATGTACTTCGCGATCAGCGCCGCGACCTCCACGTCAAAGCCGACCAGGTTGTCGTCCTCATCGTGATAGCTGTTCGGGGAATAGGTACCCTCCGTGCCGACGATGATATAGCCTCTCTCCATGATCTCGTCGAGACGGTCGCCCTCCTCCGCGCCTGCGCCCATCGCACACACAGGTACAGCCAGAGCAGCCGCCATCAGAATCGCAGTGATTTTCTTAAACATATCACATCATCCCTTCTTTAATTTTATAATTGTATTTATAGACTCATTTTATGTCCTGTCGGCCAAAATAGCAATTACTTCTTTCGCATGCCATACCATGCTTTTTACGCATAGCAGACGCGCCATTCTTCTTTTCTCTGAATATTCCTGTGCGGCGTCCTATTTTTCTGCTCAATATCCATTCACCGGATAGAGTTCGATTCCCCGCTTCAGCCTGTCAAGCCCGTCCATGACAACCGACCGCGGACACGCGATGTTCACGCGCAAAAACTGCCGCCCCGCTTCCCCGTAGTGAATGCCCGCCGTGACAAACAGCCCGGTCTTCTCGCGGAGAAAGCCTGCCAGTTCTTCGCTGTCTTCGGTCACCTGCGCGCAGTCCAGCCAGAGCAGGTACGTCGCCTGATGCGGCACAAGCTTCACCTGCGGCAGCTCCTTCGCGAGGAATTCAGCCACCGTCTGCCGGTTGCCGAGAATGTACTCGCGCAGTTCGTCCAGCCACGGGCCGCCCTTCGTGAAAGCCGCCACCGCTGCGTCCACCGCGAACGAGTTTGGCTCGGCCACCTCATCCGTGTTCAGCCCGCGCCACACCTTGTGCCGCAGGAACGGATCCGGCACGCACACCGCCGCAGTCTGCAGCCCCGCCAGATTAAAAGTTTTGGTCGGCGCAATACAAGTCACGCTGATGTCGCGGCAGGTCTCTGAGACCGACGCAAACGGAACATAATCCACGCCCGGTATCGTCAGATCGCAGTGGATCTCGTCGGAAATCACGGTCACATGATATCTGGCGCACAGCTCCCCGACACGGACAAGCTCCTCCCGGCTCCAGATCCTGCCCGCCGGGTTCTGCGGATTGCATAGAATCATCAGCGACGTCTGCGGGTCCGCAAGCTTCTCCTCGAGATCCGTGAAATCCATCTCATACTTCCCATTCTCATATTTCAGCGGGCTTTCCAGCACCTCGCGCCCGTTATTCAGGATCGAGTTGAAGAAAATATTGTAGACCGGCGTCTGGATCAGCACCTTCTCCGCCGGGGTCGTCAGCTTGCGCACCGCGCTCGAAATCGCCGGGACGACGCCCGTGCAGAACATGAGCCAGTCCCTCTCCATCTGATACCCGTGGCGGCCGCGCCACCAGCCGATGTAGGCCTCATACCACTCGTCCGGCATGATCTGATAACCGAAGACGCCGAACGCCGCCCGCTTCCGGATCGCCTCCTGAATCTCGGGCGCCGTCTCGAAATCCATGTCCGCCACCCACATCGGAAGCTCGTTCTCCTTCACGTCCCATTTCAGAGAATTCGTGTTTCTCCTGTTTATCACTTTGTCAAAATCATACTTCATCTGCTTCCCTCCCTCTGGCTTCAGGCGTCAGAATATTCTCGC
Organism: uncultured Lachnospiraceae bacterium; assembly: GCA_947627645.1. GTDB lineage: Bacteria > Bacillota > Clostridia > Lachnospirales > Lachnospiraceae > Choladousia. The sequence continues at coordinate 1,495 of CANQWV010000020.1, read as the reverse complement.
TTTTTCCCGGGCTTCTTTTCCGCTCATTTGGCCGTTCTCCAGCAGGAATCAAAGGTTTCCCAGCCAGGTTTCAAGCAGGTCCGCCCAGGGCTCGCACTCCTTCTGCACCGTCGGGCTCCACACACTGTCCGTGTGCGGCCGCGCCAGCGACAGGCCATGCACGCCCTTCTCAAACAGATGAAACTCAACCGGAACGCCAGCCCGGCGCAGCGCAGCTGCAAAGAGCAGGGAATTCTCCACAGGCACCAGCCCGTCCTCGCAGGTATGCCAGAGGAAGGTCCGCGGAACCTGCGTCCCCACCTGCTTTTCCAGCGATACCCTTTCCAGCATTTTCGGGCTCCACTGGCTTCCCAGAAGATTCTTAAAGCTATCCTTATGCCAATAGCGCTCGTCCGCCGTAATCACCGGATAACAGAGGATCAGCCCGTTCGGCCGCAGACATTCCGGCTCAATCCCGGTCGCCGCCGAAAGCTCTGCGTCGTTCCAGAACACGCCGTAGCTCGCCGCCAGGTGCCCGCCCGCCGAAAAACCCATCACCGAGAGCTTATCCGGCTGAATGTGCCATTCCTCCGTATGCTCCCGCAGGATCGCGACCGCGCGGGCTGTCTCGTACAAGGCCGTCGGATACTCGGCGGGCGCACAGGAATAGCGCAGAACCGCCGCGTGGATCCCACAGGTCATGATGCGCAGCGCAATCGCCTCAGCCTCGCGGTCGGACGTCATCTCATAGCCGCCGCCCGGGCAGATCAGCACGATTGGCCGGCTCTTCACCGGAATCTCCGGCGAATCCTCCCAGATATAAGTCGTTAAACGTGCGTAGTCCAGAGAACCCTTCTCCCGGATCGCTATCGTCTCATGTATCATCGTATCATTCTCCCTTTCTCGATTGGCTTTCCTTCACACTGTGTCCCGCGGCTTTCTCGCCCGATATTCCTTCCTGCCGTGTCCACGCCGCTTTCTCGACCGACGCCGCCCTTCTCCCGCCGGTATTTCCGTGAGCCATGCATTTGCCATACTATCACTCCTCCGGCTGGTTCTTCTTCCCCTTCAGAGCAGCCTCCTTCAGTTCACCCAGCGCCTCGCGGAAATGACGCGAGCTCACCGGATTGTTTCTCAGAATGCTGAGATTATGGTAGCTGAGCCTGTCCGTGACCTGCCGGCTGCGATCCTTGAGCACTTCAAATCGAAGCCGCAGGCTCTCCGACTCCTCGCGATAGCTTCCAAGCCTTTCCTTGTACTGCTCCAGCTTCCCGAATACTGCCTCCAGGCGCTCGACCGCCGCGCCCTTCACCTTCGAGCCAAGCTCGGACGCCGCCGGAAGCTTGTCCCCCTGGGCAAAGGCCAGAATGGCGTCGGCCCGGTGCTGCAGAACCTCCAGCTTCTGGCGCACCGCCGTCATGCTCGCAAGCACATCGCGCAGCTCCAGGGCAGCCTTGAAGGAAAGCGCCATATCGACCGTCAGCGCTTGTGCGTCGGCGATGAAGATGAAAATCTT
>CANQWV010000019.1 GCA_947627645.1 uncultured Lachnospiraceae bacterium | reverse complement strand
TGCCAATTATCAGCATTATCTGGAGCATACGCGCCATGAGTTTCTGTTGAGTGCCGGCGTCATACTGCCGGACTGCCTCGCCAAACACCTGGGTCAGCCTCATATACTGCAATGCAAGCCATGCCCGGTTGATATATTCCGCGCCAATTTCAAAGGGAACCCTGCAGATAAGGAATTCGTAATCCTCCTCGTTCAGTTCCACCATGATCCTCTCTCGCGCCACTTCCAGATCCGGAAGCGCAGTCAGCGCCTTTAGAAACCGGGCGGCCAGGATGTGCAAAAATGCAAAAGCCGGGCTCTCGCTCCTGTCCTCCGCCTCAAACCCAAGCTGAAACAACGCCCGATATCGGTCACGCGCAAAAGCCTCCCTGTATTTCTGCTCTCTCTGTGTTTCATGCCCCTCCGGGATATCCGCCCTGAAAGAATCTTCTGTAAATATAAACGACAGCATAAGACTGCTCCTCTCTGCTCCAGGGCGTTTCCCCCACTAATCAATAATCTGGAACGACGCGCATTTCATAATTGTCTTACGGCTACTCCTTGTCATCTTTCCGATTATTTCCACAAAATAACCTTTACTATGTGCCGCAATTGCCTTATCATAATCATTCTTATCAACGCAAACCATCGTAGTTTTCGGACGACTGTTTTCGTCAAGATAAACCACTGTGATTCTTCCATCTTTTCTCTTTGTCACATCAGGCGTCGCATCCAGCTGCTTAATTCTCCCATAAATTTTCGTTAAAGCCGACTTTTCCCGCCGAAGTTGATTCAACGTGGCCCTTATCGGTTCACAGTAGTCATACGAAAACAATATTCGATCATATGCACACTGCTTATTTCTGACCGCCGGAGCCCATTCCGCCATAAATTCTACATCAGCGCCCTCCGAATTACAATTCAAATTCATTAATGCCTCATAGAAATTGGCGCTGATAGCACATTTTTCCGCCTGTAAAATCAATTCCTCCATATTATCTTCGTCTACATTTCTTTTAATCTGATAAAGATTGTCCATCACCCGGGTTGTCACCTGCCGTGTAAGGGAATTGGCACATTTCTCCTCATCAGCAAAAAAACTCAATTGACGGTATCCTTCCTGTTCATCCAATTCTGCAAACGGACAGACCACAGATACCACATAACTGCCTATCTCTGTTTGCCCAAAACGGCATCCTGAAAGAAATCTCGATACCGCGTCTTCCATACGTCCCTGATGGTACTTTCGCGGATGTAAAATATCCTGCGCTGCAGCCGCTAATAGTTTCTTCGCATTATCATAAATGCGAATCGCATCGTCAAAAGGAATATTGCCATTTTCTACATTTGAATTTGTCAAACGAATTTTTAATATATCGGAACATGGATTTATCAGATAAAGCAATACACTCTGTATCTCTCTGCCAGATGCATCCGCCGCCGTTTGAACAGCTCTGTACATAGCTTCCTTGTAATCAGACAATGTCCTGTCCACAGGCAAATTTATCTGATAAAACCCCCTTTCATTTTCAAGCTGGAATATTTTCACCTTTGTCCTTTTGCTTGGAAACTGTTCCCACCCTGTATCTTTAAGATATCTTGAAAAAATAAGCGTGTTGATTTTCTCCGCAAGATCAAAATAGTTCACTGTATACTGCATGGCCATTCCTCCCTCGCTATTTTATCCATAATTCCGTTTAATGTCACCGAATTGATCACATTCCTTTTATCAATATCTACGCTTACTGTTCCTGAATTCCCGGAAGACTCCAAAGATGTAAATCTCGCCCAGTACATACAACCCTTCATACGCAGATCTTCCTGCGTCCAGGTTAACCATTCTGTCTCATCCTCAGGCAGGATCAGCAATGCCAAAATGCTTTCCGAAGTCCCCTCCATACACAAATCATTATAATTTTTAGCTTTCAGTTTATATACTAAATGATCACCTTTATCTGCGTACTGATTTGGCGAAGATGTACTTTTTAATTGTACCCGCAGCTCCGACACAAATTTCCGCTCATTTTCCAGTATAATCATCTTTTTTATTATGGCATCTGTACTGTCGTCATCGTGGCGAATCGTCTCATAATCAATCCCGCCATACGCACAGACAGCAGAAAGATAGCTAATGCTAAGTTCTTCCTTTCTTGTTTCTTTCGTCATTCAATGTTCCTTTCTTTTATTCAAAACTATATGTAATTACCATACAAGGAAAGGCGGTGCAGATTAAATAATATCCCGCCCGTACTTCCGATCCGTCTTTTTCACGCCTTACCCGGAAATCAGTCGATTTGTCGATATGCTATTGTACAGGAAACAGCGGGAGATTGCAAGCATCTTTACCCTGTCACTCCGCTTTCTCATACCGCACTTCCAACGCGTCGATCAACTCCTGACAAGTATAGCTGCCGTAGTCGATACTCTGAAGCCGCTCTTTAACGTCCTGCAGCGCCATATACCAGAAATAATAGGGCGTATCATAATAATCGACCTTCTCCACGCCGTCCACTTCCTGTCCGGCAAAGGTCAGGGATCTCGTCTCCGCCTCATCCGTCCAGAATCCGCAGTACACCTTGTTTCCGTCTCCCGTGTCGACCGCAAACCCGAGCGCATCCTCCAAACTGAGAAGACTCACGGCCGCGTCATCGCAGTCATAGCGGTAGGTATCGTCATTGTTCAGATCGATCCAGGTCGAGAAGATCCTGTACGGCTGCGAATACTTCCCTTCGCACTTGCGATAGAGCACAAACGAGACAAAATCATTGTTCTCGTTCTTCGGATTGACATACGCGTTGACCGCCATACACTGATCGTCACCCTCAAACGACGTGATCCGCTCTGATGTATCATATCCGCCATAAAAAACACTGCCTTCAATCTGGCTCGTATCCTCGCTCGCCTCGTCAAGCGTCGCATACCAGTTCAGATCCTCCTCGTCCTCAGAGGTCGCAGAAACGACATCGGATAAGATCACGGAAAGTCCGAGATTCTGCGGGATCTCATTGATATCCGCCTTCGGCTTCGTGGCGATAAAATAAATCCCCAGTCCGATCACGGCCAGCGCAGGAATCCCCGCAATGACAAATATGATGATAAGCGCTTTTTTCAGCTTTCCTCTCATCTTCCCATCCTTTCCGGTATTTTCCAAAATTCCTGTTTGGTAGCTGCCTTATGAAATCGCGAAACTGTTTTCCAGTCCACTTTTCCAGTCTACATGAATTTGAATCGCAATCCATTCCCCAGATATGAAATCCCATACATGGATCGACGTTCATTTCGCGGCGAGTACCTCATTCATGCTCCCGGTCCGGTATCCCTGCAGGTCGAGCGTGACATAGGTAAATCCATACTCCCGCAGCTTCTCCGTAATCTGCATGCGCATCCCATCCTCCGTGATCCGCCCGATCTCCGCCGGCGGTACCTCAATGCGCGCCAACGTGCCGTGTATGCGCACGCGCAGCTGCCGAAATCCCAGGCCAAGCAACAGCTGTTCTGCCTGATCGACCATATGCAGCCGCTTCTCGTCGATCGTCTCCCCGTACACAAAGCGCGAGGCCAGACAGGCATACGATGGCTTCTCCCAGGTCAGAAGCCCAAGCTGCCGCGACAGCTCGCGGATCTCGGCTTTATAGAGTCCGGCCTCCTGCAGCGGACTGTGCACGCCGAGCTCCCGCACCGCTTTCCTGCCGGGCCGGTAGTCTCCGGTATCGTCCATGTTCGAGCCCTCCGCGACCGCCGCGATTCCACGATCCCGCGCGACCTGCAGAATACGCCCGAACAGCGCCCGCTTGCACAGATAACAGCGATCCGGCGGATTTTCCCGGATTCCATCTACACGCAAAATGTCTTCCTCCAGAACCAGCTGTTCAATCCCATTCTCCCGGCAGAAAGCCGTGGCCTCCGCTCCCTCTCTTTCCGGAAAAAAACAGGAGCGGGCCGTCACCGCGACAGCCCTCTCTCCCAACACATCATGTGCAATTTTCAACAATAACGTGGAATCCACGCCGCCCGAGAAGGCGACTGCCACGCTGCCCATACCTTTCAGTATACTCTGAAGCTTCTCATATTTCTCCTGAATCGTACTCACCGCACTGTCACCTGATTCCCTGCCTCTCTGTCATTCTGTTCTTCTATTGTTCTTCTATTGTTTTGTTCTTCTATTTTTCAGTTCTTCTGCTCCTTCGCCCTTCTGATCCTTCAGCTTCCCGAATTTCCGCTTTTCCGAAAATCCGCCGCTGAAACATACGCTTTCTCCGGCTACTGGTTCATATTGTTCGTCTCAGCCGCCTTGATCCGATCCCGGTGAATCAGCAGGAGTGTGATCAGCACCGCCATAATCTTGGCCGTCTGCGATCCGTCATACACCTCCACAGCCACCACGTCACCCACAGAGATCCACTTCTGCTGCGACTCCGCGAGCACCTGCCCTGCCGCGTCCGTGATTGTAAACTCGTGGCCCGTGATATCGCCGCTCACCGTCCAGCCGAAGCCCTCAACCTCGTAATTGTCATGAATCTGGAGCATCTTCTTCTCTGAAAGCTCCGCCGTCTCTCCGCTGCTCATCTCGATGTAATGAGTCTCGTGCACAGAAACCATTTTCCGGTGAATCAGCGCCAGCTCATTCTCGTCCTTGTCATACAAATGCGTTTTGTTCGTCGCAGAGACCGCATTCTGTTTGATAAAGTAGCACTCCTCGCCCGTCTCGTCGTAAATGTTATAAACGCCGTGAAGGCTCAGAACTTTCTGTCTGATCCGATATTTCATGCTCCAATCCCCCTTCTTGTTTTGCAGAAACAGCTGTATCAGCCCAATCATAGCAAGCGCACAACGGTTTTGTCAAATTACTCTCTGCCAGTATATCAGTAATTACTCAAATTACTCATTCCTTGCCCGTCGACGCGAAAAAGCGAAGAATTTCTTCCCAATACCGCTCCAGGACGCTGCTCGCAGAGTTGAAGATCTCGTGCTTCGTCTCCGACATATGCACCAGCCGCGCGGAAGTCCTGCCGTTTCGGTTCACCTTTTCCACGAAGCGCTCCTGCTCGCTGTCCCAGACAAAGCTGTCGTCCTCCGCCTGAAAGAGCAGAAACGGAGTCTCGATCTGCTTCCAGCCGTCCGACTGCAGATAGCGGTTCAGCCTTACCGCCTCGTGCAGCCAACCGCACGACGGTGAATTCATCTGGTAGACCGGTTCTTCTTCTCTTCTCCTCTGATAGAACTCATAGCGCTCCCTGCAGGTGGACGGACTGCCCTCGAACGTCTCCTTTCCGTCGAACGGATGCCCTCCCGGCACATACTTGTCCGCCCGGCCAAGCTTGCACAGAAGCCCCGCCAGCAGCTTCGCCGCGGGCCACGGCACCCCGGACGTGATCGGACGGATCATCGGGGACGTGAGCACCGCCCGCGCAAACAATCTCGGCCGCCTTGAAAGCGCCGCCGCGCCGACTCCCCCGCCCATCGAATGGGCATACAGAAACAGCGGCAGACCCTTCTGCTCCTTTGCCGCCCTCTCCGCCACCGCAAGCAAATCCGCGACGTAGCGCTCGTAGCTGTCCACATGAACAAGCGACAAATCGTCCACCAGGCGGTAGCTGTGACCATGCCCGCAGTGCTCCGGCACATATACATGGTATCCGTGGCTCAGAAAATACCAGACGACCTCCTGATACTTCTCCGCCGTCTCTGTAAAGCCGTGTACGACGACTACAGTTCCCACCGCCTCATCCGCGAGATAGCGGACACAGTACTGCCGCTTTCCCGGCTCCCGCTCCAGCCACAGCTCCTTTTTGCGCTGTGCCAGATACGGAAGCACGCGCTGCCGCATCTCCTCAAAATATGTCTCTTCCCTCAAAATATAGCTTTTTTCTTCCATAACATTTTCTCTTATCATTCATTGATGATCTTGTTGATCTTGACCTCATTGTACGTCAGGAACACGATCCCGCCGAGCACACAGAATGCCGCCGCAAGAAACGCCGTCATGCGGTAGCCGGTGCCAGCCGCCGCGCCGACCGTGGAGACCGCCGTGAACAGCAGCATCGAGACGCTCTGCCCCATCTTGAACGCGAAGGTGCGCGCCGCGTAAAACATACCCTCGCGGTTGCTGCCGGTCTGCTTCGCGTCGCTCTGCGCGATGTCCGCCACGACCGCCTGCGGAAGAATGCCGAAGATCGCCATCGGCAGCGCCGCGGCCACGGTCAGCACCGCACCCTGAACTTCCGCCGGAATGCCCGGGATCCTGCCGAGGAAGCCGGTGTAGAAATACGCCGCGCAGAAGATTACAAACGCGAAGGTGATCAGCTTCTTCTTGCCGAGCTTCGGCGTCAGCTTGTTGATCGGAATATAGAACACCAGGGAGATTGCCGTCATCCCCACGAAATAAATCGTCGTCATTGTCTCCGGAAGCTTCAGCAGGCTCGTCACAAAAAACGGAAGCCCGGTCTGAAACATCGTGATCGCGATCCAGTAGAGGATGTCGGAGGCCACGAATTTACGGAACTCGGCGTTCCTAAACGTCGCCACGAGCGAGCCGAACGCGCCGTCCTGCGTCGGCACCGTGTTCACGTACTCCTTTTCTTTGATCGCGAGTACCGGCACCTGCATACAGCAAAACGCGATGACCGCCATGCCCGTGAATGTCACGCGGATCGCGTTCACCCTGCCGAACGCCGGGATAAACGCGCCCCAGATCATCGGCGCGAGGTAGGCCACCGCCGTGCCCGCGATGTAGGTGAACGAAATGACCGTCGAGATATTCAGCCGCTCCTGCTGCGTGTGGCCAAGCTCCGAGATCAGCGCGTTGTACGGAGTACAATACGCCGTGATCGACAGATAGTACGTCATCACCATCACAAACAAAAACGCCGCGTTGATCCAGCTGGTCTTGTTGATCGGCGACCAGAACACGAGCACCGTCGCGATCGACAGCGGGAACGACGCATAGCGCAGGAACGGCATACGTCTGCCCTTCGGCGAGGTGCATCGATCCGACCAGGACGCGATCAGCGGATCGGTGACCGCGTCAAAAATCCGGCCGAACGCCGTGATCGCCCCAATTACCGTAAAAATCCCGAGGATCACAAGACCCTGCGGGATAAACAACGTCTGCCCCTGATTGATCGCCGTCTCGTCCGGCTGATAAAAATACACCAGCCAGTTCGAGATCAGCCCGGACATCAGCGACCAGCCGAGCTGGCCGGTCGCGAACGCCCAGATTTTACCCGTCGATAGCTTCTTCATAACTCCACTGCCTCCCTAAATCGAATTGCCCGAGATTGTCGGCCTGGAACACTCTCTCTGAGAAGATCCAGATCGTCTCGTATTTCTCCTCCGTGTACTTCTCCATCTCCAGAATGCGCAGAGAAACGTATTTGCCGTCCACCTTCTGGTAGACGAGCGAAAGGTCTCCATGCGCCTCCGTGCGCAGGCGCTTTGTCAAAGCGTCGTAATCGATCACTGCCATAAGCCTTGGCTGATACTTCTTCTCCACATATTTCTCGATGTAGAGACGCATCGCCCTGCTGTAGGCGTAATCGGCCTCCTCCAGAAGCTCCAGGAAATACTCCGGAATGTAGATATGCTGCAGGGTGTCCTTTTTCAGATCCACAAAATAGACGCCCGCATATTTATCTGAAATCACATCCAGGAAACGCTCCGCGTATTTCTTCGCCTCCAGCGTCTTCTCCAGCTCCTCATTCAGCACACGCCGCCTGCGGTCCCGGCCGTTCTCCCGGTAATAGCGCTCCTTGTCCTTCCGCATGGCAAGCTCCGCCGCGCCCACGATCTTGTACGCACTCAGCTCGCGATATCCGTTCTCCACACCAACGGAAATCTCGTAGTTGTCCTTCAGAAGCTCCCTGCGCACCTCGACCACGATGTGCTCCACCGTCTCTTTGGAAAGCTTTGTGCTCAGCATGACAAACTCGTCTCCGCCGATCCGGTAGACCGACTCCTCCGGGAAGAAGCGTTTCAGCGTGTCGGCCACGCTGCACAGCATATCGTCGCCCTTGTCGTGCCCCAGATGATTGTTCAGCTCATGAAGACCGTTCACATCGATGTACAGACAGGTCAGGTGCTCCTTGTCGCCCTTTGACAGATCCTTCAGGTCTTCGTTGTACTTGTGCCGGTTGAACAGCCTGGTCAGCGCATCCCGGTGATAGCCGTCGAGCAGTGCCTGGCGATTGCGCAGCTCCTTCAGATATTCATCGTGGACATCCTTGATGTACAGGATCAGTACCTGATTGCTGTCCTCATATTCGATACTCGGCATCAGCTCCATCTGCGCCCAGCGGTAGTTGTCCCCCACAAGTCTCCGATAACGGCAGCTCTGCGCGTTGACGCTGTCCTCCCGGAATACCCTGCGAAGGCGCTCGACATCCGTAAACTCCCGATAGGCATTCATGTCCTCCTCGTGGACATGGCCGCTCTGGACAAATTCGCTCCACCAGTCGCTGATCCGCTCCAGCCGGTTCGCAAAGCGCTCACGCTCATACTCACTCACCTTGATGACCTGGAAGCGGTCTGTCGTCAGATTGATCTTGAGGATTTTGTGGTAGATCGCCGAGAGCGTCGAAAGCGCATCGACCATCGTCGTCGTGTCTGAATCCGCCTCGCGCCAGTAGAATACCACCCAGGGATTCTCCCTGCTGCAGTCCTTTGGCCCTATGATCCCGAACGTGACCCACATATAACCGTCATGCACTTTTCGCTTATAGCTCTGGATGATCCTCCGGTCTTCGCCGAAGACACGCCTCTGCACATATTCCGGATTTGCAAACTTCAGGTACTCGCCGACATACTCGGACAGGATCAGCCCATCCATCACCTGTTTTTCGATGTAGCGATACATACTGGATATGTTCTCATATCCTTCTTCCCTCATCACGGTATCATACTTCATAAAATCGTATTCACCGGTCAGGACATTCACTCTGGCAAGCTTCAGAAAATTGTCCAAAAGAGTATCCTTTACAAAATCATAAATACTCGTCTCCATAAAACGCTCCGTAACACGATTCTCCAATGCTCAATCTGCATTGATATGGTCAGTCTCTCTAGTTACTCACTTTCAAGCTCTTTCGCAATTATACCACATTTGCGCAAAAAGTCTATACACGAAATGAAACAAAGAGACCGGGAAAATACTCGGCGAAAGCTGTTTCGGCTAAAATCAAACGGCAGCCAGCAATTGTTCCTTCAGATACTCATATCTCTGACGCTTCTCTTCTTTGGCAAAATGCACTTCACGGAACTGCTCCGGATTGTTCTCATAAGATAACGCTTCCCTGCCGAACTGCTCGCTGGTCAGATCGAACGCACAGTCTCCGACCACGTTGTAGCAGTGGAAGCCCCCGTCCGGCAGAGGAATTCCATATACCTTGCCTCCGAAAATGTCCTGCGCCAGAAACGCCGTGACCGAGCACTGTCCAAGCGTCCTGTTCTCCGGCGTCCAATCCTTACGCATCCTGGGCGCGCAGGTGTCCGCACACCAGAGCCCGCACAGAATGTCATAGAGTGCTCTCGGACTCTCAATCGCCCCGTATTCCGGAGCGATCGGGCGTACCTCCGCCGTCTCCCAGCCCCAGAAGCGATATTTCCGGTCTTTCTTCCCCCGAAGGTCAGCCGTGCATTTTTCTTCTTCCGTAGTCAAACGTTCCATAGTCAGACGCTCCATAGTCAGACGCTCCATAGTCAGACGCTCCATAGTCAGACGCTCCTTCCCGGACGGCTCCTCATCCTCATTCCTCCGCGCAATAGATTCCGAGCACTTTCTGCAGATAGTGCCTGTATTCCTCTCGGACATTTTCCGGCTCCTCAATCTGCACGCCCGGCCCGATCCCGGTCAGCCAGCCAAAGAACTGTGGGCTCACCGACACAAGCACGCGAACCCGGAAATGCTCCTCGTCCACCGGAACGAGCCAGACGTCATGCCCAAAGCGGTCGATCATGATCCCGGCAAAATGCTTCTCACAGACAAGCGCCACAGTCTCGTCATGTCCGCCGTACATACCGAAGGTCTTCTTGGCAAACTCCGCGAGGTCAAAATTTCGAAACGTCTCCTCGCCCCTGCGCTCCGTTTCCAAAATCTGCGTATGCTGCATCTTGTCGACACGGTAATGCCGGATCTGCCCAACCGCATCGTCGTACGCCACCAGGTAATAATTCTCGTCGTCCCAGGTGAGCGCCCAGGGGCTGACCACATATCGTGCCCCGTCCTTTTTCAGGTGAAACTTCTTCTGCATCGTCCACTCCGCGTATTGGAACGAGATCTCCCGGTTCTCGCAGATCGCGCTGTGCACATAGTCCACATTATAATAAATGGTCTCGTTCTCCGCTTTCAAACGGTTCACGATAAAAACCTGCTTTGCGAGAATCGCCGCGTCTGTCCTGCAGCAGAGCTTCTCCAGCTTCCTGATCAGCTCCCGCGACTTGCTCTCCGTGATGAACTTGGACGACTGCACCGCGTCTACCAGAAGCTTCAGCTCCGGCAGTTCAAACTCGCGCGCGCCGATATAGTAGCCCGGATTCCTGCCCTTTTTCTGCTGCACGTCCAGCCCATACCTCTCCAGAATATCCAGCTCCGCGTAGATCGTCCGTCGATCCGTGCTGATCGCGTATTCCCGCTCAAGAATCTCGCAGAGCTGTGAAGCATTCAGTATATGAGTATCGTCCGTGCGCTCCAGCATGATGTCCATCAGGTAGAGCGTGCGAAGCTTCTGATCCTGTGCCGCCATAGGAATCTGTCCTTTCTGCTGCGTTCGCGCAAAGCTTGTATTTGCATTCGTGTAAACCTTCTGCCTGCCACATTATACTCCAGAATGCTCGCCGCCGCAACCCACCGCACAAATTTCAGAAAGCTTCAGAAATCAAACTCATCCGGATTCAGCCCGGCCTCCTCCAGCACGACTCTGCGCCGGAGCGGATCCATAAACTCAAGCTCCTCATAATCCAGTCCGGCGTCCGCAAACACATCTATGTTATCGTCGTCCACAAACAATTCCCTATTCTTTTTGTCCGCAAAGCCGGACAGCCCCGGATCTCCGGAGCCGTCCGCAGAATCTTTTCGGCAAAGCGAACCCAGGATCCGGAGCGGAAGCACCCGCCCCGGATAATCCAACTGTCCATCACCGTTAAACTCAGCCATCCTGTCAAGTGCCAACATCACTGCTCCTCCTTCTCGCTCTCCAGATAATCGTAGTACTCAGATTCGCTGGCAAACAGAATATATTTGCCGTTTACGTATCCCATGTAACCGTTTCCTGTGAAATATCCTTTCATTTGCCGATCCTCCTCTGGCTTTTGATGCTATCAGTTTACGCCAATAGCTGTGCAAAAGTATGCACAACCAGAAGTCGATTCCGGCACAGGACGATATGGAGATATCATACTGAAGCAGAAACAGGCAGCAGCGGAAGTGGCGCCCATCACCCCCTCGGGCCAAAATAAGACGGTTCCGGACTTTTTCCTTCTTCATAAATTACCAGCCGTTCCAGCACCACGCCCGCCTCGCGCGCGGCGACCGCGATCTGGTTGCGGCCCGCGCGCAGGGTGATCGGAAGCTCCGCCACGTGTTCCTGATTCAACACTGCCTCCGACCATTCGCGGCAGGTATTTTCCCCGCCCCGATAGGTCTCATCCGCGATCACCGCCGTCTGCCAGTCTTCCCCGTTGACCGACACGCCCAGGCGCAGCATTCCTCCGTACACCAGCGGGTTCGCCGGAGAAGTGTGCAGGGCAAGAACCGCCGCGCAGGGCTTTGGACTTTCGACTTCATAATACAGGCACGGGGCGTCCGCGGGCGACGAAAGAAAGTCCGCCGTAACAGGGAACACTTTCATCCCGGAGCCAAATTTTCCATAATCCTCAAGCTTCTCAAACGCCGCCTCCGCGCCGCGATACGTTCCCGGCGTTTTGCGGCTGCAGGTTGCTGCGTCAAACGCGCAGCGTCCGCCCTGGAGCAGGAACGCCGGCTGCCGGCCATCGCGCGCAGATCCGTGCAGCAGAATCCGCAGCGGCACATACTCCTGCCCGGAACGGATGCTACAGGTAATCTCCCGCCCTTCTTCGGCACAGGCACTGCAGGCTGTCCCCTGCAAATCTCTGGACGGGCTATCACAGGACGCCTCTTTCTCCTGATCTCCGGCGGTGCCGCAGGAGATCTCCTGCGGTCGCACGCCTGCGCCCTTCTCCGGGCGAAGGCGGATCCTGACCTCATCCGCAAGCTCCGTGTCTCCCTCCGTGGCGGAGAATTCCAGGCAATCCGGACAGCCGTCGATCTGCCAGTGCAGGACGCCCTGCCCGCTGTTTGCGATCCGCAACGTCACTTCCTCCGTACCCGCAAAGCCGAGATCCTCGATCACAAGCGGCTGTGGGAAATATTGATTCGTATAGATCCTTACGTCGTCCGTGCGCGCCACGCTGAGCCGAGGCTTTTCCGGAAGCGTGACCACATGGCGCAGCGGGTAGCGCCAGTCCTGATCGTTCCAGTTGACAAAACCAATGTGCGCGGCCCGCTCCATGCCGCGCCATTTGCCGTCCCCAAACGCAGCCATCTGTTCTCCCAGTTCTGCGTCCCTGCGGATGCATTCCTGCAGTTTTTCCCCATAGACATTGGCCAGGGCAAGCCCCTGCGCGGCGTACAGGTGATTGAAGCCGGCGTACAGATGCATTTTCAGAAGATTCGCGATCCCGGCCGCCGGATACCAGATCATGCTGAAATAAGCGTCCGCACAGGGCGTGCCGGCCAGCAGTTCCCGCATCTGCTCGTTCTCCTGCTCCAGCCGTTCGGCCCTGCGCAGCATAGTTTCTCCCTCGTGGTCATACGCCGGATGGTAAACCCGGTCGTTGAGGGCTTCCGCGCGGCGCAGTCCGTGCAGGCGCACAGATTCCTCCTGGATCCAGGCAATCTTCCGGCAAACGTCCTCTGGCAGGTAAGATCCGAACAACCGCCGGATCCATTCCTGCGTGTAGGCCAGCGTCCGCGGATAGCACCCCGTCCCCAGGCGCTCAAAATCATAGGCCAGCTCCATGAAATAGCCCAGCGAATATTCCTGGAATTTCACATCGCCCACATTCACGATCCAGAGCTCACGCACACCATACTCGTACGCCTCCGTCATCTGCTCCCAGATGTGCGTAAGCGGCGTGGAATTTACCCATTCGTAGGAGATCGGCGCGCCGTGATAGTCGAGGTGATAGTACATCCCACAGCCGCCCCGATGTCCGGTCTGCGGCAACGCGCGCATATGCCCGAAATTGTCGTCGCTGAACAGCAGAGTCACATCGTCCAGCTCCGGGAAGCCCTGAAGCCCCTCGGACTGTCCGTCTCCAAAATAATATTCTTCCACTTCCTTATAGATTGCAAAAAGCTGCGGCACAGGCCCACGCTCCGCTTCCACGCACTCCCGGATGATCCTGCGCTGCTGCGTGATGATCTCCTTCAGCTGCCGCACGTTCTCATCGACCGTCGAGCCCTCCTCCAGCAGCTTGCTGTCGCGCTCCCCGCGCATCCCCACGGTCGGAAAGATATTCTGATCCTTCACCCTTGCAAGGCCGTCCTCCCAGAAGCGCAGCAGCCCGTCTTTGTTTTTCGTGTAGTCCCAGTCCATGCCATACACAGAATCCTCGCCCTTGAACAGGGAAAACTCCTCGCCGGAGCGCATACAGGGCTCATGGTGCGACATTCCGATGTAGATGCCGTACTCCGTCGCGAGCTCCATCGACGCCAGCCCCGGCCCGTCCAGCAGAAATGAGGAGGACCACATCGCGGGCCAAAGATAGTTGCCCTTCATGCGCAGGAGATACTCAAAGACGTGCTCGTACATCTCTGCCGTAAAGCCCCCGTAATGCTCTGTCGTCCAGCTGCCGAAGCAGGGCCATTCATCGTTGATGAAAAACCCACGGTACTTCACGGACGGCTCCTTCGAAATCTTATTTTCGATATGCAGGCACAGCTGCGCCGGATGCGCACCATACGTATGTTTCCTGCCGCTTTCTGTCCCGCAGGTTTCCGCCTGTCCCCTGGCATTGTCTGGCTCGCAAGTTTTCGCCTGTCCCCTGACATTGTCTGGCTCACAGATTTCCGCCTGTCCCCTGGCATTGTCTGGCTCGCAGATTTCCGCCTGTCCCCTGACATTGTCTGGCTCGCAAACACCTGCCTGATCCGCCGTCTGTCCGTCGCTGATAAGCGTGACACTCTCATAGGCTGGCGGCGTCACATCTCCCCAGAAGCCCCAGGCCGTGACGCCGAGCAGCTCCGAGAGATGGAACATCCCATAGATCGTTCCGAGCTTATCGCTTCCCAGAATGACCAGCCCCTCTTCTACCTCCGGCAGAGGACGCCGCATCAGATAAAATCCGTAAGCCTCCCATTTCCCCGCCAGCTGCGTAAGCTGAGGAACACGCTCCGCCAGCTTGTCCGCAAATGCTCCGCTCCCGAATGTGCCGACCAGGACCGCCTGCGCACAGGCCTCTCCCGGAACAGCCAGCACGCATTGCGCGCCCGTTGTATCCTGAATATCCTTTGCCACTTTTTCCCAGATCCTGCGGATACCGATATCCGCCTGCGTATCCAGAATCACATGAATTGTCTCGCCTCTTGAAAATTTCACCGCTGCTTACTCCTTTCCGACGCTGTATCTTCCTAAGATCAGTCTGTCTAACCTTCTGCTTTGGGGTTGCATTGCTGTCCCGATGTTCTCTTCCCATCGTCTTCCCGTTGCGCTTCCCGTTATCTTCTCGTTATCTTCCCGTTGTCTTCCTGTTCTCTTCTCGTTGTTCTTCCCGTTGTCTTCCTGTTGTTCTTCCTATTTTCTTCCTGTTGTTCTTCCTGTTCTCTTCCTGTTATCCTTTTGTCGTTTTCTGCCGCCCTCCTGTCGGCCTTCTGCCGCTTTCCCCTCGGCTGTCTTTCTGCCATCTCTCTTTTTGTTTCCCTCTTCATTCTGCTTTCAGCTGAAGCCGGAACGGTCCAACACAGAATCCGTTCCCCCCGTACAGAAGCAGCGGGCCCGGCGCGCGGAACCATGCGTAGCGCACATAGTTCGGGCAGGGTACCGCATCTGAATGCAGGAACACCCGTGTTCCGCCTTCGTTCTCCAAAGACGAGCCTCCTGTTTCCGCCGCTGCGTCCCCATTCCTCGAAGGCAAATTTCCCGCTTTCGTCACACCACCCTCATTCACCGAAGGCAAGTCTTCCGCTTCCGCCGCAGCATTCTGTATGCTACGAACCGCTTCCTGCTCCACACACACCATGGCCGGATGATACCGCCCATCTTCGCCGGCAAGCTCGAACAGCCGCGGATTTTCCGGCGCGTCCGAATCGCTCGGCCGCAGCCGCAGGACTACCCTGTCGTCAAAATGCAGGCGTACGCCAACCTTTTCTTTCCCTGTTCCCTGGGCACAGCTGTTCTCTTCCTTCCCACTGCAAACTCCCAACGTTTTTCCACTGCTGCGAAAAAGCTCTTTTCCGTCCGGACACCCCGATATCTCTGCGCCGCAGTCCGCCGCCAGCTCCGAACCAGATGCCGACGCCAGCTCCCAGCCGCAGACCTCCGGCGCTCTCCATTCCACATTTTCTTGATAGACCAGCGCGCGCACGGCACTGACCGCGCGGGCCGCCACCGTCTTCTTGTCACGCGGATGCAGATCATTGTCCTCTCCCGCGTCCAGATTCACCGTGGCCGCAACATCCTCCAGCCGCCCTGCCAGAGCCTGCGCCTCCCGGATCCGCGGCCAGGCGTCGTTCGGCGCGACATCCACGCCGCAGTTCGGCAGCTGCATCACAACAAACGGAAGCTTCTCCTGCCGCCAATTCTTTCTCCAGTCCCGAATCAGCCCTTCCAGGACAGCGCTGTAGGTCTGAGGACGGCTGTCGTTGGACTCACCTTGATACCAGAGCGCGCCCCGCACCCGGTACGGCAGGCAGGGAGCCAGCATCCCATGGAACAATCCGGTCGGCTTCCAGCTGATGAGCGTCTGTCCCGGCGCCGGGCCGCAGACCGCACGCTGCTGATATTCCCACGCTCCCGCGAGCGAGACGCGTGTCAGACGACCCTCGCGCTCCGCCAGCGCCATACGACATAGTCTGCCTGTCGGATCCTCTATCGGCAGCTCACACGCGAAAACATCCGCGCCGGCTTCTGTGGATTCCTGCGTCAAAGCATTCCTGCCTTCTGCCGGGGAACCTTGTGCCGGAGCGTCCCTGTCATCACACGGAACTCCCCACGCCTGAGTATCTCCGTCGTCACATGAAATTCCCCGTACCGGAACATCCCTGTAAACTCCGTCATTTTCCCAGACAAGCTCCAACGGCTGTCCCGCCGTGCTGCGCCCTTCGCCGGTCCGGCAGACCAGGCGGATGAGGATCTCATTCTCCCCTTCATGCAGAAGTCCGGACGGAACCGGATAGCGCCTCGGCGGATAGCGATAGCCCGTCTCGCCTATGCGGGTTCCGTTGATGTAGATCGTATCACTGTCCACCAGAGTCCCGAAGCGCAGCAAGCCTTCCTTTTGCAGGCAATCGGAAGGTACGGAAAATGTCCGCCGCAGATGAATGCACCCGCAGAACTTCTCCAGCCCCCAGTCCCGCAGCTCCCCCGGAAGCACCGCCGGCTTCCACGGTGCATCTGCGCTTCCCCGCTCCTGGCGGACAATCTCGCGCTGCCAGTCCACCTCCGCGCGCATCTCCTGCCCGGTCAGGCTTCGGCAGAATTCTTCGTCCTTGTATTCGTCAGCTTCCTTCAGCGCCTCGGGCCACTCGCACAGTCCCTCCCGGCTCATCCAGGCCTCCGCCGGAGTGCCGCCGAGGCTCAGGTTCAGAATACCCACCGGCACTTTTTTCACCCGGGCAAGCTCCTTTCCGAAGAAATAGGCAAACGCAGAAATCTCCGGCAGCTTCTCCCCGGTGCAGCTTCTCCACTCCGCCTGCACATGATCCTCAAGTGGTCCCCGAAAATCACGATATTCTGTCACCTTATATTCATGGACGTCCGGCGCTCCGCCTTCGCGGAATTCCTCCGGGAAGCGCTCGCACACCCTGCTCATCGGCAGCTCCATGTTGGACTGCCCGGAGCAGACAAACACCTCGCCCACGTACACCTCCCGAACCATCGTTTTCTCTCCGTGCGAGGTCTCCACGCACATAAGATACGGCCCTCCCGCGGGCGGCGTCTGAATCTCAGCCTCGAAGCGGCCGTTCTCATCCGCCTCCGCCCGCGCGCTGCCGAGAATGCTTTCCAAATCCCCCGTGTCCGCATTTATCTGCTCCCGGCAGGCTGTATTTGTATCTGTCTTTCCTGTTTGTGTTAATTCCCGATCCGTTTCGGGCAAAGCCTGCCGCACAGCTTCTTGCACGGCTTTTCGTCCGAGGCGAATTTCCCGCCTCGCATCCACTGTCATAGACGTTCGGTCAAAAGCGATTTCAGCTTCCTGCCGCGCGTCCTCCGGCAGCTTCAGCGACAGCCGGATCTCCTCCCGCGGGCCGCACCAGCCCCAGATTCTGCAGTGCTCGTCCTGCTGCAGCACGCAGCCCTCTCCAAATAGTTTCGGAAGTCTCAGCATCTTCCCGTCCCTCCTGTTCTCCGATTTCCCGCCATACCCCTAATCTGGCTTTCGATCCGCTCCCGCTCTCATCTTCTCAGCGGAAGCCTTTTTTTCATTTTATATAGAATTCAATATTTCCGCAACCATCTGCTGAAAAAAAATCCCGCGCAACATTTCCAGCAAAAATTCATGTCTAAAGCATTTTTTCCCCATTCACGATCCAGCCCATACCGCAGCGCGAAAAAAGACACCTGCAAAACATATGCTTTTGATATGCCTTTGCAGATGTCCTGTTTTCCTTCTATCCTTTTCTTACTCTTTCACGCCGCCAATCGTAAGGCCCGTCACAAAGTATCTCTGCAGGAACGGGTACAGGCAGATGATCGGGAGCATGGTGACCACCGTCGCCGCCGCGCGCACCGACACCGGCGTGACCGTCGCCGCCTGACCAGCGCTCGCCATGTTGGTGGCGCTTCCGCTCTGCTGCATAACCGAAGAAAGCAGCTTCATCAACTCGTACTGCAGCGTGGTGTATTCCGGCCGCATACGGTTGTAGATCATCGCATCGAACCAGGAGTTCCACTGCCCTACCGCCACGAACAGCGCGACCGTCGCGTAGACCGGCTTACACAGCGGAGAAATGATCCGCGAAAAGATCTTGAAATCTCCCGCGCCGTCAATCTGAGCGGATTCCGCCAGGGAGTCCGGCAGACCCTCCATATACGTTCGCAGAACCAGCATATTGAACGCGCTGATCATGCCTGGGATGACATACACCCAGAAAGAGTTCGTGAGACCCAGATTGCGGTACACCAGCAGCACTGGAATCAATCCGCCGTTCACGTACATCGTGAGCACCCAGAACAGGGAAAGCTGCGAGCGGAACAGGAAACGCTTCCGGCTGACAATATACGCAAGCAAGGCGTTTGCCACCAGCGCCAGCAGCGTCCCGATCACGGTACGCGCCACGCTGATGTACGCGCCGGTGAGCATGTTCTGCTGATGCAGCACGGTGTCGTAGTTCTTCAGCACAAATTTGCGCGGCCACAGATGGATTCCTCCGCGCACAGCGTCCACGCCGTCGTTAAAGGAGATTGCTACGGTATTCAACACCGGGTACAGCGTGATGACCACAAACGCGATCATAAACAGCGTATTGCAGACCACGAACAGCTTATCCGGCCACTTTGTCTTCATCTTTGTCCTTTTCATGCCGACACCCCCTTAGAACAGACGCTGCTCACCGGACCGCTTCGCGACCTGGTTGGCTATCACGATAAGGATAATTGCGACAACACTCTTGAAGATACCTGCCGCTGTACCGAGCGAGTAGTCGTTCTGGCTGATGCCCCATGTCAGCACGTAGATATCGATGGTCTCGGAAACCTTCTTCACAAGGCCGTTGCCCAGCAGGTACTGAACCTCGAAGCCTGCGTTCAGCACGTTGCCGATGTTCATCAGAAGCAGGATCATGATCGTCGGCTTGATGCTCGGCAGCGTAATGCTCTTGATCTTCGCCCAGCGCCCTGCGCCGTCGATGGCTGCCGCCTCGTACAGGCTGGGATCGATGGACGTGATGGCTGCCAGATAGATGATCGCGTTCCATCCGGTCTCCTTCCAGACGTTGGCGAACGCCACGATCGGCCAGAAGAACGATTTGTTGGCAAAGAAATTGACCGCCCGGTCCACAAAGCCCAGATTCATCAGCAGCTCGTTCACAACGCCGGAATTCGAGAGCGCGTCGTGCAGGATGCCGGTAACAATGATCCAGGAGAGGAAATGCGGCAGATAGGAGATCGTCTGCACAAGCTTTTTCCCCAGGCCAAAGCGGATCTCGTTTAACAAAATCGCGAACAGGATTGCCATCACAAAGGTCGCGACCAGATTTATGACTCCCATCGCCAGCGTGTTCCGGATGACACGCAGGAACGTGGCGTCTGAGAACAGGAATCTGAACTTGTCAAGCCCCACGAACTTGGAGCCGAACAAACCGGTCCTTGGCTTATAATTTTCAAAAGCCATCAGCCATCCGCCAAGGGGAACATAGTAAAAGATAATACCGTAAATCACAAATATAAGAGAACAGATGATAAGAAACTTCTGCCGTTTCACCTCTTTCCAGGTGATCGGCACTCTCGCCGCTTTTGTCTTTGCTTTGCGCTTCATAACCGGCCTCCTTCCAATCAATGCTTCTTTCCTATCAAAGCCCACAGAGCGCTTTACTCGAAATAGGAAATGCTTCGAAGTTTCCTATTTCGAGTAAAAGCGGCCATAGTCACTTTTCAGCAACCATGGCTGCTTTTCACATTTTCACATCTCTACACTATCTTATCGGTTTCAGCAGACTTACTCGATGCCAGCTCTCCTGTTCAGCTCTTCCTGCATCTCATCCAGGAAATCCTGCGGGTTGGTGTCGTTGTAAGCTTCCATGTATGCATCCCAGGTAGCGTCGAAGTCTTCTGCCATTACGACCTGCGGGAGCCACTCATGCTTCACTTCGCCCATCTTCGTCCATGCTACGCCGCCCGGAGTCTCGGTGGTCATCGCGTTGGAGAAGGAGTACATCGGGAACCACGGCTCGTTGTGCTCAACGATAGAACCGATCATATCCGGATAATTCTCAGCGCCATACGCCTCGAAGCACTTCTTCAGCGGCTCAGCAAGGCCGGAGAAGAACTCGGAGGTCTGCTCGGACGGCTGCATCGCGTTCTTGCCGTCTCTGCTGGTGCCCAGCCACTGCGGCATGTAGGAATACTGGCAGAAGTGAGATGCCTGGTAAGCGGTATCTGCTGCCTGCATTCTCATCTCTTCTGTTCTGTAGTACATTCCGTCGTCGTCTACGAGATAGTCAACGCCCTCAACGCCCCAGAAACGAAGATCATGGATCTCCTGATCCAGAATGTCGTTCAGGAACTTGAACGCGCGGTCCGGATCCTCGCAGCTCGTGGTAACCGCGCATCCGCTGGAATTGTTCAGCGTGTCGTCGTAGGTATGCCATCTGTTGTCCATGCCTTCCTCGATCGTCAGGCCAAGCGGAACGTAGTTGCAGCCCTTAAGGTCAAGACCCTGCTGCTTGAACACATCGTTTACCGTGAATGCGAAATCCCACCACTGATCGCACATGCCAAGCACTGCGCCTGTGGAAAGCTTCGCGATGTACTCATCGTAGATCTGGGTCGCGAACTCGCCGTCGATCATGCCCTTTGCGTACTCTTCGTGCAGCTTCTGGAAGTACTTCTTCGCGGTCTCGGTCGTGTTGTAGTCCACGATCTTCGGAGCGCTCGGATCGGACTTGTCAACGATAACGGAACCATCGTTCGGATAGCCATCCAGGAATTCCGGCGCGTTCTCGATGCAGAAGTATCTCCAGTCGTCGCAGAGGATCGTGTACGGGATGTTCGGCGTGCCGTCTTCCATCGTCGGGTTCGCCTCGTAGTAGCTCTCAAGAAGATCGAAGTACTGATCCAGCGTCTTGATCTCCGGATAGCCTGCCCACTCAAGAACTCTCGCCTGTACCCAGAATGCCTCGTCATTGTGCGTCGTGCTTCTGTTCTCGCCGTAGCTGTTCTGGAACACGTTTGCCCAGTAGATGTGGCCGTCGTCCTGGCGGAAGGAATCCCACTCCTCGTCGGTGTACATTTCCTTCAGGTTCGGGTACTGCTCAAGATAATCATCCCACGCTACCAGAGCGCCCTCATCGTACAGTGCCATCATGCCGTCGCCGCCGTCGATGAAGTCAGGCAGGTCGCCGCTCGCGATGATCGTGCCGACTGCCTCAGCAGCCGTCTGGCCGGTCAGCCAGGTCTCTTTTACCTTCGCACCCACCTTGTGTGCGATGATGTCCATGATCTCGTTGTCGTCGTTGATCTCAGATCCCGGCATCGCGGAGAACATCGTAAAGCTGACGATCTCATCGTCCGAGTACTCGCCTTCCTCTGCGGAAGCCGTGAACCCGCTCATCATCGTTGCCGCCATCATTGCGCTCATGAAAAGCGCGGTCAGTTTTCTCAGTTTCATTTTCTACCTCCTTGTAAATGATTTTTTACGGTTCTTAAACCTGACTTTATTATAAAATTTTCATAAAAAAGCACAACCCGAAAAAGTCAAGATAAAACCCGAAAAAGTCTAGACTTGTTCCAGAATCACTTCTCTGCAGTCTCAATGTCAGACAGCAGACGCCTGTCCGCCCTTGCGGAAACGCGACGGCGTACAGCCCTTGAGCTCAATGAACTTGCGGATAAAATAGTCGCCGTCCCGGTAGCCGACGTCCTCCGCGATCTCGCTGATGCGCTTATCCGTGTTCCGCAGCTGCTTCGCCGCCTCGTTGATCCGGAAATTCGTCAGATAATCCTTGAAGGACTGTCCGTATTTCTTGCGGAAAATCTGCCCGAGATAGGAACTGTTGATATAGTATTTCTTTCCAAGATCGCGCAGGGTCAGGTTCTCCGCGTAATTTTTGCGGATATCCTTCTCGATCTCCGCGAGGACGCCGGAGGACACGTTCTGGCGGAGCTGCGTGAGGTAGTCGGCGTATGCGCAGGCGAATCTTGACAAGTGCGACCTGCTGCCGCGGCTGACCCCGTCCCCGAACGATCCGCTGCTGATAAAACGCAGGATCTCCTCCTGGTCTGCGTCGCTGTCGAGCTCTGACGCCAGATGAACCAGGCGGAACAGCAGGTAGTTGATGTTCAGGTTCACGCTGTCGCTCTCCATGCCGTTCTGCCGCATCTCCAGAAACAGCAGATCCACACCTCGACGGATCTTATCCTGCTCGTTCTGCTCGATCGCGGAGAACAGCGCATCCAGACTCTCCTTGCACAGGACAATCCCGCCCTGTTTCACCTGCGCCTCGTCCTCGTAGATGTAGATTGGCTTCTGGCTGTGGAAAGCCTCCAGCGGGCGCAGGATGCAGGCCGTTCCGTAAGAGACCGAAACCTGGCGGATATCCGCCACCTTCTTACCCACCAGCAGACGGATTTCCCGCTGCATAAGCACCTCGAGCTTCCGGTGAAACTCCTGCAGATACTCCCGCTCCGTGCCGCCCGCACGCGCGGCCATGTAATCGCAGTAAAGGAAGCCGACGCCGTAGCTGACCCGGTCCTGGGAGACGTCGAACACGCAGTGGGTGCTGTCCTCCCGCAGCAGCTTGCGGCAGTTCTGGTAGAGCTTGCGCTGAACGGTGCGCAGCTCGCCTTCCTCCGCCTCCACATACTGCGCGTCGCAGAATTCGATCTCAATGTAGCGCACACCCTCGGACAGCTGCATATGCATCTTCACATAATCCAGGTTAAAATCGTCATACTTTCCGAACAGGAGCGCAATGATGTTCCGCGCCAGATAGGCCTCCTCGTAGCGCTCCTGATCCTGCTGCTCCTGCCTCGCGTGCGCTGAGAGATGGTTATATCTGCGCAGAATGCCAATCAGCTCTTCGCGCTCCACCGGCTTGAGCAGGTAATCCATGCAGCCGTCCCGAATCGCCTGCTGCGCATAGGAAAAATCACTGTAGCCGCTCAGGATTACGAAAGCCGCCTCCGAGAGCTGCTCCCGCCGCACGGTCTCCAGCAGCTCCAGGCCATTCATGACCGGCATGGCGATGTCGGTGATCACGAGATCCACCTTGTTTTCTCTCAG
The DNA here is from genome assembly GCA_947627645.1 of uncultured Lachnospiraceae bacterium. Lineage (GTDB taxonomy): Bacteria > Bacillota > Clostridia > Lachnospirales > Lachnospiraceae > Choladousia. Next base: position 4,404 of record CANQWV010000019.1, on the reverse strand, counting down.
ATAGTCCAGCGCCTCCCGGCCGTTCGCCGCGGTCGCCGCGATCTCATACCCCTCCGCCTTCCAGTCGATCAGAACCAGGAGGCCCTGCACAATAAAGTACTCGTCGTCTACGAGCAGTACCTTCAGCATATGTATCTCCTTCCTGCCGCCCCGGCAGCTTCTCCCCGGATGCGCCCTGCACTTTTGCGGTTCAGGCATCCTTATCTGCAGTGGCGGAATCGTCATTCGCTTCTTTATATGGCATCCGTATGGACACCGTGGTTCCGATGCCCTTCTCGCTCTCCGCCAGGAATTTCGCCCGGCCGCCCGTCATCATCCGAAGCCGCAGGCACACGTTCACGATCCCTACGTGTCCCTTTTCCTTCAGCATATCGATGCTCGCGTTGTCCATCCGGTACTGGAGCGTCTGAAGCTCATCCTCTTCCATGCCTCCCCCGGTGTCCTCCACCTCGATGCACAGCTCCTGTCCCTCCCGGTAGACACGCACGAAGATCCATCCCGGCGTCGTCTTGCTCTCAATCCCATGCACGCACGCGTTTTCCGCCAGCGTTGTGACCGTGAGGCGCGGAATCTCCTGCTCCCTGCACTCCTCCTCTACCTCCAGGCGGTAGGAAAGCCGCTCGCCGAAGCGGTATTTCTGCAGCTCCAGGTACGCCTCGACAAACTCCATCTCCCGGCTGACCGTACCGATGTCCGACGTCCAGTCCACGGTCTGCCGCTCCATGACCGCCAGCTTTTCCACCATGCCGGCCGTCTCGTATTCCTCCTTCAGGATGCTGTGCATACGGATACTCTCCAGCGCGTTAAACAGGAAATGCGGGTTGATCTGGCTGTGGAGCGCGCGAAGCTCCGCACTCTGACGTGCGATGTTGATCTCCTGCTCCCGCAGCCTGTCCTTGTACACGGTCTGGATCAGTCCGTTCATGCGATCCGCCATGCGGTTGTAATTCTCCATCAGGCTGCCGATCTCATCCTTCCCGTCTATGTCAGAGATCCTGGCCAGGGTGTCCTGATCCACCTGCTCGAACACCCGGCTGAGCCTGCCGATACGCAGCGTGACCGACCTTCCGATCTGGCGCATCAGAATCCACGGGAGGACGGTATTAATCAGCAGAAGCAGCACAAGCATCGGGATATTATCCCTGAGCACCTCAAAGAGGTTGAATTCTCCGCGCAGAATGCGAATGCTCAGCTCCTCGCCATAGAGGGTAAAATCCTTCTGATATCCGACCTGATCCGCCAGGGTGAACTCCTCGAACGGCTGTCCGGCGTTGTTCGGCCCGGCATTGGAAAACAGCAGCTCATCTCCCCGGCAGATATAAATAGCATTCTCATAATTCATGTTCCGGATGTTGCGCTCCAGCCCGCCGTAATCCATCTCAATCTTCAGCAGCTTCTCCGTGTCGTCGCGCAGGAAGCGGTTCAGCTTCTGCAGGAACAGCATTTTTCTCTCTGCCTTTTCGTAAGGAACGTTCAGGTCGTCATAATAAAAGAGCAGGACGGCATTCAGGGAACTGTCCTTCAGCTTCCAGTACCACGGCGTCTCCGCAATCTCAGAGAGCCTCAGGAAACCGCCGCCGTTGACGATCGTCTCATTGTCCGCGCAGATCGTAATCTTCGTGTTATCCACTCCCAGATTGCTGCCGAGCAGGGAATTCCGCATAAATTTCTGATATTCGACCACATAGTCAAGCGCACTGTCATAGCGCGTATCCAGAAAATCCTGCACATACTCATTCATATAGAAGCTCTTCGCCAGCGCGGAAGACTGTTCCACAAAGCTTGAGATGCTGTACCGCACCGAACTGGCCTGGTTCTCCATCTCGTGCTCTTGCTCGGCCTGCTCAGTCCGGATCAGGCTGCGGAGGATCACCCCGTCCGTCACGATGAGGGGCACAAGAACGCAGAAAATGTAGAGCCCGTAGAGTTTCTTTCTCAGGCTCATATTATTGAACTGATCTTTGCACTTTTCCATCCATGCCAGCAAATTCTTCATAACAGCCCGCGCCCCGACCGTCGAATCGTTTCTCAGTCCCTGCAGGTCAAACGACATTCCAACAGCTTCTGGTCTGACCCGCCAATTGTCACACTGCTTTTATAATTATTATAGATTACAGGGACAAATTTTACAATGAAAAATCTGAGGCTGACCCGCAATTTATCAGCCTGACTGAAAGCACGACAAAAGGCTGCCGCAAAGCATTGTTCTTTCGCAGCAGCCCTTCCCGGCTTTTTTCATTCTTTTCTCTGTTCTTTTCTTTAATTAGTCTCCGCTTTCTTCTGACGACAAACGCCAGTCGCCCTCTTCGCCCGGTGCATGGCTGGATGCCGCTGGTACATGGCCGGAGTGGCCGGACACCGCCGGTGCATGGCTGGATGCCGCCGGTGCATGGCCGGACGCCGCCGGTGCATGGCCGGATGTCGCCGGTGCATGGTCGGATGTCGCTGGTGCATGTCCGGAATGGCCGGACGCCGCCGGTGCATGGCCAGACGCCGCCGGTACTGGAAGAACAGGTCTGATCCGAGTGATCACCGCCGGCTTTGTGAGCGGCTCGCTCCCTGCCAATCGTTTCATTTTTCCGCTTTCCGGCTCGAACTCAAGCACAGACAGATTGTCGGAATGCTGATTTGCAACGACGATATATTTTCCAAAGACCGCAAAATCTCTTGGCCCGTTTCCCCCGCTGGAGACGGAATCCACTTTTTCAGCCTTCCCGTCCGCCCGCACAAAAAAACTGGTAACCGAATCCGCTCCCCGGTTTGAGACAAACAGCAATCTGCCGTTTTCACTGAACCTGATCGCCGCGGCGGTATTTTCCTCTGTTGCTTCCTCTCCCGCAAAGTACTCCGGCAGGGAGCTGATACGCTGAAGCAGCTCATATTGGCTGCCATTCCTATGCAGCACGCAGAGATCCCCTGTCAGCTCTCCTATCACATACACAAAACCTTTGTGAGCGTCATGTACCGCCAGATGCCTGGGGCCGTATCCGCCCGGAAAACAGAAAACTTTCCCGCGCTCTGTCAATCTGCCTGCCGCCTCATCCAGGGAATAAGCGGCGATGCAGTCGAGTCCTAAGTCGCATACGCAGAGCAGCCCGTCAATCATCCTGGTGAAATGTACGTGCGGCCCCTCCTGTCTCTTTGGATGGCAGCCTTTTCCTGTATGCTGTCTGCAGTCAGACATACCCTCCGGCCTGCCAGACGAATCCAGGCGGAAAACCGATAAGCTCCCGCTGGAATAATTGGCCGCAAACAGGAAGCTTCCGTCCGGACTCAGCGACAGATGGCAGGGATCTGCGCCCTCTGTCTCAAGGGAAAACAGATATTCCGGGACATCATTTTCCAGGCTGTAGACGGCGACGCGCCCATCCGGATTCAGCTCCTCCACCGAATACATGAGCTTCCCGTTCGGGTGAAGCAGCAGCCAGGAGGGATTGTCCACGCCTTTTATGGCGCACTTTCTGACCAGCGCACCGGTTTCTCCGTTCAGCTGATATCTGTAGATGCTCTCATGATCGGCCGGAGCATAGCTTCCCACATAAAAGTCATAGAGCATAAATTATCCTCCCAAATATACAATCCAGGTCAAAATATCTTCGTCTGTTTTTCAGCATATCAGATTTTATGCTCTTTTTCAAGCTTGCGAAAACCTCCTTCGTGCAGTCCTTGCGCAGTTGGAATTACAAACCATGGAAACCCGGTCATTGGAATCAATCGGTTTTGCTCTTTACATTTGTCGGAAAATGCTTTATGATTTTCCTGTAAAATTATAAAATCTTTTCTGTTTCTTTAGGTCAACCGCAGCAGGAGACACATTATGGGTAAAATGGATTCTGTGAATGAAAAGATGATGCAAATGCGTATGAAAACAGGCGGATACAGATGTCCGAAGTGTGGAAATACGTGGCATTATAATTCTTCAACCATTCGTGGTACTCAGATAAAAGGATTCTTCCGCAATCATCCGGCATGGCACTGCAATAACTGTGGCCATACATGGAAATGGACTGATTGAAGAAACCACTCTCAACACATACAGGAGAAAAAACATGAGCGATCCGAAAGTATATTCCTTACATATGGGAAAGGCAAAATGCGCCGTGGACTTAGGCGACGGCTCCGAGCGCGGCGAATACGTGAACCAGGACTATATCCTGAACAAACTGGGCAGACCCCACCGCAGCATCACCCTGATGTACTGCTACTATCCGCTGAACGAGGGCTGGCCGCAGCGCGCCAGCATTGCGCACGCGAGTCCCGACGTCTCGTTCGCGTGGGACTATCCCTACGACGATTACTTCCCCTATCTGGGCGGCCCCGGCGGAAACACCGAGGGCGAGCCGTTTAACTTCATGCGCGACGTGCGCCGTCACGGGCAGGACGTCACGCTCACCCTGACGATCG
>CANQWV010000018.1 GCA_947627645.1 uncultured Lachnospiraceae bacterium | reverse complement strand
CTGCCAGTACGGCCAGCGGGCTGGAGCCCCAGCGTCATGTGGTGCGGAATGTGTGTATTGAGGGTGCGCCGGATGCGTGCCGCGTGTATCTGAATGCGAACGGAGGCTACTGCGATACGGGGGATGTCTATGCCCCGAGCGGCGGCAAGGGCAGGCTGCCGAAAGCGCAGAGAGACGGATACGATTTTACCGGGTGGTATGAGGAGCCGTCCTGCGTGAACAGGGTGGACGATAAGCTGAAGTATGCTTTCCGGCAGAATCAGACGCTCTATGCCGGCTGGACGCCGTGTGCTGTTACCGTGACCTTTGATCCGTGCGCGTGGGGTCTTGCCACGAGCACGAAGACAGTACGTTATCAACAGACTTATGGCCCGCTTCCGACGCTGTCGCGCTCCGGTTACCGCTTTGACGGCTGGCAGGATTCCAGTGGAATGGCGGTCAATTCGGAAACGCTGGTAACGAGGACGTACAATCACACTCTGGAGGCGAGGTGGACGAAGATACCGAATTTGTCGGGCTCCGGCGCGCAGACGGGCGGTTCTGGAAGCTCCGGGAACTCTGCGGCGGGCACATCTTCAGGAACCACGGATTATACCGTGAGCTTTAAAGCAGGGAAAGGTTCTGTATCGGAGAAGAGCAGGAAGGTTGAGAAAGGGGATTCGATCGGCCGTCTGCCGACTCCGAAGCGCAAAAAGTACATTTTCCTCGGATGGTATACGAAGAAGTCCGGAGGGAAAAAGATTTCTTCGACCGATACCGTCACGAAGGATATCGTTTGCTATGCGCATTGGGGAAAGAGCTCCAAGAAAATAGAGATCAAGCTGCAGAAGAACGGTGGCAGCTGTCCCCGAACTTCGATTAAGGTAAAGTATGGCGGGAAGATGGAAGGTCTTCCAACGCCCTCTCGTAAAGGTTATAAATTCCTTGGATGGTATACGAAGAATGTGGGCGGCACGAAGGTGAAAAGCTCGACGAAGGTAGTTAATATTTTGCCGGTGAAGAAGCTTTATGCGCATTGGTCGGAGAAGGCTTCTGGATCGTCTTCTGGATCGTCTTCCGGGAGTTCGTCTTCGGGATCTTCTTCAGAGGGGGCTTCCGGTTCGTCTTCCGGCTCATCCTCTGGTTCAGGCAGCGGCGGATCTCCTTGGAGCAGTTTGGACAGAGGAACAGGCTGCAATTATTGTGGTGGCGTAGGTACCAGGGATTGCAAAACCTGCGACGGGAATGGTTGGATACGATCTTATACGAGCACGCCAAATTATTCAGGTACTCTTTTCGGAGGAGGAAGCAGCTCGACAACCAAACCTTGTCCCAATCCGCTCTGCAATGGCGGTCAGGTGGACTGCCCGTTCTGCTGACAGGCTTTTGCCTTTGCTGTGTCTGACCACAGGCAGTTTGGACAGGATAATTCGTTTTGCGAAGTCCAGGCTGCCTGTTGTATTATGCTTTCGCTGCATTCCAAGAGAATGTTTTGACCTGCCTGGAACAGGGATGAGATAAGCGTTACTGTTCACTCCGTGAGCAGTAACGAGCAATTTGGGTATGCAAATTCGCTCCGCGAAGCCCAAACTGCCTCCTGAATCACTTTCTTACGGCCTCAGCAGCAAATGCTTCAGCCTGGTCTGAACAGTAACGAGATAAGCACACTTTTCGTGCATTTTTCACAATTATGATTGATTTTTTTATGCATCTATATTAAAATAATACCAGTCACGCAAAAAGAGAGGGAATCTTACGCGTGAAGAACGTTTCAGGGAGAGCTTTCTGAAGCCAGGAAGGGACCGAGAAGGTAAAAGGAGGATGCACAAGTGATATCGAATCAGATTTTACAGGCGACGCTGGATGGATTAAAGGCGATCAGCAGGGTAGATTTATGTGTACTCGACACAGAGGGGATCATACTTGCGACAACATTTCCGGAAGCGGAGGAGTTCCGCGGTTCAGTGCTGGGCTTCGCGGAATCGCAGGCGGACTCCCAGGTAGTCTCGAACTGCCAGTTTTTCAAGGTGTTTGACGAACATCAGCTCGAGTATGTTCTGCTTGCGAACGGAAACAGCGACGACGTTCATATGGTGGGCCGCATGGCTGCTTTCCAGATTCAGAATCTTCTTGTCGCGTACAAGGAGCGCTTTGACAAGGACAACTTTATCAAGAATCTGCTTCTGGACAATCTGCTTCTGGTAGACATCTACAACCGCGCGAAGAAGCTTCACATCGATGCGGAGGCGCGCCGTGTCGTCTTTATCCTGGAGGTAAATAACGAGAAGGAGAGCAATTCGCTCGAGAATGTGCGCGCGCTGTTCGGCTCCCGCTCCGGCGACTTTATCACAGCGGTCGACGAGAAGAGCATCATCGTGGTGAAGGAGCTTGCCCCACAGGAAGGATACGCCGAGATGGATAAGACGGCTGAGATGATCCTTGACTCGCTCGGGGAGGAGAAGAAGAAGGAGGCTTTGATTGCCTACGGCACGATCGTCGGGGAGATCAAGGAAGTGTCGCGCTCGTACAAGGAAGCGCGTATGGCGCTCAACGTCGGGAAGATTTTTTTCGCGGATCGTTCCGTGATCGCGTACAGTTCGCTTGGGATCGGGCGTCTGATCTATCAGCTGCCGATTCCGCTGTGCAAAATGTTTATCCGCGAGGTGTTCGAGGGAAAGTCGCCGGACGACTTTGACGAGGAGACGCTGACTACGATTAACAAATTCTTTGAGAACAGCCTGAACGTGTCCGAGACGTCGCGCCAGCTTTATATCCACAGGAATACGCTGGTCTATCGTCTGGATAAGCTGCAGAAGTCGACCGGCCTGGATTTGCGTGTGTTTGAGGACGCGATCACGTTTAAAATCTCGCTGATGGTCGTAAAATATATGAAGTACATGGAGAACACGGAGTATTAGGGAGGCCTTTGAATGGGGAATTTGCCAGAGAATGGCAGAGAAAAGGAGATTGCGGAGCCAGACGGCAAAGAGAATACAGCGGAAGAGATAACTGTGAAGCCGGATGGCAAAGAGAATATAGCGGGGGAAATGACCGCGGAGCCAGACGGCGGTCTGGATTTATCAGAGACGCAGAATGAGATTGAAGCAGGGGCGGGCGATGAACCGGACAGAGATTCTGATGCGCAGCTGAAAGAGCAGTACGGGGGATTGGACAGAGATTCTGATGCGCAGCCGGAGGAAGGATATGCCGGCAGGGGATTCGGGATGGGATTCTTTGCGGGTTTTCTCGCAGCTTTAATCTGTGTCTGCGTTTTTCTGTTAGGCTGGACGACTGCGCGGCGCAATGGACTCAGGCAGCAGGATGAGAAGGAAAGTGCGGAAACAGAAAATATTGGCGCAAAGGTGCTGACGGATTACCATACCTTGTCGAAGCTGGACGAGATCCAGAATCTGATCGAAAAGAATTATCTGTGGGATGTGGACAGCGATACCTTGTCCGAGTATCTTTTCCTGGGAATTGCATACGGACTTGGCGATAAGTATTCCAACTACTATTCGCCGCCGCGGCTGAACGAGGTGCTGGAATCCTCGCGGGGAGAGTATTTCGGGATCGGGATTACGATTGAGGAGGATACGCAGACGCAGGAGATCTGTGTCGTTGAAGTGTACGATGGAAGCCCTGCGGCCGAGGCGGGACTGGAGGTCGGGGATGTGATCCTGGTGGTGAACGATGTCCCCATAGAAGGGCAGGAGATGTCCGAGGTGTCGGCGCTCATCAAAGCGCAGAAAGACGTTTTTACGATGAAGGTTCTGCGTGCGGGAACGCAGGAGCTGGAGGTCGAGCTGGAGTGCGACACGGTAGAGCCCTCCTATGTTGAGTCGGAGATGCTGGAAAAACAGACCGGATATGTCCGGATCACGGATTTCACGGGCAGCGCGGTCGGGCAGTTCCGGGAGGCGCTTGAGGCGTTGGATAAGCAGGGGATGGAGAAGCTGATCATCGACCTGAGGGACAATCCCGGCGGCCTGCTGGACTCTGTGAACGCGATGCTCGACGAGATCCTTCCGGAGGGACTGATCGTATATACGGAGGATAAGAACGGAGAGCGCGAGGAGTTTACTTCTGATAAAGAACAGCTGGTGGATTGTGAGATCGCGGTGCTGGTCAACGGCGGCTCGGCAAGCGCGTCGGAGATTTTCGCGGGCGCGGTGCAGGACTACGGGCTCGGACCGGTCGTCGGGACGCAGACGTACGGAAAAGGAGTAGTGCAGGATACGTTCACACTGTCAGATGGTTCTGCGTTCAAGATGACGACAAAGGCTTATTATACGCCGAAAGGGCAGAACATCGACGGAAACGGGATCACGCCGGATATCGTGGTTGAGGATGAGGCGTTGAGCAAGGACGGAGCGCAGGAGGAAGCTGGTTCGCCCGGGGATTCCGAAGCGCAGGATGCGGAAGCCGAAAACGGAAGCAGGAATTCTGGCGAGGCAGGAAATACGGCGTCGGGAGACGCAGTTCTCGCGAAAGCGCTGGAGGTTCTGTGGTCTCCGGGGTGATGAGCCGTACTTTTCGCGAAAATGCCGGAAGTGTTGGTATTGTAGGACTTGACCGTTCAGCCTGGACAGAAAGACAATGTGTTTAGCGCTGAAGCCGTGGCTCAGGAATGATTCAGACGTGGATGTAAAATTATTCAGGTGTTTTTCGAGCGACTTTGTATGCGGATCATGAATAAATAGAATGACCGATGACAGACAGGAGCAGATATGGAGAATCGAATTATTTTTCGCGAAATGCTGAGTGAGATCAAGGCTGCCTCTGATGTATATGGCGGGCGTATTTCGAAAGCTGAGATTCGGGAGATTCTTTCGGATATGCCGCTCACGGAAGAGCATTATGAACTGATTTATGAATATCTGGCGGGACAGAATATCCGCGTGACGGAGAGCCGTGCCGGAGCTTCGGAATCCGAGGAAGAAAGACAAGGGCAAAACGGCGTGCAGCGGAATCTGAATGATGAAAAGATTATATCAGGCAGCGCGCAGGAGAGGCAGGGCGCAGAAGAAGCCCGGTTGAGTGATGCGCAGGAGGGGCAGGGCGCAGAAGAAGCCCGGTTGAGTGATGCGCAGGAGGAAGCAGTGGAACCAAATGGAGCCGACGGGAAAATTACGTCGGGTGACAGATCCGCGAAAGGCAACATATCGGACGAAAAAATTGGCGGCCTGGAGGGATATCTGCACAGGCTGCTTGAGCTGGCAGAGGAGTCGTTTGAGGACGAGCACGCCCTGCTCGAACGTGTACTGCGCGGGGACGAGGCGGCAAAAGCGCGTCTGATTGAGAGTTATCTGCCGTTGATCTGCGAGGCGGCCGGGAATTTCGGGAGTGAGGAGGTTCTGCTCGAGGATCTGATCCAGGAGGGCAATCTCGGCCTGCTGGAGGCGCTGGAATCTCTGGAGCAGTTTGACAGCCCGGCGGCGTGCAGCGCGCACATTTTAAATTCCATCAATGAAGCGATGACGCAGGTCGTCATAAGCAGCCGCGAGAAGCGGGATGCAGACGGGAATATTGTCAGCCGGGTTAACCATCTGAACGAGGCGGTGAAGAATCTGGAGCGCGATCTGGAGCACAAGGTGTCTGCGGAGGAGCTGTCTGCATATCTGGAGATGCCGCTGCAGGAGATCCGCGATATTCTGCGGATGTCCGGCGATCAGATCGAGCTGGAAGGGGAAAATCGGTAATTTTACTCGGATGCGGGTCGGATCGAAGTGCTCGCGAAAAGAGAAGAGATTTGCAGTGAATTTTCAAGGCTGATGCCACACATATCTCAGGAGGGAGAATTGAATTTATGAAAAAGACGAAGATTATCTGCACGATGGGGCCGAACGCGGATGACCGCGAGGTGCTGAAGGCGCTTGTGCGCAGCGGGATGGATATTGCGCGCTTCAATTTTTCGCATGGGACGCACGAGGAGCAGAAGGCACGTTTCGACCAGCTTAAGAGCGTGCGCGAGGAGCTGAAGAAGCCGATCGCGATCCTGCTCGACACGAAGGGACCGGAGATCCGCACGGGTCTGCTCGCGAACGGCGGCAAGGTGACGCTCACGGAGGGCGCGGAGTTTATCCTGACCTCGGAGCCGATCGAGGGCGATGAGCGTCGGGTGAGCCAGACATATCCGCAGCTGGCGCAGGATGTGAAGCCGGGCGACCGCATCCTGGTCGACGACGGCCTGATCGGGCTTGAGGTGAAGGAGATCCGCGGGACGGAGATCGTCTGCACGGTTTTAAACGGCGGCGAGCTTGGACAGCGCAAGGGCATCAATGTCCCAAACGTGAAGGTCAATCTTCCGGCGATCACCGAGAAGGATCGGGAGGATATCATCTTCGGCATCCAGCAGGGGATTGATTTCATTGCGGCGTCCTTTGTGCGCGACGCGGACGCGATCAGGGAGATCAAAAACATCCTGAAGGATTTCAACGCGGAGCATATCGACGTCATCGCGAAGATCGAGAATAACGAGGGCATCCAGAACATCGACCGCATCATCAGCGCGGCGGACGGCGTCATGGTGGCCAGGGGCGACATGGGCGTGGAGATTCCGGCGTACGAGGTGCCGCATGTACAGAGGATGATTGTTCAGAAATGTAACCGCAAATACAAGCCGGTCATCATTGCGACGCAGATGCTTGACTCGATGATCCGCAATCCGCGGCCGACGAGGGCCGAGGTGACGGACGTCGCGAACGCGATTCGAGAGGGCGCGGACGCGATCATGCTCTCCGGGGAGACTGCGATGGGCAAGTATCCGGTGGAGACCCTGAAGATGATGGTGCAGATTGCGGAGTCTACGGAGAGCTATCTGGACTATGACACGATGCCGGACTACCGCTCCCTGCGCGGGGACGCGAATGTGTCAAACGCGGTCGGCGTGGCGGCGGTGCGCACGGCGACGAATGTGCAGGCGAAGTGTATCGTCACTCCGACGATGTCAGGGCAGACGGCACGTCTGATGTCGAATTTCCGCCCGAAGATCCCGGTCTATGCGGTGACGCCGAACGACTGGGCGCAGCGCAAGATGCAGATCTATTGGGGCGTCATTCCGCTCAAGGGCTACACGGAGGATACGACAGAGCACATCATTTCCCACGCGATGTACGTGGTGCGCAGGGAGGGCTATGTGGAGAGCGGCGACCTCGTTGTCTTCACGGCGGGCGATCCGGCTACGAATATCGTCAAGGGCAAGGGTGCGATGACGAATATGATGCACGTGATTCAGGCAAAATAAGAAAAACTTAATAATATTTTGGCAGGAATTTAAACAGCTTCTGTTATACTGAACGGGAGATTAAGTATGCGGTCAGTACAGAAGCTGTTTTTATGGCGTTAGATCTTTGGCCTGCAGCAGAGAGGAATGCCGTTTCGAAAAGCCTGGCTGCAGACGCGGGAAGGTTTGCTCAAGAATTTTTCCGGCCAGTGTGTTGGACGTATTTTCAGACGATTGGAGGAGAGCGGATATGTATAGAATTTTGGTTTGCGATGATGAGAAAGAGATTGTGGACGCGATCGAAATCTACCTCGTGCAGGAGGGGTTCGAGGTGCTCAAGGCGTACGATGGGGAGCAGGCGCTGGAGATTCTGAAGAATGAAAAGGTGCACCTTCTGATTCTCGACATTATGATGCCGAAGCTTGACGGGATTCACGCGATCATGAAGATCCGCGAGGACAGCAGCATTCCGATCATCGTGCTCTCGGCGAAGACACAGGATACGGATAAGATCCTCGGGCTGAACCTGGGCGCGGACGATTATGTCGCAAAGCCGTTCAACCCGCTTGAGCTGATCGCTCGCGTGAAGTCGCAGATCCGGCGCTACACGAGCTTCGGTTCGGCCTCCGGGGCGGCGCAGTCGGAGAGGATTTACAGCACGGGCGGCCTGGTGATCAACGACGACCGCAAGGAGGTCACGGTGGACGGCGAGCGCGTGAAGCTGACGCGGATCGAGTACAACATCCTGCTCTTCCTCGTGCAGAATAAGGGCAAGGTGTTCTCCATCGATCAGATCTACGAGCAGATCTGGCAGGAGGATGCATACGGCGCGGACAATACGGTGACGGTGCATATCCGCCACATTCGTGAGAAGATTGAGATCGATCCGAAGAACCCGCGGTATCTGAAGGTGATCTGGGGGATTGGGTACAAGGTGGAGAACCTCTGAGCTTCGTGTGACATGGCGTCGTCAGCTGCGATAGTCCGCTGTCCGCCGATAGTCCTCCTTACATCTGTCTGCCTGCGTCGGACTGCGTCCGCTTCAGATCAGACATCTGTATCGGACATGTCGGTACAGCCGGACTATCGCGGCCTTCCATCGTATAGTGTATCGCGGCTGAAGGCAGGAACCTCAGGGATTTCGTATAGTAGGATAAAGATATATGCAGAGAAAAGAAAACGTGAGAAATCTCATATATAACAAAAGAATAAAACTCGTTTTAGTCGTTCTTCAGGTAATCTTTGCAGGTGTTCTCGCCCACAGTCTGTTGAATATCGGCTTCTGGACGGAGGGCAATTACAGCCTGCGCGAGATGTCGAAGACGTTCGAGGAGACGGATCTGTTTTTCAGGCAGGTGGATCAGATCATCACGAACAAGATCCGCGGTCAGCAGAATGCGGCGCTTTTTGAGCGGGACGGCAAAACCGACCTGAGCACGGAGATCGATATCCAGTCGTACGGCGTGGATACCAGCTCGGTGCAGGACATGAATACGTCTTATCGGATGGAGGATCTGCTGAATTTCGCGGAGCGCGGGGATCGTGAAAGACTTCACCGGGCGATCGAGGACGCGGTGGAGCATCAGGGTGAGAATGGCCGCGACGCCGGAGAGCGCCTGGATGAGCAGTCGGCGGAGCTGGAGACGATCCTGCCGGTCACGGGGATTTCGCTGTCCGAGTGCTCCAGATGGTATTCGGATTCCGCGAACTTTGTGCTGAATATGTACATCCGCCTGGATGAGGTCTGCGAGGAGCTGTACGCGCGGTACACCGAGTACACGACCGTGCAGGAGGAGAGCTGGTCTAAGGATGCGCCGAGCAACCTGCGCTACTGTGTGGAGAACACGGCGACCGGGGCGCTGTACACGAACGCTGCCGCTGACAGTTATGAGGGTGCGCGGGAGAAGATCCGCCAGGACGCGGATTTTGTGAGCCTGTATGAGGGGGAGCGCAGCTTCAATATCATGACGACAAATCCGGACAGCCTGCTGAACGACGGGGCGGCAGACTGGTTTATGGCGGAGCGGTTTGTTGGATCGAACGAAAAGGTGTTTTTTGCGGTGAATACGGATTATCCGGTACGGGACGAGCTGCGGACGTATGCGGACGTTTTCGCACATCGGGAGAACATCATAGCGCTCTCTCTGGCCGGCGTCGTGCTGAGCGCTCTGCTGCTGGCGGCGGGGCTTGTGCTGTCCGTCCTGGGCGCTGGGAGAAGCCGGAAGGACGGGGGGATTGCGTTGAGCAGGGCGGATCAGCTCCCAATCGAGCTGGCGGCAGGTATTCTCACGGTGCTCGCGGTGTTGTACACGCTTGTGTTTGTGCAGGTGTCAGCCCGCCTGGATGAGCTCTCCGGAAGAGGGCGGCTGCTTGTCTCCATGCTTGCGATGTGCGGATATCTGACCTTTCTCGGGGGCGCGCTCAGCCTGGTGCGCCAGATCCGCGCTCGGATCATCTGGAAAAACAGCATCGTATACCTTCTGGTGCGCACCTGGAAGAAGGTCACCGCGGCGCGCGCGGCGTCGGGACAGCTTTTGTTTTTCTATGTGATATTCTTCATCCTGAATTTTGCCTTTCTTCTGTTCGGCAGGGTCGGAATCTTCATGGTGTTTGTGCTGGATATGGCAGTGCTGCTCTACCTGCTGCGCGATATGGCGGGCAAGCAGAGCGTCTACGACGGGATTCATCAGATCTCCAAGGGAGATCTGACCTACAAGATCGACACGGCCGCGCTGCAGGGCGAGACTTATGAGATGGCGAAAGCGGTCAACGAGATGGGCGACGGACTGCAGAAGGCGGTCGACGCGATCGTGCGCAACGAGCGGCTGAAGGCGGAGCTGATCACGAATGTGTCGCACGACATCAAGACGCCGCTCACGTCGATCGTGAACTACGTCGACCTGCTCAAGCGGGAAAACCTGCCGGGCGAGCGCGTGCAGCGCTATATCGAGGTGCTGGACCAGAAATCGCAGAGGCTCAGGCAGCTGACCGAGGATCTGGTGGAGGCGAGTAAGATCAGCTCGGGCAACATCGAGCTGCAGCTGGTGCGGATGCAGCTGCAGAGTATGCTGCAGCAGGCGTACGGGGAGTTTCAGGAGCGCTTTGAGGAGCGTGGTCTGACTCCGGTGTGGGAGCTTCCGAAGGAGCCGGTCTGCATTATGGCGGACGGCAGGCAGCTCTGGAGAATCCTGGAGAATCTGTTTGGGAATATTTACAAATACGCGGCGGAGGGAACCCGCATCTACATTGACCTGTACATGGAGGATGGCCGGGCGATCCTGGCGCTGCAGAATACCTCGCGCGAGAAGCTGACCGTGGACGCGCAGGAGCTGGCCGGACGTTTTGTACGCGGCGACAAGAGCAGAAGCACCGAGGGCAGCGGCCTGGGCCTCTCGATCGCGCAGAGCCTGGTGGAGCTGCACGGCGGCACGTTTGAGATCACGGCGGATTACGATCTGTTCCGCGTGACGATGGGGTTTCCGCTTACGGAATAGACAAATGAACTTATAAAAATTTTATGAATTCGGGGGAGCGGACATTGACTTTTCGCCCGGTTCGCTGTAAATTTGAACCATCGTGGCAGAGAATGCGCTGCGCGGCGGATCAAGGTCTGAAATACAAAACAGAAATGAACAGGATCGATGGGGCGATTTTTTATGAAGAGATGGTTTATGCAGTTTATGGCCGGGAGGTACGGCGCGGATCAGCTTTCCAGATTCATGCTGGGAGCGGTGATCGTCTGCCTGGTTCTTAACATTTTCACGCGGTGGCAGCTTCTGTATCTGCTGTCCCTGGTGGTTCTGGGCGTCTGCTATTTCCGGATGTTCTCGCGGAATTATGCGAAGCGCAGCGAGGAGAACCGGCGGTATCTCGAGGCGACGCAGAAGCTGCGCGGCTGGTTCACGAAGCGGAAATACCGCATCGAGCAGAGCAAGGAGTACCATATTTACAAGTGCCCGTCCTGCGGACAGAAGATCCGGATCCCGCGCGGCAAGGGCAAGATCTGTATCACCTGCCCGAAGTGTAAGCACGAGTTTGAGAAGAAAAGCTGAATCTGCTGTGCAGGGAGTGCAGATGTGAGACTGAGAAAAAGAGTCAGGTATTTTCTGTATGAAGCGCTGCATGAGTCTGAGAAGAAGGACTGAATCTGCTGTGCCGGGAGTGCAGATGTGAGACTGAGAAAAGAGTCAGGTATTTTCTGCATGAAGCGCGGCATGAGTCTGAGAAGAAGGGCTGAGTCATGCTGTGCGGGAGCGCAGCTCTGAATTCGAGAAGAAGAGTCAGGAATATGTTCGGATATATTTATGTGAATGAGCAGGAACTCAAACTGAAAGATTATACGGCATACCGCAGCTTTTACTGCGGATTATGCCGTAATTTGCATTTGAGGTATGGACGCATCGCGCAGATGATGCTAAACTATGACTTGACGTTTCTCGCTTTGCTGCTGACGGGACTGTACGAGCCGGAGACCAGGCAGGAGCAGCGGCGCTGTGTGCCGCATCCGACGCGCAGGCATCCGATGACGGCGAATACGGCGATCGACTATGCGGCGGATATGTGCGTTCTGCTCTCATGGCAGAAGCTTCGGGACGACTGGGAGGACGAGCGCAGTGTCGCGCGGCGTGCGGCGGCGGCCCGGCTGCATCCGGCGTACCGGAGGCTGGCGGAGACTTACCCGCGGCAGGCGAAGGCACTGGAGGAGAATATCCGGGCGCTCCATGAGGCGGAGCGGAATGGCCTGCGCGACATCGACGCGGTGGCCGGGCTGACCGGGCAGTTCCTTGCTGAGGTTTTTGTGTGGAAAGAGGATATCTGGGCGGAAGACCTCCGGACGATGGGCTTCTACCTCGGCAAATTTATCTATCTGATGGACGCGCTCGAGGATCGAAAGAAGGATGCGAAGCGCGGAAATTACAATCTGTTTTCGGAGGACGGCGCCATCTGGGGAACCGACCGGGAGCGGGAGATTGAGGCGATCCTGACTGACATGATGGCGGATGCGTCGCGGGCGTTCGAGCGGCTGCCGGTGATCGAGCACGCGGAGATCATCCGTAATATTTTGTATTCCGGCGTCTGGTGCAGATACGCGGCGCTGCGGGCGCAGGCGTTGCGGAAGAATGAGCCGGGTAATGCTCAGGGACAGATGGATGAGCCACTGTATACTGCAGGGCAGGATGCTCATTCTGGGGAAAGTCAGCGGGATAATGCGGCCGCAGATGGACGGAAAAAAGCCGGGAGAGAAGAGTAGGGGAAGATCCGCCGGAATTGATGCGGCGGAAGAGGAAAATAGAAGACTATGAAAAATCCATATACGGTACTGGGTGTGCCGGAGAGCGCTTCGGAGGAGGAGATCAAGAAGGCCTACCGGGCGCTCAGCAGAAAATATCACCCGGACGCAAACATTAACAATCCAAACAAGGCGCAGGCCGAGGAGAAGTTCAAGGAGATCCAGCAGGCGTACCAGCAGATCATGCAGGAGCGCGAGGGCGGCGGAAGCTACGGCGGTTATGGCCCCGGCAGTTCGAGAGGCTACGGCGGTTATGGCGGATACGGCCAGGGAGGCGCCGGAGATTTTGGCGGCTTCGGAGGTTTCGGAGGATTTGGCGGCTTCGGCGGAAACGCCAGGCAGGATGCGAACTGGTCCGAGGAGGATGTGCGGATGCAGGCGGCCGAGAACTATATCCGGAACCGCCACTTCTCGGAAGCACTTCATGTGCTCTCGGAGATCAATCTGCACAACGCGCGCTGGTTCTATCTAAGCGCGATGGCGAACGCCGGGCAGGGCAACAATGTGCTCGCGAAGGAGCACGCGCAGCGGGCCGTGTCGATGGAGCCGGACAATATGCTTTACCAGCAGTTTCTGTCGCAGCTGGAGAACGGCGGACAGTGGTACCGCACGATGGGCGAGACCTACGGCAGCCCGATGGCCGGATCGGGCGACTGGTGTATGCGGCTTTGTATGCTGAATGCGTTCTGCGGGTGCTGCTGTGGGCGGCCGGTGCTGTGCTGTTAAGGAATAAGAGAATAGAGGGAGGTTTTCACCATGAGCAATTACGAGATTGAAACCAAGTGTATCCAGTCTGGCTGGCAGCCGAAGACCGGGGAGCCGAGGCAGCTTCCAATCTACCAGAGCACGACGTTCAAGTACGACACGACCGACCAGATGGGCAAGCTGTTTGACTTAGAGGCAGACGGTTATTTCTATACGAGGCTGCAGAATCCGACGAACGACGCGGTCGCGGCGAAGATCGCGGATCTGGAGGGCGGTGTCGCGGCGATGCTCACGGCGTCCGGGCAGGCGGCCACATTCTACGCGGTGTTTAATATCTGCGAGGCCGGGGATCATGTGATCTGCGGCTCTGCGATCTACGGAGGGACGTTCAATCTGCTGGGCGTTACGCTGAAGAAGCTTGGCATCGAGTGCACCTTCGTCGACGTGGACGCGGACGAGGAGACGCTTGAGAAGGCGTTCCGGCCGAACACGAAGGCGGTGTTCGCAGAGAGCATCTCGAACCCTGCCCTCGTCATCCTGGACATCGAGAAGATGGCGCGGCTGGCGCACGCGCACGGCGTCCCGCTGATCGTGGACAACACGTTCGCGACTCCGGTGAACTGCCGTCCGTTTGAGTGGGGCGCGGACATCGTGACGCACTCGACGACGAAGTATATGGACGGCCATGCACTGCAGGTCGGCGGGGCGATCGTGGACAGCGGCAATTTCGACTGGGATGCACACGCGGACAAGTATCCGGGGCTCACGACGCCGGACGAGTCCTATCATGGGATTATTTATACGAAGAAGTTCGGGAAGGCGGCCTACATCACGAAGGCGACGTCGCAGCTCATGCGCGACCTCGGCGCGATCCCGTCCCCGATGAACTGTTTCCTGCTGAACAACGGGCTTGAGACGTTGCCGCTGCGCGTGGAGCGCCACTGCTACAACGCGCAGAAGGTCGCGGAGTACCTGGACGCGCACGAGAAGGTTGCGAAGGTGAATTTCGCCGGGCTTCCGGGAGATAAATACCACGCGCTCGCGCAGAAATATATGCCGAAGGGCACCTGCGGCGTCATCTCATTCGAGCTCAAGGGCGGCAGGGAGCCGGCGGTACGCTTCATGGATTCCCTGAAGCTCGCGTCGATCGTGACGCACGTCGCGGACGCGAAGACCTGCGTCCTGCACCCGGCGAGCCACACGCACCGCCAGATGACGGATCAGCAGCTCGCCGAGGCCGGGATCTCGCCGGGACTCATCCGGCTTTCCGTCGGCATCGAAAACGTGAAGGATATCATCGCCGACCTGGAGCAGGCGCTTGCGCAGGCGGAAAACTGACTGAAATTCCCTGACAAAATTTAAGATCCAGCCAGAGGGCTTCCCGTATCGCGGGACAGGATTGCAGAAGAAAGACGCCGGTCTGCGCGTCTTTTTTTATGTGTTCCAAATTGAAAAATTCTTTCGTCTTTTCTGAAAAAAAGCCGAAAAAAAGCATATACGAAATAATTTGCGAAAGAGTCTGTGTGCTACACTGAGATCAACAAAACGGAGACAGTTTCTTAGACATAGATAGAAATGAAGAGGAGGACGACAAAATGATGAAGGCAAACGTGAAGAAAATGGTTCTTGCGGCAGCGATGGCGGCATTCATGGTATACGCACCGGCGATGGCAGAAGAAGACCTCATCATTGAGGAGTCTTTTGCGGCGGCAGAGGAGACAGCAGCCGAGATGGAAGTTCCTGCAGCGGTGATTGAGGTTCTCGGATTTGAGGCAATCGCGGCGGAAGAGATTCCGCAAGAGACAGTGCAGGCGGCAGAGGCGGCTGAGACGGAAGCTAATGCGGCAGAAGCTGCCGAGGCAGTTGAGACCGAGGCGGCCCAGAGCTTTACCTTCGAGAATGACGAAGTGATTATCACTGCGGCAGCGGCGGCGGAGCTTCCGGAGAACATCGAGATGCAGGTGAGAAAGCTCGAGGAAGGCAGCGAGGAGTACGAGGCGGCGAAGGCTGCGGCAGCAGCGAGCACCATGGCTGGCGAGGATGCACAGTACAGCTTCTACGATGTGACCTTCACGGCAGACGGCGCAGAGGTAGAGCTGGCAGACGGCGGCGTACATGTACAGATAGAGTTCAAGACGGTTCAGATCAACAGCACGGTTGAGACGCAGGAAGTGCTCAGCATCGACGAGACGGGCGTGAACAACGTGACGGCTGAGACGGAGGAAGGCAGCAACATGAGTTCCGTGAGCTTTGCAATGTAATCCCGGGCGGGAGACGAAACGCTGCAGGCGGATGAAAACGGATAGGGAAAGCGGGAAAGCCGTCAAGCTCATCATAAGGAAAATGATCACAAACAGGTGGCGGAGGCCGCCTGTTTTTGCAGTTTTCTATAGTTTTTTCAGGAAAAACAGCGGCTGTCGGCGGGACAATAATATAATACAAAATAGCAAAATATTACAAGAGAAATTGCAAAATATCTTGTCATAATCAACAAAAGCAAGTATAATACTAACGAATTGTTCCAAGCTAAATGAGCCAAAATATATGGCGGAGGAATCCCATATGTACTATTTTCTTCTGGGACTGCAGGGGCTGACGACCCTCGTCGTCTTTGCAGAGTTCCTGTATATTTTCAGTCATGCATATTCTCGGCACCGGATGATCCTTATGCTGTTGACTCTTGCGGCATGGATCAACAATGCCGGTTATTTTATTGAGATTATTTCTTCCTCAAAGGAAGCCGCCATTATCGGAACAAAAATCTGCTATCTCGGGAAGGCTTTTATGCCTCTTCTGATTCTGATGTTTGTTATGAATTACTGCAGCATTTATATTCCGAACGCCATTTATGCTGTTCTGGCCTTTTTCCACGTCGGGATCTGGGGACTGGTTCTGTCCTGCGAATACCAAAAGCTGTTTTATGTGAGGATTGATTTTGTGGACGAGGGCGTATTCCCGCATCTCGTGATGAGCCATGGGCCGCTGTACTTTGCGTTCATTGGCGCTGCGGTGTTGTATTTCTGCGCTGCCGGCGTGTGCCTCATCCAGAGATACCGCGTTGAGGGGAACCGAAACAGAAAGTACCAGATTCTGGGGATGATCGCAACGCTGCTGATCGCCGCGGCGGGGCTCGGACTCGTCATGCTCGGCCGCACGGGAGGGTATGACACGACGGCGCTGGCCTACGCGATCGCTTCGCTCCTGCTTCTGTGGGGCCTGGCGCGCTACGATTTCCTGGATATCGTCATCGAGGCGAAGGATTACAGCATGAATCAGCTGAGCGAGGGTCTGGTCATTCTGGACTCACAGTTTCAGCTGCTGTACCAGAATAAGCTGGGCGCCGAGCTTGTGCCGGAGATATCGAAGGAAGTGTTTATGCAGGACTACCTGTTCCGGGACGACAGAGTCTACAAGCCGGTGCGGCAGGAGCTGCAGCCCTCGAAGGGGAAGAAGGTCTATCTTTGCCTGCTCAAGGATGTCACGGACAGCTACCACTACGAGGAGCACCTCGAGCATGAGGTGGCGATCCAGACGAGTAAGGTGGAGGAGCGCGGCAGGAAGATGGAGCAGATGTCAATCCAGGTCGTGCGCGCGCTGGCGGATACGATTGACGCGAAAGACAAGTATACGAAGGGACATTCCACGCGCGTGGCCCGTTACGCGGTGCGTCTTGCGAAGGAGCTGGGCTACTCGGAGGAGGAACTGAACAATCTGCGCAATGTCGCGCTGCTGCACGACATCGGAAAGGTCAGCGTCCCGGATTCCGTGCTGAACAAGCCGGATAAGCTCACGGACATTGAGTACGAGGTGATCAAGTCGCACGCCGCGGTGGGCGGGGATATCCTGAGCAACATCGCCGTACTCCCAGGGCTGAAGGAGGCGGCGCGCTATCACCATGAACGCTACGACGGAAAGGGATATCCGGAAGGCCTGAAAGGCGAGGAGATTCCGGAGATCGCGCGCATTGTCTGCATCGCCGACGCTTACGACGCGATGAGCTCGAGGAGAGTATACCGCAACAGCCTGTCGCCGGAGAAAATCCGGGAGGAGCTGGTGAAGGGAAAAGGCACGCAGTTTGATCCGGATTTCATAGAAGTGTTCCTGCGGCTCTTTGACGAGGGGAAGCTTCAGGAGGAGGACAGCGCGATCGAGCGGATTGACGCTGAGAAGGCGCAGAATGTCCTGCGTGAGATCATGAAGAGCGTGAAGGAAGACAAGGTGAAGGAGCGCGACACGCTGACGAGCCTGATGCTTCGCTATGAGGGAGAGAAGGCGATCGGCGACGCGATGCATGATATGATCGGCTGCCTTTGCGTGATTGACGTCGACGATCTCAAAATGCTGAACGACAGGAAAGGCTATCTGGCCGGAGATCATGTGCTCAAGGAGATTGGAGACCTCCTGAAGCAGTATGAGGACAGCAGCATTCTGTGCAGGTCTGGCGGGGATGAGTTCCAGATGTTCATCCTGGGCGCGGACAAGGCTCAGGCGGAAGAGATCGTGAACGAGCTGCTGGAGAATTTTGAGAAAAAGAAGGAAAGCGACGAACTGCTGCGGGACGTATCCCTGTCTGTCGGCATCTGTTCCAGCAAAAAGCAGGATACCTTCAGCAGCATCCAGAAAAGGGCGGAAAAAGCACTCTATTTTGTCAAGCAGAACGGAAAATCCGGTTATTATACGTACCAGAGGAAGAGTGAGCGCGCGAACGAGATCTCCAAGGTGGACATGGACCGCCTGATCCAGAGGCTGAAAAACAGCGGCAATTATCACGGGGCTCTCGATGTGGAGTATCCTCTGTTTACGAAGCTGTATAAGTACATAAAGAATCTGGAGAAGCGTTACGGATACGAATTCAATCTCGCGCTTGTCACGCTGGAGCCGCGGACGGCGGTGAGGGTGGACGAGCAGGAGAAGGCGATGGCGTGCATGGAACAGGCGATCCGCTCCACGATTCGCAGCACGGATATCTGCTCGCGCTACAGCGGTCTGCAGTTCCTCGTCGTATTCGCGAATATAGGGGAAAAGAATATCCGGCCGGTGATGAGCCGCATCATCGAGAACTATCTCAAGCACTATCACGGGGAGATGATGGAGGCTTCCTACGAAGTGGCGGACATGAAGCTCGCGGAGGAGGAAGCGGATACGGCGCTAAAACCGGAATAAGAAGTGGCGTGTATCTATGATCTTCTACTTTGCCGAAAATCGGAACGGGGCTGCTGCAAAATAGATGAGTAGTCATCTATGGAGCAATGGCTCCCTTTTTGTTCCCGGAAATAAAAAGGAGATGCCGCCCGACCGTCTGATTTCGGCGATTTTGCGGCACCCATCTTATGTATTCCTGAGAAATATTATTCCGGCTGCTCGGACGCGCAGTGCGGGCACTTGACTGCCTCTATGTGGATCTCAGACTTGCAGAACGGGCAGATCTTGGTGGTCGGCGCAGGCTCCGGCGCAGGCTTGTGCAGCTTGTTGATTCCCTTGATGACCATGAAGATCACGAAGGCGGTCAGCAGGAACTGTACGATGATCTGGATGAAATTGCCGTACGCGATCACCGGGGCTCCGGCTTCCTGCGCCGCTGCCAGGGACGCGTATTTGCTGCCGTCGAGCGAGATCATCATGTCCGCGAAATTGATCTTGCCGGTGATGAGGGAGACAACGGGCATCACGATATCGTTCACCAGAGAATTGACGATATTGTTGAACGCGCCGCCGACCACAACGCCGACCGCCATGTCAATGACATTTCCACGCATCACGAATGTTTTGAATTCCTGAAGTATTTTGCTCATAAGTACCTCCTTTTCGCAATGTTAATGATATCTTCATAATTATAGCATGGTTGTATATAAAAATCTATGATATACTTAATGAATTAGAAAATACTTTTGCCGTTGCAGGATACAGGCGGTCTTTTCCTGGCTTCTGCCTGGCTGAACTGTGGAGGTTGATATGCGTTTCATGCATATTGCGGACGTGCATCTCGGTGCTGCGCCGGATCAGGGCTTTCTGTGGGCGAAGGATCGCGGCAGGGAGCTTTGGGAGAGCTTTCGGCGCTGCATCGAGGACGCCAATGAGAAAAAAATCGATTTGCTGCTGATCGCGGGGGATCTGTTTCACCGCCAGCCCGAGCTTTCCGAGCTCCGGGAGGTGAACTATCTGTTCTCTACGCTGCAGCAGACGGTGGTAGTGCTGATAGCGGGAAACCATGATTATCTGAAGCCGGGCTCCCCCTATCTCAGCTTTCCGTGGAATGAGAATGTCATCGGGCTGTTTTCGCCGGAGTGCGAGCGCGTCCGGCTTCCGGCTCTGCGCACAGAGATTTACGGCCTGAGCTATCACCGGCAGGAGCTCCCGGAGCCGAAGTACGACGCGCTGAAGGCGGAAGAAGGCGACTATTTTAAGATTCTTCTGGCGCACGGGGGAGACGCGGAGCACATTCCGATGCGAAAAGAATGCCTTGCCGCTGCGGGATTCGACTATATTGCGCTGGGGCATGTCCACAGGCCGCAGGTGTATATCCGCAATCTTGCAATGTACGCGGGCGCGCTTGAGCCGATCGACTGCAATGATCCCGGGCAGCACGGCTACGTGATCGGGGAGGTGCACAGGCATGACCTGAGGCTTTCCTTTGTGGAAAGCGCGAGGCGGCAGTACCGCCAGGAGGAGCTTGCGGTCACGGAGGCGGACACGGCCTATTCGGTGCGTGAGAAGCTCTCGGAGCTGATCCGCCGCTGTGGGGCACAGCATATGTACCGGATCACGCTGACCGGGGAGCATCATCCGCAGTTTCGGCCGGACATCCGCGAGTATATGAAGTGCGGACGGATCCTGGAGATCACGGATCGAACCGTTCCGGCGTTCCACATCGAGGAGCTGCGCCGACAGTACCGCGGGCAGCTGATCGGGAATTATATCGAGAGCTTTGGGGATGGGCCGAAGGGTATGGTCGAGGAGAAGGCGCTCCGCTATGGGCTGGAGGCGCTGCTGTACGGGGAGAAGGGCTGATCCCGCGGCTGGACAGACGCCCTGCGGGAGTCCGAAGGGATGTGCGATTGTCAAAGGAACAGGAACTCCGTGCCAGACTGGATAATTTGGAAAAGGTCGTATGGATGCGGCGCTGTGACAATAAAGGGGAGCGGGAACAGATGGAGATACGCGAGCTGCTGCTGAAGCATTACGGAAAATTTGAAAATCACAGGATCTTGCTCAAGCCGGGCGTGAACATCATATACGGGGGAAATGAGACCGGGAAGACGACGATCCATTCTTTTATCTGCGCGATGCTGTTTGGACTCTCCCGCGCGCGCGGGAAGGCGGCGCGAAACGACGAATACCAGATCCGTCAGCCGTGGGACGCCCCGGGTGCATTCCTGGGGAGCATGAAGATCGAGAGCCGGGGCCAGATTTACCGGATTGACCGCTGCTTTGACCGCAGCTCCCAGCCGCTTCAGCTGACCTGTGAGACGACGCTCTGGGAGTCGCCGCAGCCGCAGCAGGCGATGGAAGTGCTGCTTGGGGGCGTCGGGGAAGCCGCTTTTCTCAACACGCTGTGTATTCCGCAGTCCGGCGCCGAGACCGGGGAGGCGCTTGCGCAGGAGCTGCGGCGCTATATGATCAACAGCGAGAGCGCGCCGGGCGGCCAGACGGACGTGTCCCGTGCGCTCCAGAGCCTGCGCAGGCGCAAAAAGCAGCTGGAGCAGCAGAAGAAACGGGACGATGAGGCGCTGGAGACCCGGATCCGGGAGAAACAGTCGAAGGCGGAAGCAGTGCGGGCTGAGATCAGCCTGCTGAAGGAGCAGGAGAAGCGTCTGGGGGAGCGTGGAGACGGACAGGGAAACGACGCCGCGGGCGCGTGGAAGGGCCGGACGCCAGGGAGAAGGGATGCTGGCAGGCAGATGGCCGTATCCGGGATTGAGGATCCGGGCAGCGGCGCAGGGTTTTACGGCGGTGCACCAGATGGCGGACAAGGCCGGGGTGACGGCCGGGACGAGCGGGAGGAGGACGCGGCGTTTTATCGCAGGAGCCGCTGGGTCATCCGGCTGCTGCTGCTTCTCACGGGTGTGCTCTGCCTTGCGGCGGCCTATTTTCTGAAGGATATTAAGGTCAGGGCTGCTCTGGGAATCTGCGGAGTCTTCTTCCTGGCGCTGATTCTTCCGGTCAGGCTGTTGTTTCCATCAGAAGCCGGGGAGACAGAAGCGCCCGGAGGCTGGCAGGACGAGGCAGGATACGGCGCGGACCCGATGCCGCCTGAGAGGAAGCCGCAGGGCGGTGGAGGGGCAGCGCAGTCGCAGCCCGACCGCAGGGCGTCACAGGGCGGCCATCCGGACGGCCGGATGCAGGAGCGCCGGGAGTTTTACCTTGCAGAGGAAATCCGCAGGCGCGAGGAGACATACCAAAAGCTCCAGGATGAGCTGGAGCTTTTATACCAGAGCCATGTCAGGCCGGAGGATGCGGATACGGAGATTGCTGCTCTGACGCTGGCGATTGATCGGATCTGCGACCTGTCGTCCGGTATCTATGCGCAGTCCGGGAGGCAGCTGAACGAGCGCGCTTCGGAGATCCTCTCAGAGCTGACGGAAGGGAGATACCGCCGCATTCTGCTCGATGAGACCGCGGAGGTGCGGATCCACACGCCGTCGCGTGTGCTTGGCCTGCACCAGGTCAGCGGCGGCACGATGCAGCAGATTTTCTTTGCGCTGCGCATGGCTGCCGCGGAGCTGCTCTGCGGGGAGAACCGCCTGCCCATCCTGCTGGATGAGCCGTTTGCCCTCTACGATGACGAGCGGCTGGAGGCTGCGCTGCGCTGGCTCAGGAACTGCGGCCGTCAGGTGATCCTTTTCACCTGCCAGAAGCGTGAGCGCGAGATCCTGGAGCGGATCCGCTAAAGCGTTGAGAATGACAAGACCCTGTAAGAAAGACGGCACGCCGGAACAACGGAAGGTTCGGCGTGCCGTTATTTTATGGACTTGCTTTTATCCCCTATGCTTCGCCAGGAATGCGTTGATCCGGTCGACCGGATTGAGCAGATCGCTCACCGAACCGTCGTGGTTCAGCGTGTCGATCAGAAGCGCGATGTATTTGCTGAGGTCGCAGCCGGTGTAGTACGGCTTCTGCAGAAGCTCCGGCGTCTGGTAGACCAGGTTGGTCGTCAGCATCGCGTAGAACAGGCCCTGCTCGTGCGCGCGGTCGAATTTCTCAAGGCCGTTCGTGAACAGGCCAAAGGTGGAGCAGATGAAGATCCTGGACGCGCTGCGCTTCTTCAGCTCGGTGGCGACGTCGATCATGCTGTCGCCGGAGGAGATCATGTCGTCGAGGATCACGACGTCCTTGCCGCTGACGTCAGAGCCGAGGAATTCGTGCGCTACGATCGGATTGCGCCCATCCACGATATGTGCGTAATCGCGGCGCTTGTAAAACATTCCCATGTCAACGCCGAGCAGGTTCGCCATGTAGATCGCACGGCCAGCGGCGCCCTCATCCGGACTGATGATCATCAGATGCTCCGGGTCGACCTTGAGATCCGGGGCGGCTTTGTACAGCCCTTTGATAAACTGATAGATCGGCTGTACCGTCTCGAAGCCGTGCAGCGGGATCGCGTTCTGCACGCGAGGGTCGTGTGCGTCGAAGGTGATGATATTGTCTACGCCCATTTTCACGAGCTCCTGCAGAGCCAGGGCGCAGTCGAGGGATTCCCGGCCGCTGCGCCGGTGCTGGCGGCTTTCGTAGAGGAACGGCATGATGACATTGATACGGCGCGCTTTTCCGCCGACCGCGGCGATGATGCGCTTCAGATCCTGGAAGTGGTCGTCCGGGGACATATGATTGGTGTGCCCGCACAGCGAGTAGGTCAGGCTGTAGTTGCAGACGTCCACGAGAATGTAGAGATCGTCGCCGCGCACGGTGTCGTTGATAATGCCCTTGGCTTCACCGGAGCCGAAGCGCGGGACGTTTGCGTCGACGAGATAGGAGTCTCTGGAATAGGTCTGGAGAAGCGGGCTGCCAAGGTGTTCGTGCTCACGTTCCCTGCGCCACTGGACAATGTAGGCGTCGATCTTTTTGCCGAGTGTCTCGCAGCTTTTCAGCGCGATAATGCCAAGTTCTCCGACCGGAATCGTTTCGAGGTTTCTTTCGTTTGCAGAT
The DNA here is from genome assembly GCA_947627645.1 of uncultured Lachnospiraceae bacterium. Lineage (GTDB taxonomy): Bacteria > Bacillota > Clostridia > Lachnospirales > Lachnospiraceae > Choladousia. The sequence continues at coordinate 5,093 of CANQWV010000018.1, read as the reverse complement.
TGAAATGCCATCGGTAAGCTCCTCCCTGTTGTGCTGTTACTGTCCGCTTCGTGTTTCATTTATATACCATCTCGTTTGGTGGGTCAAGTTTTTTCAGAGGAACAAAACTTTTTCTTCAGGCGGATGTCTTCTCCGAACATCCGGAGCATCGTGTAGTTGCCGGAGATCCGGGAAAATATGCGCTCTGAATAAATGCCGGCAAATTTCTCCAGCGAGAGGTTTGTTGAGATCAGCGTGCTTTTCTTGTGCAGGATCCGCTCGTTGAGAAGATGGAACAGCTGGGAACAGACGAGGGAATTCACGCTTTCCGTGCCCAGGTCGTCGATGATCAGAAAATCGCAGCTGAAGATATGCTCTTCCATATCGTTCTGCCCGAGCTCTTCCTTTCGCCGGAACATGATGTCGGCAAACAGCTCGAACAGGCCGAAGGAGGAAAAGTAGACCACAGAGTGCGAGCTTTCCAGCAGCTCCTTTGCGATACAGTGTGCGAGAAAAGTCTTGCCAAGCCCGGTGTCGCCATAGAGGAACAGATTCTCAAATCCGAGGTCGAAATCCTGTACGAAGCGTCTGCAAAGCGCAAGCGCCTGCGCGGCTGTTTCCCGGGAGGTGAGATCGGTAAAAGGATCCCTGAGCTGGCTGGAATAGTAGCCGAGGTTAAAGCTGGAAAAATTTTCTTCCCTGAGTATCTCGCGCAGGCTGGACTGCGTATACAGAAGGTCTATGGCAGCCTGTCTGAAGCAATGGCAGCGTTCAGAACCGATGTAGCCGGTGTCCCGGCAGTCTGCACAGCGGTATCGCGGCAAAAGATAATCCTCCGGGTATCCGGCCTCCTTCATGATCTGCGCCTTCTGCCTGGACAGGCGGGCGATCTCGCTGCGGAGCTCTTCCAGGGAGGCAGGCTCGTCGGACAGAAGACGACGGGCGCAGGCCGTGCTGGCGGACGCGATGCGGGCGTTGATCTCAGACAGCACAGGAAGCCTGGAATAGACTTCCTCTGTGCGCGCGGCGAGCTCCCGCTGATTCTTCGCCTGCTGCCGCTGATAATCCCGCATGATCGCATTGTATTGTGTATTGGTAAGTCCCATAAATATAGTCCGCCTTTCTGCTCCTGTTATTTTTTCAGGAGATTTTTTTCCAGCTGCTGGAAGTCGTAGGTTCGCTGCGGAACATCTGTGAAGCGGTTGGCGGCGGACTTCGCCTGCCTGCCGTCGGGCTTCTTCTGAACCTGTTCCCGCCGCTTGTCCAGCTTTCCTACGTCTTCCATGGAGACGGCGCCGTTTTCATGCCACTTTTTCAGGATGCTGTCCGCATAGGAGAAGCTGGGCTGCCGGGTCTGGTTGATGGTGCGCTTGCAGGCCTCCAGCACAAGCTCAATGGAAAAGCCCCACTCATTGAACCAGCGCGACATGGTCTCCTGTTCCGGGAGCGCCGGGCCGCGGTTTTTGATCCCGAATGCGTTCAGGACAGTGTAATAGTTTTTGTTGTATAGGTTTGTCTCCTGCTTGGCCTGAAGGACGGTAGTAACTCCGGCTTCCGCCCAGCCGAGCGCGACCTTGTGCATATAATAGTGGCTCTTGGAGCCCTTTGAGATACAGTATTCGAGCAGGTACTCGATCAGATCCGCAGAAAAATGAAGCGTATCGTAGCAGTAGACAAGCTCGCGCTGCTCCTCGGAGGACAGGGCGCGATCCAGATACTGCTCCGCGATAAAGAACAGCTGCTTGATTTCCTCCTGGCCGGCCAGCGCGGCGACCCGCTCGCGGGTGGGCATATCCTGTTTCCCGCGTCCATTGCTTCCTGGCTCCTGGGCTCCCGCGCCGGCGGGATGCGCCTGCCTGTCGGGGACAATTCCCGCGCGGCGCTGGTCCGCAAATTCGTCGGTGAGAGCGGCCCCGTATTCTTCGGTTGGAGGGACGAGGAAGGTCACGGAGAGAAATTCGCCCTCAGAGGACAGCTTCAGCTTCATGAGATGCTGCCTCTCCCAGTAGGAAAGCGCACGCCGGACATCCTTCTCCGTGTGGTCGAAGACGTCCGCGATCGAGGCGACCGAAAGCTCCTGCCCCGAGTCCGCGCACCTGAGCAGATACAGATATACTTTTACAAATTCTCCGTTGGCGTGCGGCATGAAGCGATCGATAAAGGCGTTCTGCACGACCGTCATGCCCTCCGGCACATCTGTGTATATTTTCATCATCTTTCCCCCGAGAGATATTCTTGACTGAGTAAGAGTATACCATACTTTGCCGAAAATGAGAACAGCCACTTTTCCGGGCTCTGCGGCTTTCGTTTCCTGTGGAGCGTGTGGACAATGTGGATAAAAAGTTGACAATAATAGAGACGAAAGAGAGGAAATGCAGAATATACAAGAATTTTGTTACAAAGTTATGTCAACATTGTTATCCACAAAAAAAGGAAAAAGAAAAAAACAGTTAATTGTGCATAAGTGTGTGGATAATGTGGATAACAGTGGGGAACTGCTATAGAAATGTAGATTTTCGCTGTGGATAAAATTTTGATAAGAATTTTTTTAAAAAAATCGGGCTGCAGAACTGAGTCATTCATCCCAGTTCCTTTTTCCAGAAAAAACTGCCAGACAGTTGAAAGAATCTGGCAGTTGGCAAAAAGTAAGTATATTTAAGCTCGGGTTTTTGCCTCAGTCTCCAAGCAGTTTTTCACCGACCTTGAAGATATCGCCGGCTCCCATTGTGAGAACCAGGTCGCCTGGTACACAGTTCTCCAGCAGGAAGGTCTCGATCTCGTCGAAGGTCGGGAAATACCAGGCGTCCCGGCCGAGGTCGCTGAGCTTCTGCCGCAGCAGGTCGGAGCTTATGCCGAGCGTGTCAGTCTCCCGCGCAGCGTAGATCTCGGCGAGCACGACCTTGTCGGCGAGCGAGAGCGCCGCCACGAAATCGTCCATCAGAGTCTGCGTGCGGGTGTAGGTATGGGGCTGGAAGACGCACCAGACCTGACGGTAGGGGATCTTTCGGGCGGTTTCCAGCGTGGCGCGGATCTCAGTCGGATGGTGCGCGTAGTCGTCGACGATCGTCACGCCGCCAACCTCTCCCTTTTTCTCAAAACGCCGTTCGGTTCCGGCAAACTCCGCGAGCCCTTCCGCCATCCTGTCGGCAGAAAGTCCGAGCAGGAAGCCGGCCGCCAGCGCGGCGCAGGCGTTGGAGACATTGTGCTCGCCGGGAACGTGAAGGGTAAAATGCCCCAGAAGCGCGCCCTCTCTTTTCAGGTCGAAGCTGCCGCAGCCATTGTCATCGTAGCGGATATTCACGGCCTGGTAATCCCCGCAGCCGACGCCGTAGGTGACGACACGGCAGGCCAGGCCGTCCGTGAACGCGTCAAGACCGGAGATCTTCGCGTTGATGACGAGCGCCCCTTCCCCGGAAATCTGCTCGGCGAAGCGGCGGAAAGAGCGTCGGATGTCCTCGAGGTCTTTGAAAAAGTCGAGATGGTCTTTCTCAATGTTCAGGATGATCCCCAGCGTCGGGAACAGGCTCAGGAAGCTGTTGGTGTACTCGCAGGCCTCGGTCAGAAAGTGCTCTGAGGCGCCGATGCGGACATTGCCGCCGATGGACGGGAGAATGCCTCCGACCGAGATCGTCGGATCCAGCTCGCATTTCATCATGATGTGGGAGAGCATGGAGGTCGTCGTGGTCTTTCCGTGTGTGCCGGCCACGGCCACGGAAGAGCTGTAGTTGTTCATGAGCTGTCCGAGAAGCTCAGCCCGGGACAGCATGGGCAGCCCTTTTGCCTGCGCCGCCGCGAATTCCGGATTGTCCGGGTGGATCGCAGCCGTGTAGACGACCAGGTCGATCCCGTCCTTGAGGTTGCCTGCGCTCTGGGGATAAGAAACAGAAGCTCCCAGCCCGGTGAGCCATTTCGTCAGCGGGCTTTCGCGCATATCGGAGCCGCTCACGGTGAAGCCGCGCTGCAGAAGCACGGCTGCCAATCCGCTCATGCTGATTCCTCCGATCCCGATGAAATGTACGTGTACCGGCTGGTTATAATTTATCTGATACATTTGAAAATCTCCTTTATCTGATTAAATATGTACGTCCACAGCCCGGCGGCCCGTGTGGGAGCCCGGCTGCAACCTATGTAAAAAATGAAAAACGCTCCCTGGAAATTATTCTATTACAGTATACGCTCTTCTACGGAAAATTCCAAGACTTTTTCGAAAACGCTTTCGCGGGCTTCCGGAGCGGCTCAGGGACAGAACGGGAGCAAATTAAACTGTGAGACAATAATTGAAATTGTCTCAATTTCCTCAAAAATCTGTCGAGAAAAGGCCGGAAACAGTGAAAATGGACAAAAATAATCGAATCGATAAACCAAATTAACAAAATTATAATAAGAAGAAAATGGTATGCACAGGCCGGGATATGCTATTTATAATAAAAAATTAGGAAAAAGAAAAGAAATAATTGTAAAAAATGTTCACTAATTGGAAAAGCTGTGCTATAATAATGGAAATTAATACAGCAAGAGGTGATAACAGGTGATTAAAAAAGAAATGATAGCCATGCTTCTGGCAGGCGGGCAGGGGAGCCGTCTCGGCGTTCTCACATCCAAGGTGGCCAAGCCGGCAGTTGCGTTCGGTGGGAAATACCGCATTATAGACTTTCCGCTGAGCAACTGCATCAATTCCGGGATCGATACGGTCGGCGTCCTGACCCAGTACCAGCCGCTGCGGCTGAACACACACATCGGCATTGGTATTCCGTGGGATCTGGACCGCAACGTGGGCGGTGTGACGGTGCTTCCTCCTTATGAGAAGGTTGGGAAGACAGAGTGGTACACGGGTACGGCCAACGCGATCTACCAGAATCTGGCTTACATGGAATCCTACAATCCGGATTATGTGCTGATCCTTTCCGGCGACCATATCTACAAGATGGATTATGAAGTGATGTTGGATTTCCACAAGGCGCACAACGCGGACGTCAGCATCGCCGTGATGCCGGTGCCGCAGGAGGAGGCGAGCCGTTTCGGTATCGTGGTCGCGGATGCGGACGGCAGGATCACAGAGTTCCAGGAGAAGCCTGCGGCGGCGACGGCTTCAAGCACCCGCTCGACCTCCTCGC
>CANQWV010000017.1 GCA_947627645.1 uncultured Lachnospiraceae bacterium | reverse complement strand
GTAAAAGACCTGTCGAGATTCGGCAGGAACCATCTGGAAATGGGAAACTATCTGGGAAAGATATTCCCGTTCCTGGGCGTCAGATTTATTGCTGTCAATGATAATTTCGACAACATGGACGGCGATCCGGAGACTTTGGGAGTGCAGCTGAAGAATCTGGTCAATGAACTGTACGCCAAGGATATAGCCGTAAAGATCCGGAGTTCCAGGGTGAAGCAGTTTGAGAGGGGAAGCTTCTCAGGATGCCATCCGGTCTATGGATATGATGTCATGAAGGAAGGGAACCGCAGGGTGCTTGTTATCAATGAGGAAGCGGCGGTAGTCGTCAGGAAACTGTTCGACCGGTTCCTTCGCGGCGAGGGTTATGTGGAAATGATCGAGTGGCTTTATGCTGAAAAGATCCACAGGCCGAGTGATTACAGGAAATATGGCCATGTGTATCAGAGGGATGGCGAGGAGCTGCATAACTGGCATAAGGCAACGCTGAACCAGATCTTGAATAACTGCGCGTATATTGGTTGGCTGATCTGTGAGCAGAAGGATGGAGAGCGCGTTACCGGAAGAACCAGCACGAAGGTTCTGACCGGGGAGCTGAAAGTCCGCGAGAATAATCATGAGCCGATCATTTCCGAAGATGTATTTCAAGAAGTGGCCAGACAGTTTGAAGTGAGATCGCAGAAGTTCTCTTCCGGCTCATCCAAGAAACTTCCGATGGAAGAGGATATCTATAAAGATCTGATTTTCTGTGGCTTGTGTGGCAGCAAGTTCACCAGGGAGTGCGGGCTTACCAATCGTTCTGGCGGAAAAGTCAGGAATTATCAGTACAGGTGTGTGAACAAAGGGACTATAGATGACCGTAAATGTGATAATGACAGGATTTCACTGATCATACTGAACCGTTTGGTAGAAGAAGTATTGGAGAAGGAGTTTTCCCTGACATCTATGAAGCAGAAGGATCTGGTTGCCGCAAGCAAAAGGCAGGCTGAGAACGAGAAGAAAAAGCTGGAGAAGGAGATATCAGAAATCTCCTATAAGATTGTGGACTTGAAGAAATTTGGCAGCGAGGATTATATCCGGTACCGTTCAGGGGAGATGACAGAGCAGGCTATGATGGAAGCGGCGGAGAATAGGAAGAAGGAGAGCCGCAGAATGCAGGACAGGCAGAAGGTTCTGGAAAGAAGGCTGGCTGAGATCAATGACAAGACAGAGAAATGGAACCAGTATCTGCGGACTCTTATGAGGTGCAGGAAAGGAACACCACTGACAGCGGAAGTGCTTCATGCCCTGATCGATAAGATTGAGGTGTTTAAGGATAAGAGGGTCAAGGTGCATTTCCTTTATTCCGACAAGGAAATCCGGGAACTGGAAGGCGGTGGCAGGTCGTCATGAACATAGCGATTTATATGAGGCTTTCCAAAGAGGACGAATTCAGCCATGAGGAAAGCAACAGTATAACGATGCAGAGGCTTCTGCTCCGGGACTATGTCCGGGAGCATTTTCCGCAGGCAAAAGTTTTTGAGTTTTCGGATGACGGGTATTCCGGGACGAACTTTGACCGGCCCGGCGTACAGGCGCTTCTGGACGGCGTGAAGAATGCCGAGTTCAACTGCATCATCGTGAAGGATTTTTCACGGTTCGCCAGGGATTATATTGAACTGGGATCTTATCTGGAACAGATATTTCCGTTCATGGGCGTGCGGTTCATCTCTATTAATGATAAATATGACAGTGATTAGTATTCCGGCAATGTGGCAGATATTGATGTGAACTTCAAGAATCTGCTCTACGACCTGTACAGCAAGGATCTGTCCATAAAGATCAAGGTATCTATGAGGGCTGTAAAAGAGCAGGGAAAAGCGGTATGTTCCACTCCGCCGTTCGGATATACAAAGGATCCGGAGGACAGGCACAAGTTTGTGATATCTGAGGATGAAGCAGTGGTCGTAAGGCGGCTATTTCGGATGTATGCGGATGGCATGTCCACGGTGGAGATAGCGAGGATCTTCAATGGGGAAGGGGTTAAGCCGCCTTCGCAGGTCTGGATGGAGAAGGGAATCCGTGTGGCTGCCCCTAAGGGCGGAGCCTTTGTCTGGCAACAAAGCGGGATACTCCGGATGCTTAAGAACCGGGCATATGTCGGCGATCTGGTTCAGGGTGTGTATGAATGCCAGAAGATCAGGAATGACCGGCGGGTGACGGATTCGGAGAAATGGATCATCACAGAGAATCACCATGAGCCGATCATTGACAGGGAGACTTTCGATAAAGTGCAGAAACGATTCCAGAAGAGTGGCAGGAAATGGAAGCGCAGAGATCAGCATGTATTGGTCGGCAGAGTGAACTGCGGATGCTGTGGCCATAATCTGCGGCACAGCACAGGCATTGGCCAGCCGTATTACTGGTGTCCTGGACTAAATATCTATCATATGGACGGATGCGTGAAGCGGATTGAGGATTTCTATTTGGAAGAAGTAATCCTGTTTCAGATCCAGCAGCATATCATGAAATTGGGAGAATCAGATAAGCTTCTTCAGGCAGAAAAGGAAGCGGCGGAAGCAGAGGCGGAGGCATTAAGGAAGAAGTGCCGGGATGTGGACAAGGCGATAGATAAGGACAAGGCTCAGAGAATGGCGGAGTTTGAAGCCTATGTCCTGGGACAGAAGAAAAGCTATGATGTTTCTATCGATGAGGTGGAAAAGTTCAGGAAGAAGTATGAAGGGCTTATGGAGCAATTGTCAGAGGCGGAGGAGAAGGTCGGGGAACTGAACCGGAAGAAAGTGCATGAGAGTTTTGCGGTAACGAAGCTGACAGAGAAACTTCTGGATGAATATGTGGAGAGTATTGAAGTTCATCCGGGGAATGAGGTCAGAATCAGCTGGAAATAAATATTGTGAGTGAGGGGCTTGTCAGAGATGGCAGGCCTCTTTTTTTACAAAGAGTTCAGTATTCAGATGGCATTTAACCTTTGCTTCGTTGCTTCGTTGAATGGTGTTGAAATTTTACAAAAATGGTGTTAAAATAAACCAAATAGTGTTAGTTTGACAGCAAAATGGTTTTGCACAGATTGTTTGTGCTATTTACGGAGTGATTAGTATGATTAAGAATAATTTTGAATTGGATATAAAGGTGAAGTGTCTTGAAGCAGGGCTTACTCAGGCGCAGCTTGGAGATAAAATTGGAACATCAGAACAATATGTAAACCGTGTAATTAAACAGAAAGCCGGTATCATAATAAACAGGACTTTTGTCAAGATGATGGAAGCAATGGGATATGATGTTGTTGTGTGTTACGAAAAAAGAAATGGGGATATATAACGATGAATTTGGACGAAATGGATAAAAATGAAATTCTTTCAAGTATCAATGATGGGGTGCTAGATGAAGCCGAACTTCTGGAACTTGTATCGGATAATGACTTCGATATAGCGCTTGCCGTTGCTAACAGTAGTCATTCAACTGAGCCGATTCTGGATATAGCAGCTCATGACAGAGATGAAAGAATACGGTATGCAGCTGTTAACAATCCTAATTGTGGAATGAGAACTCTTGAATATCTTCGAAGAGACAGTAACAAGGAGATTGCGACTCTTGCAATCAAGCGTTCAAGTGACAAGGAAAATCAGAAAAAGATGAGATGCTATTGCGAAAAATGTAAAACGTTCCACAAGGAAAACGAATTGTGCCCTCAGATTCGAGTTGAACTAAAAAAGCATCCTGAGTGGATTGCTTCGGCACTTGACTTTACTGTTGTTGCTGGGGAGGAAGTACTTGTAACAACACAGGCATTAGATAAACTGGCTCAAGAAATTAATTCTTTGACTGGAAGTAATCTCTCTTATGAGGGAACACAGCAATTTGCGAGGGATATTCAAGTTTTTAGACGATTGAATGAAGAGCCTTTCTCAAGATCAGGAGCCTTTGCGACAGCAGAAAATGCACAATCATATTATAAAAATGTTTTGGAAATTGCAAAGGAAAAACCGCGTGCTCTTACAAGTTTTGAGTCAAAACTTACCGGATATTCTGAAGAAACTGATTGGCTAAGAATGAAACAAGGGCAGATATCATCGCTGTGGGAGAAAAATGAACTTTTATCTAACAATGCCCCAGGTGTAGATGGTGTTACTTATAACAGATTTACTGGAAAACAGATTAGCAGGACAACCATTAAAGCGTCTTCAAATCCTATGACAAAAAACAGCACAGGAATTAAAGATGTCAAAAAGGCAATAGACAAGGGGTATGCAACACAAGAAGATATTATTTTTGGGCCGCAGGGAACAAAACTTGCAGCCGAAGATGCAGGGCTTACTAATCCTGTTGAGGAAAGAAATAGCGTAGAAGATATCAGAGAATCAATAAAAAGACAAGAAAAAAAGATTGTAGATGGTAAAGCAGTTACAAAACCAACGGCATCACAAGTTGCAGGACATGCTTTTCAAGGTGCGATTGTTGGTGGTGCAGTTTCGTTATCAGTATCTTCTATCACTGCATATGTGAGATATAAAAATGGGGAAATATCCAGAGAACAGGCGTTTAAGGACATTTCTGAGGGTAGCATCAAGGGCGCGTTGGTTGGTGGAACTCTTGGTGGTGTGACCATTTTCCTCCCTGGGGGTGCAATAGGTTTTGTCGCAGGCAATGCAATAGGCTTATACGTTGATGCTTCATTTGGAAATATTCTCGATGAAATATACGGCAAGGGAGCGTTTGGAGCAATTTTAGACTCTTCTGGATATGTATGTGGTATGACATACAGTCTTGAATATTGTCTGATGGGGATTGAAAGAAACAATGCTGCTACTGATATGAATATCAGAAAGGCTTCAGATACCCAGAAGGATATCGAGGCGTTATTAAGAGAATTAGAGAATTAAGTGGAGGCGAAGTCATGAGTGAAGACAAAGATAGCCAGATGCTGACTAGTGAAATCAAATACTCAGAATTGGAAGAGGCCGTAAGAAAACTTTCTTCAGCTTCAGAGGAACAATTTGAAATAATTAAGCACGAAAAATGGTATACACGTCTGTGGGACACAGTCACCTTTTCAAAAAAAGGTGAGATAAGGCTTGCTGGGCAAATCGGCACTCTGTCTCAAACTCAGCAGATAGTTGCTCAGTATTTGCTGAAAACTTCACAGCAAAATAAGGATATTTCTGATCTTGTCAACAACAATGCGTCATATATAAAGAAACTGGCAGGCCAGTCTATAAGTTTTAAGAGGGAATTAACGAGTGTTTCTAACCTGATGTTATTGCTGAATGAGATAAATAACGAGCAATACAATGGGTTTAGATCCATTACAGCAATGTGTTTAATTCTGTCTCAACTGGACAATGAGGTTTTATCTGACAGAAGGGCATTGAATAATATTCTTTTGAGTTTGAATAATCATCACGTATTAAGCGGTGAAATTATTGAAACCATAGATTTTTTAATGGATGTTGCAAATATGACGGAAAAAGAAGTTCCGCTTGTTTATACTGAGCTGTCATCTATTAGCAATAATTATTATGCAAATATTGTACTTTCGCTTATTGATAGTTTTTATTTTTCTTCAGATGATGTGAATAAGGATGACGTTGTTCTGAATGTTGCAATCGAACATAGCATTGAAAAGAAATATGATTCTACTACTTTAAATACAATATTCATTTCTTTGCTTAACAGTATTATTGCCGCCAGGATAGACGAGGGAGAGTTTGCAATCACGAATCCATCTGCCAAGAAGGAACGAGAAGAAGCGGAAAAGCTGTTCTGTGAAGGTAAATTAATGTCTGCATATCCAAAATTTATACATGCAGCAGATTCAGGAGATGCCAGGGCGTGCTATTTTGCGGCATGTTACTATTTTGATGCCTATGGAATTACGGAAAAAAATGATGAACAATATAGGAAGTACATTGACCTTGGTGTTAGTAGACGAGATCCGCTCTGCTACTTAGAAAATTCGAGATATTTGTATAACCATGGGGACAAAACCAAGGCTGAATATTGGAGAAACCGGATATTACCACAGGTTGGAAAACTTGCGGATAAAGGTGACATAGTTGCGTGTCACCTGATATCGCATGTGGCCTTTTCTCAGTTTATGGAAGAGTACACTCTATTAGATGCAAAGGGAGATGAAGAGTGGACTGAAGATGAGAAAAAGAAAATGAGTGTCTTTAGCAGTGTGTACAGAAAATATTCTTTAAAGGCTATAGAAGCGGGTTATTGGCCGGCAGCTTTTTCAAAATGTTTTTCGCTGGAAATCATTCTTGATGGCGGGGATCGTGAGAAAAACATTGAAAAGTACGGATGGATGTTTGAAAATGTCGAATGTGCGAGTGTTCAATCTATGCTTGGACACAGGTATCTTTCCTTAGACAGAATGGATAATAAATATTATAAAAATGCAAGTGCATGTTTCGTTAAAGCATATAAATTGCAAAAGAAAGCAGATCTATGTGGATATATTTCTTTTTTCCTGAATGCAGGCGTAATAGATGAAGCGGCAGCTGATGGAATTGAAAAGAAGGATATCAAGATTCTGTATTATAAAGGACTTGATAGCAACGAGCCAACAGCAATAGACAGCTTGGGAGATCTGTATTTTTCAGGCGTAGGCAAGAACCATTTAGGTATGAATAAGGCATCAGCATTTGAACATTATGAAAGAGCATATGAGAAATATGATGATGTGGGAGATTTCCCTGGAAAGAGAAAATTTGATACAGGGAAAGCATCAACAGCTTATATGATTGGATATATGTTGTCAAAGGGTCTCGGAACTGAGCAGAATAACACAAGGGCATTTGGATATTTTCTGGAGGCCTTCCAAAATGGCGAGAAAAGAGCGATAAAGCCTTTGGCAGAGTGCTACCTACATGGGACAGGGGTTGAAAAGAATATAGAACGATATAACGAATTAATAGCTATGTCTGAGAATTAAAGGTTTTACTTTGGAAAAATGAGAATTATAGGAGGGAAACTAACGTGCTGCTATTTTCAAGTCTTCTTGACATAAATAAGACAATGACGAAGGATGCCTTCATCCGACTTGTTATCGAGTGGAATCAAGGCAGTCCCCATGAAAATAACATCATTCAGGATATGGTGTGGAATGGCGAAAGAAATATCCGATATGGTTCCGACGGATTATGGCTAGATATCGAAGAATACCGAAACCAGAATATAATTGCGGTGCGATATGAGAAGAAAGAAGATGATGGATCTGTATGGGATACAGATTATGTCATGAACTTTAATTCGATGAAAATGGCTGTGCGTTTGGACAGAAGTTATACGGAGGATGCTTTGAATGCTGATCCCAAATTCTCAACTCCACATTTCATAACATTGCTTATAGAGCGGGGATACATAAAAAAAGATGGGAATCTACCTGTTTTACGGGAGCCTATCGTTATTGAAGAAGAAAATCTGGAACTTATTACGGATATTATCAATGGAAAATCACGGTATCGTTTGCCAGTTGTTTATATAACAAGAACTTACTATGATGAAGATCCGGTAAATGTTAAGTTTTTAGCAAGTCGATTAAAAGGTGTAGCTCATGTGCTCGTACAGAAGAGCAATATGACTAATTCCAGAATAAAAGAAGCCACAAATGGCAAAAATGAATATTATGGTGCTATAGGAATATATTTCCCTTCAAAAGCGACTGCGTATCGGAGATACTTGTATCGAAGTGCTCTTGGCTATGATAGTTTTCTTTCGGAGAAAGTCTTCCGGTCTGTAATCTAATATGGAAATGCACAGATGGTAGACACTTTGTTTACATGGCAAGGTGTTAATAATGCTCTTCTGCGTGACCGGCTCATAAGTAATAGACAAGAGCGCCTTGCAGCTGAGAAAGCTCAAAAAGCAGCTGAGGAAGAAGCCACAAAGCTGATAGATACACTTGATGAAGAAGAAAGAAGAATCCGGAAGAAAGCGCTTGATGATGCTAGGGCAGAAGCTGATGCATTACTTGATGGTTTCGATGAAGAAATGAAGAAATTACAGAACCAAGTTGAAGAACTGACTAGGGTAAACGAGGTATTACAATTTGAGAACCAGGGATTAAAGGCGAAAATCGATTCATCGAATGCTGTTCCGGTTTTGTTTATGGGTGATGAGTTTGAATTTTACCAGGGCGAAATAAAAGACATTCTTCTAGCTGTTTTAACTGAAGCACTGAAGGCAACTGCACAAAAGAGTCGTCGTGCAGATATTATACGTGACATTATTCGCAATAATGATTATCAAAAACTGAGTATGACAAAAGCAGAGGAACTAAAAAAATTGCTTAAGAATTACGATGGTATGTCTGGAAGAACCAGACAGGCATTAAAGGATCTTGGGTTTGAAATCACAGAAGAAGGCAAGCATTATAAAATAACATATTATGGTGATGGCCGTTATCAAACAACATACTCAAAAACACCAAGCGATGGAAGAACCGGCAAGAATAGTGCTCAACAGACGATTAATATGGTCTTTTGATAGAAGCACTTATCTAACACCAGATTGCTTGTTTTATGACACTTGCAGGACACGCTCCGCCTGATTTTGGAGAGGACTTGACGGAAAAGCCTTGATTTACGGGAAAAAGATTTTCAAAAAGTTTGTGTCACGGGGTTGACATTATCGGGCACGGGCAAGACTTATGCCTCTGCATTTGCGATGCGGGAAGAAGCGCAGGGGAAAGTGCTGTTTCTCGTGCATAGAGAACAGATTGCCCGGCAGGCGATTGCCAGCTACAAGAATGTTTTTGGAAAGACAAAAACATTCGGATTGCTTTCCGGAAACTCTAAGAATTTTGACACAGATTACCTGTTTTCTACAATGCAGATGATGGCAAAGCAGGAGATTCGTGAGCGTTTCCGCAGGGATGAATTCCAGGTGATCATCATTGACGAAGTCCACAGAATTGGCGCCGCGAGTTATCAGAATATCATCGATTATTTCCACCCGCAGTTCTGGCTTGGGATGACGGCTTCGCCGGAGCGCACGGACAGCTATGATGTCTATCAGGCATTCGACCATAATATCGCCTGCGAAATCAGACTCCAGCAGGCAATGGAAGAAGATTTGCTTTGTCCGTTCCACTATTTTGGCATCACAGATTTGCAGATTGACGGCAAGACGGTGGACGATGAAACTGGCTTGCGGGATTTTAACAGACTGACTTCGGACGATCGCGTGAACTATGTGCTGGAGCAGGCAAAATACTATGGGCACAATGGAGACCGTGTGAAGGGTCTTGTGTTCTGCAGCTCCAGGAAAGAGGCTGTTGCGCTGAGTGAAAAATTCAATGAACGTGGATTGTGCACTTTGACGCTGACCGGTGAGGACGGACAGGAAAAGCGGGAGGCGGCAGTAGAGCGCCTGGTATCAGAGAATGCTGAGAACCAGCTGGATTATATTTTCACGGTAGATATTTTTAACGAGGGCGTCGACATTCCTGAGATCAATCAGGTGATCATGCTTCGCCCCACGGAGTCGCCGATTGTTTTTGTCCAGCAGCTGGGGCGTGGCCTGCGCAAGGCGGAGAATAAAGAATATGTCGTGATTCTGGATTTTATCGGCAATTATAAGAACAACTTTATGATTCCGATTGCGTTGTCCGGGGATCGAAGCTACAACAAGGACAACATCCGCAGATATGTGCTGGAAGGAGAACGCATTATACCGGGCTCCTCCACGATTCACTTTGACGAGATCTCACGGAAGCGTATATTCTCGGCAATCGACGCCGCGAATTTCAGCGATATCAAACTGATCAGAGAGAATTATACGAACCTGAAAAATAAACTCGGACGTATTCCGTCGTTGGCCGATTTTGATAAATACGGCGAGATGGATGTGTTGCGCATTTTTGACAACAATAGTCTCGGATCTTATTACAAGTTTTTGGTGAAGTATGAGAAGGACTATAAAGTGCGTCTGAGTGAGACGGAAGAAAAAGTAGTGGAGTTTATCTCCAAAAAGCTTGCGAGTGGGAAGCGTGTCCATGAACTGATTCTTCTGGAGCGAATGCTGCAGTATCCTTATAAGGTTATGAGCAGGCTGAGGAATACTCTGCACAGTGAGTATGGGATTCGGATGACCGAAATGGCGGAAACCAGTGTGGTCAATGTGATGACGAACGAGTTCCCGGCGGGTTCTGGAAAGAAGACCTACGAGGACTGTATTTTCCTGCAGAAAGACGAGCAAACGGGAGATTACAGAACGCCGGATGAAATGCAGCGAATGCTTCAGAACCCTGAATTCCATCAGATCGTGAAGGAACTGGTTGATTTTGGCATTGCCAGATATAAAGCTAATTACAGCGATGGCTACCAGGATACGGCGCTTGTCTTGTATCAGAAGTATACCTACGAAGATGCGTGCCGTCTTCTGAATTGGAAGAACAATGAAGTTCCGCTGAATATCGGTGGATACAAGTACGATAAAAATACGAAGACGTTCCCCGTATTCATTAACTATGACAAAGCGGAGGATATTCAGGACACGATCAAATACGAGGATCATTTTACGAGCTCGAGCAGGCTGATCGCGATCTCGAAGCAGAGCCGGACGATGGAGTCTGAGGATGTGCAGAATTTCCTGAAAGCGGAAGAGCGGGGCATCAAGGTTGAACTTTTTGTAAGAAAGAACAAAGAGGATAAGATCTCAAAAGAATTCTATTATCTTGGGCGGATGAAAGCCAGTGGACAGGCGAAAGAGTTCATAATGGAAAATACGGATAAAACGGCCGTTGAGATTGAGTGGATCCTGGACACTCCCGTTCGGGAGGATATATACGAGTATATTGTAAATGGATAAACTGGTACACACGATTCAGAAGCTGTTTAGGTTGATATGAAAAAGTTTAACAAGGCATAAAGCCTGTTACACAGTGAGATATAGAGTATAATACATAGCAGGAGGATATCATGAACACCATCAAAGTTGTCGCCGCCATCATCATTCACGAGAACAAGGTCTTTGCCACCCAGCGCGGGTATGGGGAGTTTGAGGGTGGCTGGGAGTTCCCGGGCGGGAAGGTAGAGCCGGGCGAGACGCCGCAGGAGGCGCTGGCGCGCGAGATCATGGAGGAGCTGGATACGCAGATTGAAGTCGGCGAGCTGTTGGACACGGTCGAGTACGATTACCCGAAGTTTCATCTCTCGATGGACTGTTTTTTATGCACGATCAAGTCCGGTCATCTGGTTTTGAAGGAACACGAGGCGGCGCGCTGGCTGACGCGCGAGACACTCGACAGTGTGGACTGGCTGCCGGCAGATCAAAGCCTGATCGGGAAGCTGGCAGCCAGAGAATGGTGACTGTAAAAACACATATCGTGTTTCACACTAAAGTGACATAATGGAACTCTGGCCTTGCAGTATAAAATGTAAGGACGGAGTTTCTATTTTTGAAAAAAATCTTTGCCGTCTGTTTACTTTTTACGAAAAGATGGTAAAATATAAACAGAAGGAGGGGATGAGATGCTGAGTAAGAATATAAAATATTATCGTATGAAGAATAATTTGTCAAAAAAAGAACTTGCAGCGTTAATTCAGGTAACTCCTATGTCGATCAGTCATTACGAAAACGGTGACAGAAAGCCTTCAATGGATGTGATTCGGGCATTAGCAAAAGTATTGAATGTTCGGGTTTCTGATTTCCTGGCCAAACGTGATGAGAGTCATGTATTTGTTCATGGCGAATTTCGGAAGGGCAGCAAGCTCTTGAGAAGGCAGCAGGAATTTATTTGTGCATCTGTGGAAGAGTATATGAATCGTTTTTTTTCGGCTGTCGAGATTTTAGGCGGAGAAGTTCTGCCTGCTGCACCGGAATGTCACAGAGTGCAGTTGTCTGCCGATGCGGAAGACGACGCAAAAGCGCTCCGAAAGTATCTTCGCATTTCTGACGCAGGGCCGATTGGTAATCTTGTTGAATTGCTTGAGAACAAAGGAGTCTTGGTTTATTTTTTGGATATTGACAGTGATGCTTTTTCGGGCATGAATGGTCTTGTTGACGGCAGACCGTACATTATTGTAAATGGGAATATGTCGCCAGAACGCATTCGTTCTACGATTGTACATGAAATGGCACATTTCATCTTTGAATGGCCGGAGGATGTGACAGACAAGGAAATTGAAGACAGAGCAACGGCCATTAGTGGGGCGTTCCTTTTGTCTGAGGAGGATGCGAAAAGGGAGATTGGAATCCGGCGCAGTGCTGTTACGAAGGATATGACGATTGTATGCAAAGAGTATGGAATTTCCATGTATTTGCTTGTAAAGCGGGCCAATCTGTGCGGGATTATTGCAGACAGCGTTGCCAAGGACTTTTATATTAAAGCAGGAAAGCAAGGCTGGAAACGAAATGAGCCGATCAGAATTCCGAAAGAAGAACCGATGTTGTTTTCACAGCTCGTATTCAGAGCGGTCAGTGAGAAAGAGATTTCTGTTCAGAAAGGAGCAGAGCTTCTGCATAAGTCTTACGCTTATGTTGCTGACCAGTGTTTTTCATCGGAGGGCTAATGGATGGAATATATCAGCAGTGATACGAATATCTGGATTGATTTTGCGATGATAGACCGGCTTGAACTGCCATTCAGACTCCCATATATTTATTTGATGGATCAGGATGCTGTCGAGGACGAAATATTGAATCCGCCAGGATTAAATGAGAAACTTATTCGTTTGGGTCTTCAGAAGACACAGATTACGGATGAAGAATTCTTTCTTGCTGAGAAATTGACAGAGAAATATGTAAAGCTTTCCTTGTATGACTGTATTGCACTTGCAATCGCAAGAATTAGAGAGATAATTCTTCTGACAGGGGATGGTCCGCTCAGAAAAGCTGCCACTTTAGAAGGGGTTAAGGTAATAGGGACGATAGGTATTTTGGATCAGTTGTTGGAAGGACAGTATATTGCTTCGGAGGACTATATATATTGTATTGCTACTCTGTTGAAATATAACGGAGGAAAGGTTCGTCTACCGGAAAATGAATTGCGAAAGCGATTAAGGAAGAAAGAAGAATAAACGATGTTAATGCTGCTGTCATAGCACGGCTTTTGATATTTTTCATATTTTCGGGAATGACAGGATTCGGATGACGGAGCAGAAAAAGTATGATAAAATCAACATATACAGATAGTCAAAAAAAGGAGCGCGGAAGATATGAAAAGACAGATGAGGTTTGTTGCTCTGGCTGTATTTATGTCGATGCTGATGTTAATGCAACTGTATGCGGTACACGCCGCAGAGCCGTCGCCGGAGAATCCGGCGGGAGAGGCCGGCCTGACGGGGAAAGACTTCGAATCCGGTGTGTTGGCTGCGCCCTCCGTGAACGGCGCGCTCCATGTGGAGGGAACGCAGCTGGTCGGCAGCAAGGGTGAGCCCGTGCAGCTTCGGGGGCTCAGCACGCATGGGCTTGCGTGGTTCCCGCAATATGTGAATGAGGAATTTTTCCGGCAACTGCACAGTGAGTGGAAGGTGAATGTGGTTCGTTTGGCGATGTACACGGCGGAGTCCGGAGGCTACTGTACGGACGGCAACAAGGAAGCCTTGCAGGTGCTCGTCAAGCAGGGAGTTCAGTATGCGACGGCCTGCGATATGTATGTGATCGTCGACTGGCACATTCTTTCGGATATGAACCCGAACGTTTATCTCGACGAGGCGCTGGATTTCTTTCAGACGATGTCGAATGAGTTTAAGGGACAGGACAATGTGATTTATGAGATCTGCAATGAACCAAACGGCGGCACGAGCTGGGAGGCGGTCAAGACTTATGCGAAGCAGGTGATTCCGGTGATCCGGCAGAACGACGAGGATGCGGTAATCCTGGTGGGGACGCCGAACTGGTCGCAGTATGTGGACGAGGCGGCGGCCGATCCGATCACGGACTATGACAATCTCATGTACTCGCTGCACTTTTATGCGGCTACGCACAAGGATGACCTGCGCAGCCGGATGACGGGCGCGCTTGATCAGGGGCTCCCGATCTTTGTCACGGAGTACGGGATCTGCGACGCGAGCGGCAACGGCGCGCTTGACCTTGACCAGGCGCAGAAGTGGGTCGAGACGATGGATCAGTACGGCGTCAGCTATGTCGCGTGGAATATCTCGAACAAGGATGAGAGCTCGGCGATCTTCAAGAGCTCCTGCGGCAAGACGAGTGGCTTCACGGCCGACGATCTGAGCGATTCTGGTAGGTGGCTGTACGAGCTGCTGAGCGGAAATCCGGCGGAGCAGGAAGGCAATCCACGTGGGAACGGCGGTCAAAACGGCGGGGCAGACGGCAACCCGGACGCTTCCAATGGTACCGGCCAGGACGGCGGAGCGGGTCAAAACGAAAACCAGAGTTTGGAGTCCGGCACGTCGGGAGAGAACACTGTTGATGGACAAAATGGCGCAGAGGACAGCGCAGATGGAAACGGAGAGCAGAACAGTGTAGGTGAGGTGCAGACGGGCACGGACGGATCCGGCGTGGTCAAGATCACGGACGGGGACATTGAGGCGTCTGCAATCGTGCGCGGAAACTGGGAGGAGAACGGCGCGCCGACCTACCAGTACGATCTGACAATCAAGAATAAGGGTGAGACAGACTGCAGCTCCTGGGGGATCGATGTGCCGTTTGCGGGAGAGATCAAGCTTTCCAGCGGCTGGAACGGAAACTATACCGTGGAGGGAAATGTGCTGCACATCACATCGGTGGATTACAATGGGACAATCCCGGCAGGCTCCTCGATCCGTGATGTCGGTTTTATCGTGAACGGCGCGCGGATTGCGGCAGATTCCGGGGACGCAGACGCGCAAGAGGCAGAGGACACAGAAGACAGCCGTTCGGACGACGCGCAGGAGGCAGAGGACACAGAAGACAGCCTTTCAGATGACGCGCAGGAGGCAGAGGACGCAGAAGACAGCCTTTCAGACGACGCGCAGGAGGCAGAGGACGCAGAAGACAGTCGTTCGGACGATGTGCAGGAATGGATTTGAGAAAGGGTGGAACGGCTTCTGTATAAGGAGCTCAGTAGGCTTCTTTTAAAAATAAAATAAAGAAAATAAAGGAGGTTTCCCATGTATTGCTACAGAAAAGTGACAGACGACCTGTACTGGGTCGGCAGCAATGACCGCCGCCTCGCGATGTTCGAGGGCGTGTATTCCGTACCGGCGGGTGTGTCCTACAATTCCTACCTGTTGATGGATGAGAAGACGGTGCTCTTCGACACGGTGGACAAGGCAGTGAAAGGGACATTTTTCGAGAATGTGAAGGAGGTGCTCGGCGGGCGGCCGCTCGACTACCTCGTGGTGCACCACATGGAGCCGGACCACTCCGAGGCGATCCAGGAGCTCGTCGTGCGGTACCCGGAGGTGAAGCTTATCTGCAACGAGAAGATCGTCGCGATGATCAAACAATACTTCGACTTTGACATCGACGCGCGCGCCGTGGTCATGAAGGAGGGCGACAGCTTCAGCACCGGCAGGCACAACCTTGTGTTCGTGATGGCGCCGATGGTGCACTGGCCGGAGGTCATGGTGTCCTACGATACGACGGACAAGATCCTCTTCTCGGCGGACGGCTTCGGCACGTTCGGAGCGCTCAACGGGGCGCTGTTCGCGGATGAGGTGGATTTCGAGCGCGATTATCTCGACGAGGCGCGCAGATACTATACGAACATCGTCGGCAAATACGGCGATCAGGTGCAGGCGCTGCTGAAGAAAGCGGCGGCGCTCGACATTGAGATGATCTGTCCGCTGCACGGCTTTGTCTGGAGGAGAAATATCTCTGACTTTATCGGGAAATATATGCACTGGAGTTCCTACGCACCGGAGGAGCAGGGCGTGATGATCGCCTACGCGTCGGTCTATGGACACACGGAGAACACGGCGGAGATCCTGGCCTGCCGTCTGCGCGAGCGCGGGGTGAAGACTGTCATGTACGATGTTTCCGTGACTCCGGCGTCCGAGATCGTCGCTGCCGCGTTTAAGTGGAGCCATCTCGTGTTTGCGTCGACGACCTACAACGCAGGCATTTTTGTGAACATGGAGTCCTTGATTTACGACCTTGTGGCGCACAACATCCAGAACCGCACGGTCGCCCTGATCGAGAACGGCTCCTGGGCGCCGACGAGCGGCGGTCTGATGCGCGCGGAGTTTGAAAAATGCAGGAATATGACGATCCTGGACAACAAGCTTACGATCATCTCCTCGCTGAAGAAGGAGCAGCTGTCTGAGGTGGACGCCCTTGCAGACGCGCTGGCGGCGACGATTCCGGACGACGCGAAGCGCGTGACGGTGCCGGGGACGGGAAGCCTTGCCGGGACAGGGGCCGGAAATGAGGCCTCCGGGGAGAAGAGCATGGCAGAGTCGGCAGGAGCGCAGGGCGCGACAGGTTCGGCTGCGGCTTCCGGGGCGCAGGGCGCGGCAAAGTCGGCCGGAGCTTCTGCAGCTGCGGCGCAGGCCGTGAATGGAACGTCGGCGCTCACCACGGACGGCCAGCTTGACCCGAGTGCGATGTTCAAGCTGTCCTATGGACTGTTTGTGCTGACCGCGCGGGACGGGGACAAGGACAACGGCTGCATCACGAACACGGTCATGCAGGTGACCGATAAGGTGAAGCGCATTGCGATTGCCGTCAACAAGGCAAACTACACGCACGACATGATCAAGAAGACCGGCGTATTCAATGTGTCGATCCTGACGACCGAGGCGCCGTTCAAGCTGTTCCAGCAGTTTGGCTTCTGCAGCGGCAGGGACACGGACAAATTTGCGCAGGGGCCGGCAGAGCTGCGCACGGCGAACGGCCTGCGCTACATCCCGGAGTACACGAACGCGGTGCTCTCCGGCAAGGTGATCGAGGAGCATGAGTACGACACGCACACGATGTTTGTCGCGGAGGTGACTGAGGCGATCGTGCTCTCGAACGTGCCGAGCGTCACATATCAGTATTATTTTGACCATATCAAGCCGAAGCCACAGCCGACGACGGAGAAGAAGGGTTATGTCTGCAAGATTTGCGGATATGTCTACGAGGGAGAGACGCTCCCGGACGATTTCGTCTGCCCGCTGTGCAAGCACGGCGCGGAGGACTTTGAAAGACTATAATTTGTTCGCGATCGCTGTTTGGCTCATACGGGATTAAGTCTCTCATACAGAGATAGTCAGGCAAATGAATTTGCAGAGATAGTCAGGCAAATGAATTTGCCGACTATCCTGTATGGAGACTGCTTTTAGACGTAAAAAAGGCCGTTGTGCAAGCGCTACAACGACCTTCGGGTCATCTCACATTCCAATTCAGAGTTTCACTACATTGGCAGCCTGCATTCCGCGGGCGCCCTCTGTCAGATCATAAGAAACCGCCTGTCCTTCTTCCAGAGTCTTGAAGCCCTCACCCTGGATCGCAGAATAATGCACGAATACGTCGGATCCGTTTTCGCCGGTGATAAAACCGTAGCCTTTTTCTGCGTTGAACCACTTCACTGTACCTTTGTTCATCTGGGTACCTCCTAACTATTGTGCCTACCTGATTTGCTAAAAAATTTCACTAACTATTATAGACTACCAAGACTATTATTTTCATAATCTATAATAGTTAGTGAAATTTACAAACAAACCACTCTACCAGCATCTTTAGTATAGCATAATAAAGTCAATTGTCAAGCGCATTTGAAGAAAATAACAAAAAAAACATATGTTTTGAAATTTTTGATACAATTAGATTGGCTTACTCTTCGACTGTGAACTCCGCAGCGTAGACTTCATCTGCGCCAGATGTTTCTTCCTCTGTTTCCAGCTCGATAAAGTCGCCATAGAGATCTTCCTCCGTGGCCTCGACCGGAGTGATCTCGGCGTGGTCATACAGATACTCGGCCGCCTTGTTCTGGTAAAGATTCCACACGAGTGTTTCGCGGGTATTGTCCTCCTCGTATTCAACGGCGCTTACGTAGCCGTATTCCTCGGCGTCTGCTGTTATCTCAGAGACGTATTCGTCCTCAGTGACCTCTATGCCCTCCTGCTCGCAAAGCGCGCAGATCACCAGGCGGAGATTGACGGTATTGAGAACGTCGCTTTCGAGATCTTCTTTCGTAATCCCGAGCGAATCCAGAATTGCGTCGCGGTCGTCTGTGCCGAGGAACATCGCGTAGTAGGAGATGATCTCATCCTCGCAGGAGGCGTACAGCTCCTCCGGGTAACCATTGAACGTGGATCTGTCTATCACATCCTGGAACAGGGCGTTTATCGTCTCGGAATAGCTGTCCTGTGTGTATTCATCCTCGATCGTCTCGCGCAGAGCCTCCTCGAACTCATCCTTGGAAGCAAAGCCTGTGTTTGTGGTAACGAAATCGTCCGTGTATTCCGGGACGACGGTCTCGTAGACGCCGGTCACGCTGACTTCGAAATTCACGGTCTTGCCGTTCCACTCGTCAAACCATGCGTCGTCTACATAGCTTATGGAGAACTTCAGCTCATCTCCGGCTGCTGCGCCGATCAGCTGTGCGTCGAACTCTGCGCCGTAGTCCTCATCGCCGATCACGAAATAGGTATCCTCCGGCTCGGAGACTTCTCCGCCCTGGACAGAGGAGGTGATGGTGACGTAGACCGTGTCGCCATCGGCGGCTTTTTCTACTTCTTTTTCTTCGCTGTACAGATAGAGCTCTTCTTCAACGCGCTCCTGAACCATCTCGTCCGTGATCTCATAGGCGGTCTGCGTTGCGGTCAGGCCGTCGAGCGAACCGAGCGTAATATAGTCGGACACATTTTTGACCAGGTAATCGGAAGGCGTGATCGGGCTGAGGGCTTCAGAAATTTCACTCATATCTTCCGTCCCCTGTTCTGTTTCGGCTTCCTCCTTGTCGTCTGTTATGACCTCAAGCTGGCTGGAATCAGACGGGGTCGGCTCATCCGCCTCCGGAGCCGGCTCTTTTTTGCCGCCGCAGCCGGATAGCGCCAGAGCAGCAGTCAGCGCGAGCAGAAACAATCTTTTTTTATTTGACATAGGGTATTCTCCTTTCTGTTGCTTCAGTTTGTCTGCAATTCTGTTCTGAGATTATGGATATTCTGCCGTCCGCTCCGTGCCCGCCGATACGCAGTGCGAACCCGCAGATCCGCTTCGCGCAGCAGGGGCCGCAGCCTGTCCGTGAGCCTGCCGCCTCAGCAGCAGATATCCGGTCTGGCCGGAGCAGTGACATTGGTACTATAACATTTTTAATCAGAAAATGCAAACACTTTACTGAAATAAATTCTTATGCTATAATGTGCGCGAAGGTGCGTCCCGCTAATTATGTATACTGCAAGATTTTGATAAAAATTTGAATGGAATTGGATTGTGCGCAACGGCTGTGGGAGGTGGGAAGCGTACCATGGGTAAGAAGAAAAAGCAGGAAAAGCGTGAAAAGCAGGAAAAACGTGAAAAGCAAGAAAAACGTGAAAAGCAGAAAAAGCGCGGGGAACAGGAAAAGAGTGAGAAGCAGAAGAAGCGCAGGACGCAGGAATTACCTGTAGAACAGGAAAGGCACGAGGAGCAGAGGACAAGAGCAAAACAGGAAAAGCGCAGGACACAGATCAATGAGGAGGCGCAGGATTCCATAGAGAAACCGGAAATTCCCCGGAGGGGCGGAAGCGCTGCCGAGGGGCCGGAGGATGGAAGGGACAGCAGGCAGGCGGGGACGTCAGGGCTTACAATTTCTGCCGCCGCGGAGCTTTTCCGGGCGCTTGGGGATGAAAACCGCCTCAGGATCCTTGAACTGCTCAAAGACAGGGAGCTTTGCGCAGGGGAGCTCCTGAAGTCGCTGAGCATTGTGCAGTCTACGTTGTCCCACCATATGAAGATTCTTGTGGAATCCGGGCTTGTGATATGCCGGAAACAGGGAAAATGGTCTTATTATTCCATTTCCCCGGAGAGAGGCGCGCAGCTGAATCGCCTGCTGGAACGATGGCTGCAGGACAGCGGCTCCTGACATGGGCTTTTTACGAGGCTGCAAAAGCGCGCAGGATCTGACGCAGGAGACGTCTGGCTCCTGACATAAGCTTTTTATGAGGCTGCATAAGCAGCAAAGTTAAAATGCAATAGAGCTGCAAAGCTATAAAGCGATAAGGAACAGAGAGAAGCTGCCGACACAAGGGGGTGTATGGACAGACGACAGAACAGTTGTGACAGATGAGGAGGAGAATATTATGATGAAGAGTGACGAGGACAGAAGGATCAGGGATATCAGGCTTGCAGAGCTCGTAAAATGGTGCATGATCTCGGGCGCGCTGGATCTGAATCTCTACGAGGAGTACGACGTGAAGAGGGGCCTGCGTGAGTCTGACGGCAAGGGCGTCCTTACCGGGCTGACGGAGATCTCGGACGTGGTCGCGTTCCGGACGGAGGGAGGCAGAAAGATCCCGTCCGAGGGGCAGCTTTACTTCCAGGGCTATAACGTCATGGATCTGAAGAAGGGCTTTGAAGAGAGGAAATTCAACTTCGAGGAGATCACATATCTGCTCCTGTTCGGTGCATTGCCGAACCGTCAGCAGCTTCAGTCCTTTATTGAGATCCTCAGCCAGTACCGGGAGCTTCCGAATAAGTTTGTGCGGGATGTGATCATGAAGGCGCCCAGTATGGACATCATGAATGCGCTGCAGCGCAGTGTGCTGACGCTGTATTCCTACGACGAGAATCCGGACGATATCTCGATCCAGAACGTGCTCAAGCAGTGTCTGTCGCTGATCGCTACCTTCCCGCTGATCTCGGTATATGCCTATCATGCTTATCAGCATTATCACAATGACAAGAGCCTTCTGATCCGCTACCCGGATCCGGAGCTTTCCACAGCGGAAAATATTCTGCGCATTCTGCGGGACGACGGGCAGTACACGGAGCTCGAGGCGCGGGTGCTCGACATCGCGCTGGTGATCCACGCGGAGCACGGCGGCGGCAACAACTCCACGTTCACGACGCATGTCGTCTCATCGACCGGCACCGACACCTATTCCGCGGTCTCGGCGTCGCTTGGATCGCTGAAGGGTCCGAAGCACGGCGGCGCGAACCTCAAGGTGGAGAATATGTTTGCGGACATCAAAGAGAACGTGCACAATTGGGGCAGCGATGATGCGATCCGCGATTATCTGGTTAAGATTATGAATAAGGAAGCATTTGACGGCAGCGGCCTGATTTACGGCATGGGCCATGCGGTCTACACGCTCTCTGACCCGCGTGCGGTCATCCTGAAGGAATATGCAAGGTCTCTGTCGGAGGAAAAGGGCCTGACAGACGAGTTTGAGCTGCACGAAAAGGTGGAGCGCATCGCTTCGGAGCTTCTGACGAACCGAAAGAAGCTGCATAAGCCAATCTGCTGTAATGTCGATTTTTACAGTGGATTCGTCTACTCGATGCTCGGCATTCCGAAGCAGCTGTACACGCCGATGTTCGCAATCTCAAGGATCGCGGGCTGGAGCGCGCACCGGATCGAGGAGCTGGTAAACGAGGGGAAGATCATCCGCCCGGCATACAAGTATGTGGGGCATCACAGGGAATATGTCGATCTGAATGAGCGCTGAGCGATCAGCTTTCATTGTCAAAAAGGAGCAGGGCGTCCGTATTTGCCGTTTGGGTACAGGGCGCTTTGTTAAATTTTTATAAAGTGATTGCGGCATGAGTTTTGCGTATGTAAAATAGGGACAGCATATAGGATTCGGAGGGACAGCAGTGTCGGAAGCGTTCGTAAAGCTTGAAAATGTGACGAAGGTCTATCACATGGGAGAGGTGGATATCCATGCGGTGGACGGCATCGATTTCGAGATACAAAAAGGTGAGTTTGTCGTGATCGTAGGGCCGTCCGGCGCGGGCAAGACGACCGTACTCAACATTCTGGGAGGCATGGACAGCGCGAGCAGCGGCAGTGTGATTGTGGATGGATACGACATCGCCCGCTACAGCCAGAAGAAGCTGACCTCGTACCGGCGCAACGACATCGGCTTTGTCTTTCAGTTCTACAATCTCGTTCCGAATCTGACGGCTCTCGAGAACGTGGAGCTGGCGCTGCAGATCAGCAAGAACCCGCTGGATGCGGCGCAGGTGCTGCGCGAGGTCGGGCTGGAGCAGCGCATGGGGAATTTCCCGACGCAGCTCTCCGGCGGCGAACAGCAGCGTGTGTCGATCGCACGGGCGCTTGCGAAGAACCCGAAGCTTCTGCTGTGCGATGAGCCGACGGGCGCGCTCGACTATCAGACCGGCAAGGCGATCCTCAAGCTTCTGCAGGATATGTGCCGGGAGCGTGGGATGACGGTCATTGTCATCACGCACAATACAGCGATTACTCCGATGGCGGACCGTGTGATCCGCATCAAGAACGGCCGCGTCTCGGAGATGAAGCTGAACGAGCAGCCGATCCCGGTGGAGACGATCGAGTGGTAAGCGCAGGAGCTGAAGCTGCCGGCACAGCACGTATCCCTGTATTTTCCGAAGATTCGGCCTAAGGCTGTGGCCGCGCGCACAGGCAGGATCGAGGGATATAGATCTATAGAGGAATATAAAGCAGCGGGAATGTGAGGCTTATGAAAAAAAAGGCACTACATAAAGATTTTCACGTGGAAATAAAAAAGAGTAAAAACCGCTTCCTGTCCATTTTTTTCATTGTGGCTCTGGGAGTGGCTTTTTTCTCTGGAATTCAGTCTTCTGCACCAGATATGCGGCTGACCGGGGATTCGTACTTTGACGACAGCAATCTTATGGATCTCCGCGTGATCAGCACGCTCGGGCTGACGGAGGATGATCTGGATGCGCTCGGCGAGACCGAGGGCGTCTCCTTTGTCGTGGGAAGCTATATGGAGGACGTCTACTGCGGAGAGGGCGAGGCCCGGGAGGTGCTTCACATAGAGGCGCTGCAGGATGGGATCAATGAGCTTACGCCCGCGAAGGGGCAGCTCCCAAAGCATGCGGACGAGTGCTTTCTGGATGCGGCTTATGCGCTCAAGCTTGGGTATGAGCCCGGGGATACGCTGGAGATTGCGGTGTCTTCGGAGGACGACAGCAGCCTGAGACACAGGAAGTTCACGGTCAGCGGCTATGGCTACAGCCCGTGCTATCTGTCGTTCAACAGAGGCAGCACCTCGCTTGGCACGGGCTCCCTCTCGGGCTTTGCCTATGTGCTTCCGGAGGAATTCGACGCGGAGGTATACAGCGTCGCCTACCTGCGGGTGGAGGACGCTGCAGAGAAGACCGCCTTCACCAGCGGCTATGACGACCTGGTGGACGAGGTCTGCGAGCGCATTGAGGGGATCGCGGACGCCAGGTGCGAGATCCGCTATGACGATGTCATGGAGACAGCGGAGTCTGAGCTTGAGGAGGCGAAGCAGGAGGTCGCGGACGGCAAACAGGAGCTTGCGGACGCCAAACAGGAGCTCGCGGACGGCAAAGCCGAAGCAGAGTCTGAACTCAATGAGGCGGAATCTGAGCTGACCGAAGGAGAACAGGAGCTTGCGGATGGAAAACGGGAACTCTGGGACGCCCGGGAAGAGGTTGCGGACGGCGAGCGGGAATTGATAGACGGCGAGCGTGAGATCGAGGAGAATGAGTCGACCCTGGCGGAGGGCAAGAGCCAGATTGCCGAGGCGCAGAAAACGCTCGACTCTGGAGAGAGCGAATATAAGTCCGGCATGGCGGAGTACAAGAGCGAGGCTGCCAAAGGAGAGAAGGAACTGAAAGCCGCGCAGAAGCAGATTGACGCCGGGAAAAAGCAGCTCGCGGAGGGCAGGAAGGAATACAACAAAAACCTGGCGGCCTTCAACAAGGGACAGGAGCAGCTTACGTCCGCGGAAAAACTGCTTTCACAGCAGCAGGCGGATTATGACGCGGGCATGCAGCAGCTGGAAGCAGGAAAAAAGCAGTATGAGACTGGTTTGGAGCAGTACAATGCAGGCCTGGCGGCGTATGAAGCGGCAAACGAAAAGCTGCAGGAACAGCAGCAGGAATATGACGGCACGGTTGCATCCCTGCAGGCGGCGGTGGATGCTGCACAGCAGGCGCAGCAGGACTGTGACGCTCGGGTCGCTCAGAACCGCGCGGACAAGGAAGAAAAGGACGGGCAGCTTGCGCAGGCACAGGCGGACCTTGAGGCGCTGAAGCAGCAGAAGAAAGCAGACGAGGACAGTATTTCCGGACTGCAGGCACAGCTGGATGGAGAAAAGAGCACGCTGGCGGATCTGCAGGGACAGCTCTCTTCGGCGGAGGGGACGCTCGGAGAACTGCAGACGAAACAGCAGGCGGCGGCAGATGCGCTTCAGACGGCCAGGGACACGCTTGCCAGTCTGGAAGAGGATCCCCAGTACGAGGATCCGGAGGATCCGAATTCGGATTATACGGACGATTATGAGAAGGCGCTTTCCGAGGCACAGAAGGCGGTGGAGGACTGCCAGGCAGCGGCGGATGATCTGGTGGGTCAGGTGAGCGCACAGGATTCCGCAGTTTCTAATCTGAGAACACAGACGGCTGATCAGGAGGCGAAGGTATCCGGGCTGGATTCGCAGATACAGGCGTTGAACGAGACGCTTGGTGCAGCACAGAAGGACATTTCCGGGAAAACCAGTGAGATAGAAGCCTTGACGCAGGAGATTGAGGCGCTGGAGGCGCAATACAACGGGCCTGCGGGCCAGGGACAGCTGTCTCTGAGCCAGGAACAGCAGCAGAAGCAGCAGGCGGCGGCGAAAGCGGTGGCCACGCGGGACGGCACTCTGGAAAAGCTTGCGGGAGCGAAGGCGGAACTCGACGCGGCCCAGACGACGCTGGCGCAGCAGAAGCAGACGCTGGATGCGACCTGGACGACGCTGACGTCGTCGAAGCAGGAGATGGACGCGAATGAGAAGACGCTGAACGCGGCGGGACAGCAGCTTACGGCGGCGTGGCAGGAGCTGAACACGCAGAAGACTCAGGCGGAAACAGCAAAAGGACAGCTCGATGCCGCGAAGAAAGAGCTGGATGCGAATGAAAAGAAACTGCAGCAGGGACAGGACGAGATCGATGCAGGCCGTCGGGAGCTGAGAAAAGCAAGTGCGCAGCTGACCTCGGCGCGCAGGCAGCTCGACTCCGGCTGGGCGCAGCTTGAGGCTTCACGGTCTCAGGTCTCAGATGGGGAACGGCAGCTTGACGAGGGGCGGCAGAAGATCAGCGATGCGCGGAGTGATCTGGCGGATGCCAGACGGCAGATCGCGGACGGTCAGAAGGCGATCATTGAGAACGAGCATAAGATCAAGGACGGCTGGGAGGATTACGAGGAAGGGAAAAAGGAGGCTGAGGACGAGATCGCGGAGGGCGAACAGAAGATCCGGGACGCGGAGGCGGATCTGGCGGACGCGGAGGAACAGATCGCGGACGCGGAGGAGCAGCTGGCCGAGCTGCGCTATCCGGACTGGTATGTAGATAACCGCAGCGCCCTTCCGGAGCACGCCGGATTCGGGGAGAACGCGGAGCGCCTTTCTAACATCGCGAAGGTGGTGCCGATCCTGTTCTTCCTGGTGGCGGCGCTGATCTCGCTGACGACGATGACGCGCATGGTCGAGGAGGAGCGCACGCAGATCGGAACGCTCAAGGCGCTCGGCTATGGCAAGTGGTCGATCGCGTCAAAATATCTGAAATATGCGTTCCTGGCGACGCTTGGCGGCGGCGTGGCGGGCATTCTGTTCGGGGAGAAGGTGTTTCCCTGGGTGATCATCAACGCGTACGGGATCATGTACCAGCATATTCCGGAAATCTTGCTTCCATATAACTGGACCTACGGGTTGATCGCGATGGGCGCGGCTCTGATCTGCACGATCGGCGCGACCGTTTCCGCGTGCTATAAGGAGCTCATGGCCGTCCCGGCGCAGCTCATGCGTCCGCCGGCCCCGAAGGAAGGCAAGCGTGTCCTGCTCGAGCGTGTCACGTTCCTGTGGAAGCGGCTCAGTTTCACCTGGAAGTCCACGGTGCGCAACCTGTTTCGCTACAAGAAGCGTTTCCTGATGACGGTCATCGGCATCGGCGGCTGCATGGGCCTTCTGCTTGTGGGCTATGGCCTGACAGATTCGATCACGGATATCGGCCGGCTCCAGTTTGACGAACTGCAGCTCTTCGACGCGGTCGTCGTGCTGGACACGGATGCGGACGAGCCGGAGCTTGAGGAGGTGGAGGAGGCCCTGCGCGCAGACGAGCGGGTGACGCACTCCAAGCGTTTTTATATGCAGCTGACGGATGTGCAGACAGAGGGAATCACGAACAAAGAGTGGTCGATCTATCTGTATGTGCCGGAGGATCTGGACGGGCTGGACGGCTTCTTCTGCTTCCGCGACCGCGAGACCAGGGAGCCGTATGAGCTGACCGACGAGGGGGCCATCATCACAGAGAAGATCGCGAAGGAACTGAAGCTGAAGGTCGGCGACGTGATCACGTTGGAGCAGGAGGAGGGCGACGACGTCGAGGTGCCGATCGCCGCGGTGTGCGAGAACTATCTGTCGCATTATCTGTATATGACCCCGGCGCTGTACGAGAAGGTATACGGGGAAGCGCCGGAGTTCAACAGCTTTTTCCTCGAGAGCGGTGAAACGCAGGAGGGGATTGAGGAGATCGGCGAGACGATGCTGAGCCACGACGCGGTGCTCAATGTGACCTACACCGGGACGATGGCGGAGCAGATTGAGAATATGCTCGGGGCGCTGGACGTCGTCATGCTGGTGCTGATCGTCTCGGCCGGCGCGCTCGCGTTCGTGGTGCTCTACAACCTCAACAACATCAACATCAACGAGCGCCGCAGGGAGCTTGCCACGCTGAAGGTGCTCGGCTTCTACAACGGCGAGGTGGCGGCCTACGTCTACCGCGAGAATATTTTGCTGACGTTGATCGGCGCCGCGCTCGGGATCGTGCTCGGGAAGTTGCTGCACGCCTACATCATCACGACCGTCGAGGTGGACGCCTGTATGTTCGGCCGCAACATCAATCTGCCAAGCTTCGTGTACGGGACGCTCTTCACGGTCGGCTTCTCCATGATCGTCAACGGGGTCATGTATTTCAAGCTGAAAAAGATTGATATGGTGGAGTCGCTCAAGAGCGTGGAATAATTGGAAAAACAATGAGCCGTGCCGCAGCTGCGCGGCTTATTTGCCATTTTAATGCTATTTAATACGGAAATTGCTGGACGAACACAGGGAAAAAGTGTATGATGGATATATCTATGAACACCATATATAAAAGTCCGTGTTTTTTTCTACACGCAATGGAGCTTGGGCTTTTATGGTAAAATATAGAAAGGAAAGGTACCCATTATGACGACACTTGAGTTACAGAAAATGGCGAACGAGGTTCGCAAGGGCATCGTGACGGCGGTGCACAGCGCGAAGGCCGGGCATCCGGGCGGATCGCTCTCGGCTGCGGATCTGTTCACCTACCTCTATTTTGAGGAGATGAACATCGATCCGAAGGATCCGAAGAATCCGGACAGAGACCGCTTCGTGCTCTCCAAGGGACACACGGCTCCCGGCTATTACTCGGCGATGGCGCACAGAGGATATTTCCCGGTGGAGGATCTGACGACGCTGCGCAAGGTCGGCTCGCATCTGCAGGGCCATCCGTGCATGCAGCACATTGCCGGCATTGATATGTCCTCAGGCTCTCTGGGACAGGGCATCTCGGCGGCGGTCGGCATGGCGCTCGCGGGGAGGATGGACGGCAAGTCCTACCGCGTCTACACGCTGCTCGGCGACGGTGAGATCCAGGAGGGCCAGGTCTGGGAGGCGGCGATGTTCGCAGGCCACCGGAAGCTGGACAACCTCGTCGTGATCGTAGACAACAACGGCCTTCAGATCGACGGCAACATCGCGGATGTCTGCTCGCCGTATCCGATCGACAAGAAGTTCGAGGCATTCAATTTCCATGTGATCAACGTGGCGGACGGCAACGACATGGATCAGCTGCGCGCGGCGTTTGCGGAGGCAAAGGAGACCAAGGGTATGCCGACCGCGATCATCATGAAGACGGTCAAAGGAAAGGGCGTCTCCTTCATGGAGAACCAGGCGTCGTGGCACGGTACCGCTCCGAACGATGAGCAGTACGCCATCGCTATGGCAGATTTAGAGAAAGTGGGGGAAGCATTATGTCAGAAGTAAAGAAAATCGCTACCAGAGAAAGTTACGGAAACGCACTGGCAGAGCTCGGAGCCGAGCACGAGGATCTCGTCGTTCTGGATGCTGACCTTGCAGGCGCGACGAAGACAGGCGTATTCAAGAAAGCATTCCCGGACCGCCACATCGACTGCGGAATCGCGGAGTGCAACATGATGGGGATCGCGGCAGGCCTCTCCACGACGGGGAAGGTGCCGTTCGCGAGCACGTTCGCGATGTTCGCGTCGGGCCGCGCATACGAGCAGGTGAGAAATTCGATCGGCTACCCGCATATGAACGTGAAGATTGGCGCAACGCATGCCGGCATCTCAGTCGGCGAGGACGGCGCGTCCCACCAGTGCAACGAGGATCTGGCCCTGATGCGCGAGATCCCGGGCATGGTCGTGATCAACCCGGCGGACGATGTCGAGGCACGTGCCGCGGTGAAGGCTGCTTACGAGTATGTCGGACCGGTTTATCTGCGCTTCGGCCGTCTGGCCGTTCCGGTGATCAACACGAACCCGGACTATAAGTTTGAGATCGGCAAGGGCATCACGCTGCGCG
>CANQWV010000016.1 GCA_947627645.1 uncultured Lachnospiraceae bacterium | reverse complement strand
CCCCTCCGTCCGGTCAACGCCGGAACGTACCCTCCCAGCGGGCCGAGTTGCCCGAACCGACGCGCAGCGCCGGCGTAACCTCGTGCCTTGGGATCATGCCAGAATAGTGATCGTCCACGGCCACAAACGCGCCAAAATTCCCGCTTAGCTCATAGACGCGCCCGCGTACCTGATCCTCGATCTGATACGGCGAACTTTTGCTCAGGTACGGATAGACCTTCATCGTCGCGCACAGGCGGCTGCTCTTGTCAAGGTACAGCGCCACCACGCACTCGTCGCCCGGATAGACCTTCGCGGTCTGCTCGTGGAACGGGAGCAGCAGATCCTTCTCCAGCCCCCAGTCCAGAAACGCGCCGATCCGCGTAACGTCCTTCACCTTCAGCAAAGCCGTCCGTCCAAGCGTTACCAGCGGCTCGCGCAGCGTGGCGATCGGCCTGTCCTGCGAATCCTTATACAAAAAGACCGTGACCCTGCCGCCGCAGTCCAGCCCGGCTCCCACTTCCTTCTTCGGAAGCAGCACCCGCTCCTGCGCATCGCGGCTCTCGGCCAGGTACACGCCAAAATCTACCTTTTTTACAATTTCGAGCTCCTGTTTTTCTCCTATATGAAGCATACTCTCTCCCTGCCGTCTTTCTTCCGGCTCTATCCCTTTTGCATGAATTCCTGCCCACGGTCTCCGGCACATATCCTTCTTACAAAGCTCTGCCTCCAAACCGCTGCGTCCGGCTCCTCCCGTACCCAATCCCACGCATGCCGCGCTTCAGCGGGAATACACGACGATCGCATACGGCTTCCCGGCCTCGTCTTCCAGGCTGACCGTGAGCGAGTTTTCCTCCCGGTGCACCATCGGCACGATCAGGTCGTGCAGCTTCGCCTGGGCGCGGTATTCGACGCGCAGAGCCGACGTCTCAAAGCCCTCCGGCAGATACTCGTCCGCCATCGCAATATACTGTCCGTTGTTGACATGATTGTTCGTATCCAGATGATGCCTGCCCACCGGGAAAGAGTCCATCCGCACACTGTTCTGCGGCAGCTGGATCTTCCGCGGAAAGCTCGCCATCTCAAGCGGCTGCTCCATCTGATAGCCTGAGATATTCTCCGGAAGCACCTTCGCCGGCCTGCCGGACTCCATATCCATAAAAGCCCAGATACTGTTCGCCTTCACCAGATATGCCCCGGATTCATCCTTCAGCGTGAAGTTCCGGTATCCATAGAACGCCTTGAACTCGTACGGCCAGGTCTGCACTGTGATATGCTCCCCGAGCATCGGCCTGCGCACAAGCTCGATCTGCCAGGACAGAACCATCCATGCGCGCTTCTGCTCCTTCAGATAATCAATCCCGTTCCCGCACGCCTCCGACTGGAAGGTCGAACAATCCTGGAAATAATCGATCACCGAGCCAAGCGTCAGCTTCCGGTCCAGCCCAATCTCACTGTAGCGCACCCTGCTCTCAAACTGATATGCCATAAAATTCCTCCATGCTGAGCCGTGGCCGCCCTCATCGAGACTGCGCAGCTCTCCCGCTTGGGAAGAGTGTCCTGCCCGCAAAGCTGCCCGCCCGGCAGGCTGTCTGCCGACAGCTCTCTGACATCCGCCGCCTTTGCCCGACCCATTCCTTTCACGGAGATGATAATAGCACGAACATTTTATCTTTTCAAGCTGTGATTTGCCGTCTGAGGCCTGCGGGATTCATTTTTGAGGTACACGCAGCAAGGTTTCTTCTAATCCGTCACAGGCCGAGCCGCACTCAGTCCACGCTGCTTCCACCCCCGCGGTACACACGATAGAGCTCTGGAAACTCCCGGATCAGCTCCTCCAGCTGACGGACTCCGCCGATCTCCTCGCATTTCCCGGCGCAGCGGTTGAACAGCTCCTGAGTCATTGGAATAAGCCCATGGATCGCCTGCAGTTCCTCCTCCGAAAGCTGGAACGTCACATCCAGGAACTCCCCAAACGCGTTTTCTTTTTGCTTTTGCATCTTGGTTTTTTGCATTTTTCACAACCCTCCCATTAGCAGATTTTTCTTCTATTATAGATACATTTTTCAGTATGTTCAATCCTAAATTTGACACTGATAATGAAGACGAAAATTTGCTTGCCGGCTGGCCGCAGCGAGCTTCTGCAGCCCAAACTTTTACTAAGGAGAAAGCCATTGATCAGCTATGACTCTTTGTGGAATACGATGAAAGCGCGTGGGATCACCACCTATGCCCTGATCTACAAGTATGGCATCAATCCCCGGACCATACACAATCTTCGCCACAACCAAAGCATCACAATGTTCACATTGGAACGCCTTTGTATGATTCTGAAATGCGATCCCAATGAAGTTATTTCGTTTAAGGAAGATCCGGAGTAAGTAAAAAAATTAATACGGCAAAAGAACAGACCTGTACACTTCAGGCAAATCGCGCCCTGTGTGCAGGGTGTATTTGTTGTACCTGAAAACATTATTGAATGATCCGGTTTTTTGTTATATGATATCCGTATAATCAGAGATCTACGAAAGGAAAAACCGTCATGCCGGATGAAGAAAAACCCCTCTACTATTACTATACATATTCCATCGCCAGATGCCTGGAGAAAGATCTGTTCACAGCGATCCAAGTAGCTTTCCCGGATGAAGCCCCCGGGGATGAGGCTTCCATCAGGGTAAACCGCTATAATATTAAGATAAATAATGTCTCCATAGCCCTGCGCGTGACCAGCAAAGCAAAGAATTCATACAATTTTGTCCATCTTTCCACTAGCCTCCCGCAAAATGCATCATATTATATCTGGATATTTAATCCGGATAAACAATTGAATGCTATATGCAGCAGCAGAAATCCCGATACGATCGATCCTGTCAGGATCAGGGAGGCACTCAGACAGATTATCGAAAAGTCAACGTCCACGGAAGATACAGGTATCTTTCATGCGTGTACATATTCAGATCAGGATGACGGTTCGACCCTGGCAAAATTTGAAAGCTATACGGAAATGCTCGACAAAATCAGTGAAGTATGTCACATAGTACCTCCTTTCATGAAAGCCAGGCTTAAAGACATTCTGACTAAAGGGCGGACGAAACAGATCATCCTTACCGGAGCACCGGGTACCGGGAAAACCTTTACGGCGACCAGGGTGGTCGAAGAAAAGATACGCGAACAGCTCCGGAACGCGCGAAAGGCTGCTCCGACAGAGAACGGTGAGAAATCGCCGTCTCAGGAGGAAAAAGAGGAGATTCAATCCTACTACAGACTTGTCCAGTTCCACCCCTCCTACGACTACTCTGATTTTGTAGAGGGACTCCGACCTGCCGTCCTGCGCGGAAAGGACGAGGCCTCCTTTGTCCGGCTCGACGGCAGCTTCAAAGCGTTCTGCCGCAAGATCGTGGAGAAGACCCGGGACGGTGAAACCGATATGAACTATTATTTTATCATCGACGAAATCAACCGCGCGGATCTGTCCCAGGTGTTCGGCGAGCTGATGTACGGTCTGGAAGAATCCTATCGGGGCAGGCGGCATTCGTTTCGCACCCGGCTGCAGAATCTGCCCGTCTTCCGGATTGCGGAGGACGGAAAGGCCGATCCTCTGACAAACGATGTTTTTAAAGACGGATTCTACATTCCGGAGAACCTGTACATCATCGGCACCATGAACGAGATCGACCGCAGCGTGGAGGCATTTGACTTTGCACTGCGCAGAAGATTTCGCTGGATAGAGGTAAGTCCGGAATTCGAATTCAGGTCAGCGCTGATACAGGGAATGTGGGATTTGCCCGAGGAAGACGTAGAAGACCTGATCAGCCGTGCCGTCCGCATGAATAAGATCATCTGCGGAGGAACCGGCTCGACCGACGCAGGCAGACGTATCGGCCTCGGTTCTTCCTACCAGATCGGACACGCGTATTTCAAAAACTGCCGCAGCCTGTTCAGCGGAGCGGGCAGCCTTGAAACCATATGGAAACAGCGGATTCAGCCGTTGCTGCGCGAATACTGCCGCGGTCAGAATCCCGAGACGGCGGAGCGCTTTATCAAAGACTGTCATGATGCCCTGACAAATAAAAAATCTGCAAAATGGGGGGATAATTAACCATGCCGAACCCTGTTGTTCATCCTTATCATCAATACCCGGCGGTCATTGTCAAATGCCTGCAGGAAGAATTTCCGGACGTGAAAATCCGCGAGACAAAATTTAATCCGGAGGGCGGGCGGATGCTCCCTGTCACCAACCCCGGCTCCGATTATGTCAGCGGCTGCGAAATCAACGGTAAATCGATACTGATAAAAACACCGCTTATATTACTTGAGCGTAAAGATACGACCTCTCCTTCCTCCCGGATATCTGAGACAAACGGCACAGATATTATCAAAGAACTCTCAAGGAAGGCGGAATATGACTTTCTCTTCGAAATCCGGGATCCGGAAAAACACCTTCGGCAGATAGGCTATAATAGAAGAAATTTCCGTGAAACAAATCCTGCGCGCGTCAAAGATGTCCTCATAAAAATCATAGACGAAGGAAAGTCAGTGACAGTAAACGATTTTCTGGATAACAAATCAAAATCCCCGGGAATCCTTTTTCGGAACCCCGCCAGATTAGAGGAGCAGAAACGCAGTTTGCAGAAAAAATATACTGATTATACCCTTAATGCTGACGGAAAAGCCGCCAGATTGGCTTCACAGATGATAGAAAGCTATGATGACCTGCTTCTTACAATCAGTAAAATATGTGAAATCGCCCAGGAATCTTCCGTGAGAAGCAATACGGCAGAGCAGCTTCGCAGTCTGCTTTCCGGAGGCCAGGCAAAACAGATCGTTCTTACAGGAGCGCCTGGCACCGGAAAGACCTTTATGTCCACCCGCATCATACAGGAAAAGATAAGAAAGCAGCTTCATCTCCCGGATATTGGATTGCCGCAGACAGTCTGGAAGAGAATGCAGCAGTATTATGAGTTTGTCCAGTTCCATCCTTCCTATGACTACTCTGATTTCGTGGAAGGGCTTCGGCCTGCCGTCCTGCGCGGAAAGGACGAGACCTCCTTTGTCCGGCTCGACGGCAGCTTCAAAGCGTTCTGCCGAAGGATCGTGGAGAAGACCCGGGACGGTGAAACCGATATGAACTATTATTTTATCATCGACGAGATCAACCGCGCGGATTTGTCCCAGGTGTTCGGCGAGCTGATGTACGGCCTGGAAGAATCCTATCGGGGCGCGGAGCATTCGTTTCACACCCGGCTGCAGAACCTGCCCGTCTTTCAGATCGCTGAGGACGGAAAAGCCGAACCCATAAAAAACGACGTTTTTAAAGACGGATTCTACATTCCGGAGAACCTGTACATCATCGGTACCATGAACGAGATTGACCGCAGCGTAGAGGCGTTCGATTTCGCTCTGCGCAGAAGATTTCAATGGATCGAAGTAAAAGTGGAAGACGAACTTAGTTATGCTTCGACCTCGGGATGGCTGTCCAGGGCTGAAAGAAAGATTTTTCTGGGCGGAGCGGCAGATCTGATCGAACAAATCAATCATATGAATGAGATTATCAGCGGGGAATCCAAAGAAACGGACTCGGGCCAGCGCATCGGTCTTGGAGCTTCGTATCAGATCGGACACACTTATTTCAGGGATTACGACGGCAATGACGACACTCTGAACGACATATGGGCACAGCGGATCGAACCTCTGCTGCGCGAATATTGCCGCGGCCAGAATCCCGACCTGACGGAAGCCTTTATCACCGACTGCCGCAGCGCATTGATGAACTGACAACCCTGCCAAGAACAGCGGCGTATGTCCCGGTCTTTCACAGACGCCGGGCGACCTGGAAAAAGACGAACATGAATAACATTATCATATCCGCGAAAGATTATACAGAAGGTTATGCCTGCAATTATGATATCCCGGAGCAGAACCCGGACTATACGAACAATCACGAGATTTGGAATCGGGATTCTTTCGTCCGAAATTTTCTGAAAGATCTGCAGAACCAGATTGATAAGGGCAAAGTTCCCATATGGTATGCCGACCGGGTCTCTGGCTTACCGCGCCCGAAATTCCGGGTGACGGATCCTTTCTCCATAGGGGAGAAGACCAGGTTCGGCAATCTGGTCGGCGTCTACCGGACAAAAGCATACCAGCCAACGTCAAAGCGTCCGGAATCAAACGCCGATTCCCCTGTGTATGACATCGAACTGCAGATCCGATGCCGCTTCGACAAGGACGAAAAGCGCCCGTATTTTCTGCTGCATATGCTCTCCTCCCTCTGCGATCTGGAACTCAATGATTCTCAGGTCCATTCTTCCCCGGAGGACATATTCAGAATTCTCATGATATCCAGGTTCCGAAACCAGCTGACAGAGGCAAACCGGAACGGAAATTACAGAACCTATCAGACCTTCCGGCAAAACAACGAAAATGTGCGGGGATCCATTGATGTGGAACAGCATCTCCAGCTGAATATGGGCCTGCATCAGGGAAAAATTGCCTGTGTCTACCGCAAACTGACCGTAGACAATTCCTTCAATCACCTCGTGCTGCATACATACGAATTTATCAAAAGGCACTACCGGGATTCCCTGGACAGCTTCTTTTCCGCAAATACGGAGGCCGGCAGGATTCTCCGCCAGCTTTCCGTGCAGGCGCCGTCCTGGCAGCAGGAAAGCCCGGACACCGTAATCCGCAAAAATCAGAAAGCAATCTCGGCGCCCTACTATCTTCCGTATGAAAAACTGCGGATTACCTGTCTCGCGATTCTGCGTTCCATGGGTTTTTCCGTTTTCGGGGACACACCGGACGAGGTGAACGGTTTTCTCGTGTATATCCCGGATCTCTGGGAAAAATATCTGGAAAATCTCCTGCAGAAAAAGCTCGGGGATAACTATCGCGTGGAACCGCAAAAAGAAACCGGGATTTACGGGCCGAACTTTTACACCCAGACTTACCCGGATTTTGTCATTTCCAAAGACCGGCAATACATCGCCATTCTGGACGCCAAGTTCAAAAAAGGCTGGGATAAAAAATCAGATAAACTCGATTATCGGTCAGACAGTCCCGATGACAGTCAATCCGGCGATCCGGAGAAAAACAGATTCCTGGACGACTACAATAAATGCATCCGCGACATGGTGTCCTATAGTTGCCACAAAACCGGGGTCATTTATCCGCAGCTCGTGTCGGGGAACGGCAGCTTCCTGCCGAACGGCGCTGGGAAATCCGAAACTCCCGGCGGCCACATTTATCCGCACGCCATCAGCAGATACAACAGCGCCGATATGTTCTACCGCTGTGCGCTTCTGATACCGCAGATGACCGGCGACTGGGCTTCCTGGGAGCGGCAGATGACCGCAAACGAGACGGATTTCATAGAACGCCTGAAAAACGAATGCCTGTCGGTCTGATGAGACAACAAGCCGGTGCATGATCATGATAAATTATGAGCGGCTGTTTCCAGCATCCAGACAACGTTCAATGCTTTGTCTGGTTTCTTTCACAAGCCGGTGGTTCTTCCCGGAGGCGTTGATGCCGATCACAACGTCCTCATCCCGCACGACGGAAGGAAACTGAAAATCGCAAAATCTCTGGTCGGAGCAGTCGTTTACCGGAATCCCCTTCGCGCGGCACATTTCCGCGATCCGGCGGTTGAGTACGGCGTCGTCGGTCGCCGCCAGCACAATCTGTCTGCCGTCGAGATCCGACGGTTCGAAGGGTCTTTGGAAAACGGTCAGTATGCAGCCGCCGGGTTCAGAGGAGATTGACCGGGCGATCTCCTGAGAAACCTCCGGAGCGACCACCGTGATATGCTCACAAAACCCGGTCAGCACCCGGATGCGCCGGCTCGCGACCGTGCCGCCGCCGACCACAAGGATCTCCCTGTCCGTCAAATCTACAAAAATCGGAAAGTACACCAGACCACCTTCTTCCTTCATCAATTCCCCATACAACTCCCATCAGCGGACAGCCGCCTTTTTCTGCCGCAGTCAGAATTTCTTCGATACGAAAAATTCTTTCATCGCAATTGTCTTTCCGTTTCCGGTTTTTTCATCCGATCCTGCCTTCTTTGATAAACCTTGCGATCTCCTCCGCATAGTAGGTCAGGTAGATATCACAGCCCGCCCGGTAAGCGCAGGCCGCCGTCTCGCAGATCATCTTGTCCTCTTCCACGTATCCTGCCCGGGAAGCAGCCTTGATCATCGCGTACTCCCCGCTCACGCTGTAGGCCGCCACCGGCACATGCACCGCTTCCTTCACCCTCGCAAGCACGTCGAGATAGGCCATGGCAGGCTTCACCATGATGATATCGGCTCCCTCCTGCACGTCGAGCAGCGCCTCCTTCACGCCCTCGCGGCTGTTGTGGTAATCCATCTGGTAGCTTTTGCGGTCTCCGAACGACGGCGCGGAACCCGCAGCGTCGCGGAACGGCGCATAGAATCCGGAAGCATACTTGACCGCATAGGACATGATCGGCGTCTGTGTATAGCCGTTCGCGTCCAGGATGTCGCGGATCGCCGACACCCGACCGTCCATCATATCGGAGGGCGCCACCATGTCCGCCCCCGCCTGCGCATATGAGAGCGCTGTCTTCGCCAGCAGCTCCACCGTCCTGTCGTTGTCCACGTCATGTCCGCAGAGTACGCCGCAGTGTCCGTGCGAGGTATATTCGCACATACACACATCCGTGACCGCATAGAGCTCCGGGTAGTCACGCTTCGCCTGTGCCAGAGCCTTCTGGATGATCCCGTCCTTCGCGTAAGCGCCGCTTCCGACCTCATCCTTCACCGCCGGAATCCCGAAAAACATCACCGTGGATACGCCTGCCTTCAGAAGCTCCTCCAGCTTCCTCCCCATCGTGTCCACACTGTAACGGTACTGCCCGGGCATCGCCGGAATCTCCTCCACGATCCCGCTCCCCTCCTTGATAAAGATCGGGTAGATCAGAGAAGAAGCGTCCATCCTTGTCTCACGCACCATCCTGCGCAGATTTTCCCCGCCGCGAAGCCTCCGCGGCCTGATTCTCATGTCCATCTTGTTCTCTCCATTCCACCGCGCACTCACGGCAATTCCTGTTCTCTCCATTCCGCCGCGCGCTCGCGGCAATTCTTGTTCTCTCCATTCCGCCGCGCGCTCACGGCAATTCTTGTTCTCTCCATTCCACCGCGCGCTCACGGCAATTCTTGTTCTCTCCATTCCGCCGCGCGCTCGCGGCAATATAAGTTATCGTTTTTCGTCATTCCTTGCGGTTCCTTCCGTGCAGCTCCAAAACCTTCCCGATCACACTGTCGATCGTGGCCTTCTCAGAGATCTCCACGTCCATCCCGAGCGCTTTCGCCGCTACAGCCGTCTGCCGCCCGATACAGACCGCCTTCAGCCCGGCAAGCGCAGCGTCTCCC
Organism: uncultured Lachnospiraceae bacterium; assembly: GCA_947627645.1. Classification (GTDB taxonomy): domain Bacteria; phylum Bacillota; class Clostridia; order Lachnospirales; family Lachnospiraceae; genus Choladousia. Next base: position 21,228 of record CANQWV010000016.1, on the reverse strand, counting down.
GCGGCAGCCGCAAGGCCGCGCACCGTAGACGCGCTCGTAAACACCGCGTAATCGATTCTCTTCTCTCCTATCTCCGCTCCAATATCAATCACCGGACTCTTTTCATAAACGGTATCGTAAACCGGCACGTCGTCCACCTGCCGGACGCCTGCCGCACGCAGAATATTGGTCAGCTCCGGATTGCCGATCGACGACCGCGCGATCAGGATGCGCTCATCCGCCTCGCATACCCCGGCGAGCGCGTGTGCCAGATGCTCCCCGTCGTACTGTTCCGGCATCAGGTCCGCAAACAGGCCGTGGCTTTCCAGTTCACGTTCCGTTCCGCTCCCTATGACCGCGATCTTCCGGCCATACAGGCAGCGGACGTCCTTACGCCTTTCGGCAAGCTCCTCAAAAAAGATCCGCACCCCGGCCGGACTCGTGAACACCAGCCAGCGGTAAGCATCGACCTCATCCAGCGCTTCCTGCAGCCGCTTGTTCCGCGCAATCTTCTGAATGCGGATCGTCGGCATCTCCAGGACATCCGCACCGAGCGCGCGGAGCTTTTTCGCAGTCTCGCTCATCCGCTCCCGCGGTCTTACAAGCAATACCCTCGCGCCTCCGAGCGGCTGTTTCCCGTACCAGGAAAACTGCCCCGCCAGCCCGCAGACATTCCCGACCACAATGATCGCCGGGGTCTTTGCCCCACGCGCTTCCACCTCTGCCTCCAGCGTCGCCAACGTCGCCGGGATCATATCCTGTGCAGCGGTCGTCCCCTGCATCAGAAGCGCGGCAGGAGTACCCGGATTCATTCCTGCCCCGAGCAGCCCGCGGCAGATGTCGCCCAAAGCGCCCACTCCCATCAGGAACAACAGCGTCCCCTTTGTCCGTGCCAGCGCTTCAAAGTCGATGTCTGACTCCATGCCGGCGCGTTTGTGCCCTGTAATCAGATGAACCGACGAGCAATAGTCCCTGTGCGTGACCGGAATCCCCTGGTATGCGGGAACCGCAAACGCGGAAGTCACACCCGGCACGACCTCAAAGGGTATCCCTTCCCGGGCAAGCAGCTCCAGCTCCTCACCGCCGCGCCCGAACACAAACGGATCGCCACCCTTCAGACGCACGACACGCTTGCCCTCTCTGGCCTTCTCTGCCAGCAGCTCGCTGATCTGCTCCTGCAAGACGGTATGCTTTCCGGCGCGCTTTCCCACATAGACCGTCTCCGCGGTATCCGGTATCATGGAAAGCACCGAGGCTCCGACGAGCGCGTCATACGCGACCACCTGCGCAGTCTCCAGTATCTCTTTCCCTTTCAATGTGAACAGTCCCGGATCGGACGGACCTGCGCCAACCAGCCAGACCTTGCCGGGATTTTCCTGATTTCCGTCGCTCATCTTCTGAGGTTCTCCCCTTTTTCTCTCAGCCGCCGTGCCAGAAGGATCCCGGCCTCCTGCGGCTTCTGCACGCTCCCCTCAATACTGCCCCTGTATCTTTTGCCTGTCTCCTTATCCATGAACAGGGCGTTTAAGATCACCGTCCCGCCCTCCACTCTCGCATAAGCTCCCACGGGCGTACTGCAGTCCCCGCCCATCGCCCGCGCAAAAGCACGCTCCGCAAGCGCGCACACACGCGACTGTTCGTCATGAAAGCCTGCCAGATAACCGTAATCCTTCCCGGCGCGTCCCTGCACCGCAAGGATTCCCTGTCCGGCCGCCGGGATCATTTCTTCCGTCGTAAAATACCGGCTGATCCTGTGTTCCAGTCCGAGACGCTTCAACCCGGCCGCCGCCAGGATGATCGCGCCGTATTCCCCGGAATCCAGTTTCTGCAGCCGGGTCTGCACATTTCCCCGGATCGTGCGGAAATCTGCCTGCGGATACAGTTCCCGAAACTGGATCATGCGCCTCCTGCTGGAGCAGCCAACCGGGAGGGAGAGATCCGGCTCGCTTCTCCCCGGGGGAAGTACCAGCACATCGCGCACATCCTCGCGCGCGGAAAAAGCGACCAGCGGCAGCTCCTCCGGCAGCTCCATCGGCACGTCCTTCAGGCTATGTACGGACAGATCCGTGCGCCCTTCCAGAAGCGCCCGGTCCAGTTCCTTCACAAACAATCCTTTCCCGCCGATCTGCTCCAGCGGACGATCCAGTATTCTGTCCCCGCTCGTCTTCATCGTGAGGATCTCCACCTCTGTTTCCGGGCTGAACTTACGGATACTGTCCCGCACGATCTCCGACTGTATCACTGCCAGTCTGCTCTCCCGGCTCCCGATCACAAGCTTTTCCATTCCGTCATCCCTCAATTAAGTCACAATTGATCGCCGAATCCTATGATAAAATTCCTGCCCCCGGGCCGCCCCGGCCCTTTGATCAGCAGGTGGCTCCGCCCTTGACCGTCTTGTTTAAAACAGCCGTATTGTCGATGTCGCCGCTGATCAGCTTCTCGTTGACATAGTCAAAACCCAGGCGCTGGATCGTATCCGCGAAACGTTCGCCGGAGATTCCTTCGTCGCGGAACAGAAGGATCGCCTTCTCAACCACATCCATGACTTCCTCTTCCGAGGTAAATATCTTAGTCAGAGGCTGCCCATGGGCAATCTTCTTCCCCCAACGGCCGCCGATAAAGACTTTGAATCCATAGCGATATTCCTCGAACGCTCCGAACGGACATTTGCCGGCGCAGCGCCCGCAGCTGTTGCACGCATCCGGATCCACATGGATCTTACCGTCAATCACCTCTGCAATCTTGATCGGGCAATTTTCAACCACCTGACACTTCTTGCAGCCGCGGCATTTCGAATAATCGATCATAGGCATCTTCTGCCCAATGATCCCCAGGTCGTTCAGGCTGGGCTTTACACAGTTGTTGGGGCAGCCGCCGACACAGATCTTGAACTTGTGGGGCAGGGTGACGCCGTGATAGCCGACATAAAACCGCTCGTGGATCTTCTCGCTGAGACCGTAAGTGTCAGCCAGTCCATACTGGCAGGTAGTGCCTTTGCAGGAAACCACGGGGCGAACCAGGCTTCCGGTACCGCCGGTAGACAGACCATGCCCGGCCAGAAAATCAATCAATGGCTGGAGATCCGCATAATGCACGCCTTGAATCTCCAGAGTCAGGCGGGTAGTCATGGTCACAACCCCGGATCCGAATTTTTCGGCAGCCTCCGCGATGACACGGTGTTCCTCGGACGTGATCCTTCCGTTGCGTGTGATGACACGGACATTGAACACATCCGGATACCGCTTATCCCGCAGGCAGCCCAGCCCCTTGACCCGTTTGATCTCCTCGGGAGGCAGGGCGCCTCCCTCGAACGAGACTCTCACATCGTTAACGAACAAACCGCCCTCCAAAGCCAGCGTGTTGGTATATCCGTATGCTTTCAGACGATTCTGCAGGAAATAAGCGCGCTTGCCTTTCGCGCAGACCAGCAGCAGCTTCTCGTCCGGACCAAGGCCGTCGACCGGGCCGTTCACCTGAGCCAGATCCACCCACTTTGCTCCCGGAATGGACGGGGCCGGACCGGCATCGACCACCTTGTATCCCTTTGCCCTGGTCGCCGCGTACTGGGCAGGAGTCATCGTCTCGTACGCGCCGCTCATTTTATTCTCAAGAATATAGCAGGCCTGGACAAACGGATGGATCGCGGTCGAGAACGGAGGCGCATAGGAAAAGTCCATCGTGTCAAAATCTTCGACTTTCGCCCCTAGCGAAATACCTGTGACCGCGATGTCCGCCATCTTGTCCACAGCACCCGAACCCAGCACCTGTATGCCCAGCAGCCTGTGGCTCGTCCTGTCTGCGATCAATTTTGTCATAAAGCTGGAAGCATCCGGGTAGTAATGCGCCTTATCGTCTGTGACACAGGTCGCGGTAATCACGTCGAAGCCTGCCTCTCTTGCCTGCATCTCAGTCAGACCGGTGCGCCCGGCGTTCAGGTCGTCCGCAAGCTTCACAACGCCGGTGCCAAGACAGCCGCCGTAAGGGGCTTCCTCCCCGGTCAGGTTCTTCGCCAGCAGACGGCCGGTAATATTGGCGGTAGAGCCCATAGCGGACCACTGCCCTCTGCCGGTCAGACGGTTTCCGACCTGGGCGCAGTCTCCGACTGCATAGATGTCGTTCAGATTGGTTCTCTGATACTTGTCCACAACAATGGTGCCGCGGTTCATCTCAATGCCGGAATCGACCAGCCATGCCGTGGCAGGGCGAACTCCGATCGCCAGCACGACTGCCTCGCCCTCAAAACGTCCAACCGAAGTGTCGATGCCGGATACTTTCCCGCTGCCCAGAATCTCAGTCAATCCGGCGCCGGTGACAACGCGGATACCCTTTGCCTGAAGCTGCCTGCGGATGTAATCGGCCACCTCCGCGTCGAACAGATTCGGCAGCACCTGGGCTGCCATATCCACTACTGTGACTTTCAGACCCCTGGCCAGCAGATTTTCCGCGATTTCCAAACCGATGAATCCGGCGCCCACAACAACGGCGCTCCGGCATCCGTTCTCATCTATGTATGCGCGCAAACCGATCGCGTCGTCCGGGGTGCGCATCGTAAATACGCCCGCCAGATCAGTGCCTCTCACATCGGGGACAAACGGAACCGCCCCGGTGGCGACGACCAGTTTGTCATAAGAAACCGTCTCGCCATTCGCAAAGGCAACCTCCCTGGCAGCCGCATTCAGGGAAACTGCTTCCATCTCCGTCCTTACCTCCACGCCGGTGAGTCCGGTGTATTTCTCCGGAGTGTTCACGATCAGCTCTTCGCGGCTTTCAATGCTGCCGCCTACATAATATGGCAAGCCACAGCCTGCATAGGAAATATCTTTACCCTTGGTATAAACAGTAACCTTAGCGCTTCGGTTCTGGCGCATCAGCTTTGCCGCAGTCTTGGTGCCGGCAGCCACGCCGCCAATCACTACAATGTTCATATTGCTTCCTCCTTTGCGATAGCATTTTTCTTTTGTTTATTCAGTATACTACAGTTTCACAAACGTCTGTTGTCAATATATATATGAGGGATGATTGTGCTTTTCTGCCAGGACATCATATAGCTGCTCTGCAAGTTCGAACATATATCTGATTGCATTGTTGATGATATGTTGATTACCAGACATGAAAAACCCCCGTAAATACGGGGGTTTTTCAAGCTGCTGACGGGAATCGGACCCGTGACCTCCGCACTACCAATGCGACGCTCTACCGACTGAGCCACAGCAGCACGCAGCGATGACCGCTACGGTTCTATATATTAGCACACTTTGCCGCGGCTGTCAAACAGAAAAAATATTACATCACGATTACATCACGACAAAATTGTCCCTGTAAAGATGCCATAATAGTTGCCGATCACATATCCCAATGTGCCGACAAGTATTGCAGGCGTTACCAGCTCCCCCCAACCCTTTGAAATTGCCATCGCCGCTGCGGTGGTTGGTCCGCCGATATTTGCATTGGAGGCAACAATAATCTCTTCCAGACTGAATTTAAAAAGTTTTCCAAACAGAAGAGAAAAAAGCATATTAACGCCGACAATAATAAGGCAGAACACCAAAAGCAGCGGCGCTTGGGTGATAATCATAGAAACAGATGCGGGCACGCCGATTACCGTAAAGAAAATATGTATGAAATAGGTTCCCATTTCCTGCGCTCCGCCCAGCCTTCCCACAAAGCCTGGGAATAAAGTAGCAAGCAGCATAGTGATCGTCGTCATGATCAAATATTGATTTCCTAATAATCCGTTAAGTAAAGCCAGCAAAAAATTCCCCGTCGGAATTGTATGATTAAAATAATCTGCAGCATTGTTGGAAACAGCAACAATCACCAGTGAAACGCTCAGACAAGCCGCAATATCCTTTAATGAGATATCTTTAGGCCTCCAGTAAAAGACTGCATGATTGGTCGCATTGACCGCCGCGTCTTCCTTTTCCATACGATCCATAATCGGATGTTTAAACTTCTTATAGAAAAAACTGACAGACGGCATAGCAGCCAAAACAAAAAAGTAGATCACCATTAACATATTATCCGCCACAATAGCAACCGAAACAGTCTCGCCTGAAGCATCGAAAGCATTCGCCATTGCAACCAGATTCGCGCTGCCGCCAGTATAAGAGCCTACCATCATAGGCGTGGTTTTTTCCAGTCCCGGAATAAAATTATGTAAGCAGTAAAACGCGAGAAATCCGCCGCAAATCGTACCGAAACCGCTTAAAAGATAAATAATCAAGGTACGTCCGCTATACTTCCCTATCGTCTTTAAATTTGCATTGAACAGCAGCAATGGAATCGCCACCGGCACAACATAATCCCAGACAAAATCGTAAGCAGGCGCTTCCGACGGGATGATTTTTAAATTCGATAAAATCATTGCGCCGATCAGAGCGATAACACAGCCAGACAGTTTGGACGCCCATTTCCATTTTTGCTCCATGAAAATCGCAATCGCGGCGATCGCGGCCAAAATCGCAAATAAAGCCCAGCTGTTTTCCGAACTGATTAAGGGATTCATTTCTTTGTCTCCTTTTGTATCTCTACCCAATTGTTAGGGATGTGCTCCATCTGGAACAAACATTTCGAGAATATCCTGTCCAGATGGAGACCTTGCAGAACAGCCCATCCTAGCTTATTGTTTCATTTATTATTTCTTGCTTCGTCTATTGTTTCTTACTTCATCTCTTTTTTCCTGCTTCAGCTATTGCTCCATCTGACGTCCCATGAAGCCTGCGGCGCATTTCGCGAGCACCTGCTCGGTCTCGCCCATGCGGCGGGAGGTGTCTTTGCTGCGCAGGATCACGGAGCCGATCACGTCGCCCTCGCAGAGGATCGGGCTGATGACCTGCGGCATACTTTCATTCTGGTCTTCGCTCGTGATTTTGATCTGCTTCTTGGACTGCGGATCGGTGAGCACATTTTCACGGTCGTTCATCACCTCTTCAAGCTGTCCGGTGACCGGGGTGCCGACCGTCTCTTTTCGGATGCCGCCCGCGGCCGCGATGATCTGATCCCGGTCCGTGATGAAGACATTGTGGCCGGAAGCGGCTGCGAGCGCTTCCGCGTATTCTTTCGCAAAGCTGCCGAGCTCTCCAATCGGAGAGTACTTTTTCAGAATGATCTCGCCCTCGCGGTCGGTAAAAATTTCCAGCGGATCGCTCTCGCGGATCCGCAAAGTTCTTCTTATCTCTTTCGGGATGACGACGCGTCCCAGATCATCGATTCTTCTGACGATTCCTGTTGCTTTCATATCATGTTCCTCCATCTTCTCATATACTTTTATCTCGAACCGGCGCGGCGGTGGCCGCAGGTGTGCCAGTTATTGTTGGTACTTGTAGTATCTGTAAAAGAACGGAGTTTATGCACGGAATCAATATTTCAATCGCGTCCCATCTGGTTCAGCAGCGCGCGCTTGATGTCGTAAAGCTTGTCGGAAAGGTCGACGTAGACCTCGTGCGGGTTGGCAAAACGCTTTGTCTCCTCCCACAGCGTCTCGGTCTCCTGCGCGCAGTAATCGCGGATCTCCATCACGGAGGGCGAGGTATAGACGCACTCTCCTTTCAGGAAAACAGGGACGAGCATCTCGCGCAGCGTGTAGGTACCGCCTTTGAATTTCGTCTTTTTCCAGGTCTCCAGCGGATCGAAGATGGTGAGATCCCGCCCGGCGTCGAAGACCTCGTCGGCCAGGCAGATCAGGTCGGCATGAATCTTGCCGCTCTCTTTGTCGTAGATGCGCAGGATCTTCTTGTTGCCCGGATTCGTGATCTTGGCCGTGTTCTCGGAGAGCTTGATCTTCGGGATAAACTCGCCGGTCTTCTCGTCCAGGACGGCCGCCAGCTTGTAGACGCCGCCGAAGGCCGGACAGTCCTTGGAGGTGATCATGTTCGTGCCGACACCCCAGGAGCTGATCGCCGCGCCCTGGGACTTCAGGCTGTCGATCAGGTATTCGTCGAGATCGCTGGACGCAGAGATGACTGCGTCCGGGAAACCCGCCGCGTCGAGCATCTTTCTGGCTTTCTTCGACATATAGGCAAGGTCGCCGCTGTCGAGACGGATGCCGTAATTCTTAAGCTCGATGCCGGACTCCCGCATCTCGCGGAAAACGCGGATCGCGTTCGGAACGCCGCTGCGCAAGGTGTCGTATGTATCCACGAGCAGCGTGCAGGCGTCGGGATACAGCTCTGCGTACTTTTTGAAAGCCGTGTATTCGTCCGGGAAGCTCATGATCCAGCTGTGGGCGTGCGTGCCCTTGACCGGGACGTCAAAGAGCTGTCCGGCCAGCACGTTCGAGGTGCCGATGCAGCCTGCGATCATCGCGGCCCGCGCGCCGTAGACGCCTGCGTCCGGCCCCTGCGCGCGGCGCAGTCCGAATTCCATGACGCCGTCCCCGCGGGCGGCGCGGACCACGCGCGCGGCCTTCGTTGCGATCAGGCTCTGATGGTTTAAGATCGTGAGGATTGCGGTCTCGACCAGCTGCGCCTGCATAATGGGCGCGATCACTTTCAAAAGCGGCTCATACGGAAATACGACCGAGCCTTCCGGAATCGCGTAGATATCGCCCTCGAAGCAGAAATCGCGCAGATAATCCAGGAACGCCTCATGGAAAATCCCAAGACCCTTGAGATAGGCGATGTCCTCCTCGGAGAAGTGAAGGTTTTTGATATAGTCAATCACCTGTTCCAGCCCGGCGGCGATCGCATAACCGTTGCCGCATGGGTTGGTGCGGTAGAATGCGTCGAAGACGACAGTCTCGGTAGATTTGCTCTCGAAGTAGCCCTGCATCATCGTCAGCTCGTAGAGATCCGTCAGCAGAGTAAGGTTGAGTGTGCTCATAGTTTTTCCCCTTTCGGTATAGAATCGCGCCCGCCGGATAAAATGTTACTGTTCATCATGTGTTTCAGCAACAATAGAACATCCCTCCGGAAACGTGTTTACAGTGTAGTGTATCATATTTCCCGAAAGTTAGCACTCAAAATTTGAAAATAGTAAAAATTATAAAAATTATAAAAATGAAAAAAGTGCTTGCAATAAAGAAAAATATGCGTTATAATACAACTTGTATGTGAGAACAGCACATAATAAAGGGCTATCGCCAAACGGTAAGGCAACGGACTCTGACTCCGTCATTTCAAGGTTCGAATCCTTGTAGCCCTGCTCGAGAGCATCCGGACGGATGCTCTTTTTTCGTGCCGGAAAGGCCGTAGTTACTGGCCTTTTTGGACTTTGCATTTAAGTTGAACGGGATTCCCTGAACTATGGAAAAAGTTATGTGCAATTCATCGATTTTATGGTACAATAAATAACATAGGAACTTTGCTCTGAAATTAAGAAAGAAAACCGAGGATTTGACCTATGAAGTGTATGGAATGTGGAGCAATCGCGAAAAAGGGGTTTACTACAAGCGTTACAGAGCTGGGTGACTGTGTTACAATTGTTCGGTATGTGCCCTGCTATAAATGCACGGAGTGTAACGAAATTATTTATACGGCTGAAGTGGTGAAACAACTGGAAGAAATTGCGGAAGCGGCTAAGAAGCAGATGCAGGAGATTGCTGTGCATGATTACACAAAGTGGCAGAGGGAATACTTTGATGCAAAGACACCTGAGGAAATAAGCAAGGAAGCCTTTCAGTTTGAAAAAGCTCATCCTTATATCGGAAAAGCGCAAAGACTTTAAATGTAAGATTATATGTTGGCTGATAGTAAAGGCTGAGATACAGAAGAGGGCATGATTGAAGAGATAGCAAGAGATAGCAAATATAGGAACAGTTTTTTGAGATAATGGGGGATGATTGAGTATGGGCAGCTTGCAGGAGATATTTGACCGCATGATCCCTGGCTTTCGGAAGATTTTTGGTGATGTGCTATATCAGATCATCTTGTATGGTTCTGCCGCGAGAGGAGACCAGACCCAGGAATCGGATGTTGATATTGCCGCGATTGTCCGGTCTTATACAGAAAAATGCATGATGAAATGATTGATCTCACAGTTGATCTGGAGTTAGAATATAATAAGGTTTTATCAGTTTTGCTGATTGACTATGACAATTATAAGGAATGGAAGACAGTACTTCCGTTCTATAAAAATGTACAGAAAGATGGGATTATGTTATGGAGCGCAGCATAAAAGAGTTATCAAAATACCGATTCAACTGTAGTCTGGAGGCTTTGGAAGATGCGACAGCTCAGATAAAACGAGCAGAAGAATTTACAGCATGGGTAGAAGATTATTTGAGAGAGCAGCAAGTCCTCTAATTTCTGAAGTAGTGACTTATGAACAGAACGATGGCAGGAAGTGTCAAAATTGCCAAAGTCAGTGAATGCGTTATTAAAGCAGTATACGGATGATTTACGGAGACTTTACGGAAAGCACCTTAAAGCCGTCATATTGTATGGGTCTTATGCGCGAGGGGATTTTGGACCGGATTCAGACATTGATATTATGATTCTGGTGGATTTGTCGGATGAAGAAATAAAGGATAAGGGACATTCGCTTTCAGACCTGACATTTGATTATAACTACGAAAACGACCTGGGAATCATGCCTATCGCGAAAAATGTAGATCATTTTAACAGATGGCTCAGTGCCTATCCTTTTTACTATAACGTAGAATCAGAAGGGGTAAAGCTATATGCAGGATAAGATAGAAGATGGTGCAATAATCATGATTGGCGAAGAAGAAGCCCGTGATCTGGTAGATGGTCTGCAAAAGATATTTGATACGAACATTCTGCAGATTATTTTATATGGTTCGGTGGCGCGCCGGGAAGAGACATCGGAAAGTGATATCGATATTGCTATTATCGTGCAGGACGATTGTATTGAGCAGGTATTTGATCGCTTTATGGAATGGAATGCTAAACTGGACATGAAATATGGACGAGTGTTTTCCATTATAGATATTGAGAGGTCTAAAATGGACAAGTGGGGTAGTATTCTACCGTTTTACAGAAATATAAAGGAGGAGGGGATCGTATTATGGAAAGCAGCATGAGAGAACTGGCTGATTATCGTATGAAACGTGCGGAAGAAATGCCGGATGTTTCTAAAGCCGTGCTGGAATTTCGTATTGACGAGGAAATCAGAAAACTATGGAGTGGTGATTTATGAATAATAGTTCGCAGATGGAAATGAGCCAAAATATTTTACAGGAACTGGTTAAGGGGATATTGGCAGTTATGCAGAAGCATTTAGTACGTATCGTGCTTTACGGTTCTGTTGCGCGAGGTACAAATACGGAAGAATCAGATGTTGATGTTGCGTTGATCGTAAAGGGTACATTAGATGAAGGGACAGAAGACAAGCTGTCGGATTTTATTGTAGATATGAATTTGAAATATGATAAAGTGTTTTCTGTCATAGATATTGATGCCGAAAAATTTTCCAGGTGGGAGACAATTGTTCCGTTCTATCAGAACGTAGTCAGAGAGGGGGTTGTCTTGTGGCAGACAGCATAATAGAACTATCTCAATATCGCTTTAGCATGGCAAAAATTTGAGGCAATATCGCAAAGATTCGTTTTTGGTTGAGAGAGGAGGAATCTTATGGCACCAACAGCGGCGACAGTGAACGAACTATTGAATACTTTGGGTAAGGAGGACTATCAGACGGCGATTAGCTTTATACAATTTCTTGCGGCACAAAGAAAAAAAGAACAGGCAGAGAACAGCAAATCCGTCTTACACCAGATACAGAATATGTTTGCTGATGATAAAGGATGGGACACGGAACAGGGCATGATCGAGGAAATGGCTGCTTTCCGAAGGGAGCGGAGCGGATCATGAAGATTATGCTGGATACAAATGTCATTATCTCAGCATTGATTTTTGGAGGTAAGGCAGGAAAGTTGCTGGAGTTACTGTTCGACTCAGAGCACGAATTATACGTTTCAGACTATATTGATAAGGAATTTTGGGAGAAGCTGCGGGCAAAATGGCCTGATAAGGCTGAGAAAGTCTACAGTTTGTATCGCACATTGGACATTCAATTTTGCAAGAGTACAAAAGAAAATATAGAGAATACATTAAGAGATAAAAAGGATGTTCAAGTTCTATGTGATGCCCTGTATTATCAGATAGATGTAATTTTGACTGGTGACAAGGACTTTTTAGAGGCAAAATTGGATAAACCGCTTATATATAGTCCTGGAATGATGTTTGATTATTTGAGTTCTGAGTGATTTAGTAAAATCATAGGTCAATCCATAGGTCAATCAGGCCACACGAATGTCCCGAAATCCACGTGATTCCGGGCATTTTCGCCTATTAGTCTACGGACTCTGACTCCGTCATTTCAAGGTTCGAATCCTTGTAGCCCTGCTCGAGAGCATCCGGACGGATGCTCTTTTTGCAGGTATTTTTATCACAAGTCACTTCTGAGAGAACTCCTGAGAAGAGCCTCAAAAAACGCCGGGCACTCAGCAGGTATTCAACAGGCAATCCTGTTTTCAAACCGGTCCAGCACGTCAACCATATCCTGCGGCAGACGTCTCCGCCCTTCCGCCTTCAGTTCGTCCGGCACCCCGTAAAATGCTTCCGCGATGCTGCCTGCGATACAGGTGAGGGTGTCGCAGTCTCCGCCCAGGGATACCGCGGTCCGGATCACATCCTCAAAATCCATCCCCTCAAGGAAGGCCGTGATGGCCTCAGGGACAGTTTCCTGGCAGGATTCCACATGGTGGTAGGATGGCCTGATCTCGTCGCAGCTGCGCGACAGATCATAGCCGAATTCTCTCGTAATATAAGCTCTTATCTCTTCCTTGGAGCTGCCGGTTCTCGCCAGGAAGATGGCGGCCGCCGTCGCCTCGGCGCCTTTGACTCCTTCCGGATGGTTGTGCGTCACCTCCGCGGTCAGCCGTGCCGCGCGCCTGGTCTCCCCGATGCTGCCGAAGAGCCAGCCGGCAGAGGAAACCCTCATGGCGGAGCCGTTCCCGTAGCTGTGGTACGGTTCTGGATATCGCGTAAAAAGCCATTCGTAGAATCTTCTTCCGTGACCGGCGTCCGGATACCTGCGCCCCCAATTCTGCATGGAGCGGATGACCGCATCCTTTCTCCTGTCTTCCGGTTCCCCTTCCGTCTCCATCAATGCCTCCGCCACGGCAATTGTCATCACGGAATCATCCGTGAAAATTGTCTCCTTGCTGAAAAGCGGAAAATCCTTTGTCTTATTGCCCATATCAAATTCATAGGGCGATCCGATCATATCGCCTAAAATAGCTCCATACATATTGTCATCCTCCTTCTTGATCACTTTGTGATACCAGTATATCATAAAAGAAAAAGGAATGGTCGTTTGCCAGGCGACAAATGCCCTCGCCTCAGTTCATCTGTCTTTCATCGCTCTCTTCAAAAAAGCGGAACACTAAGGGGCTTCTTGCCACCTTCCACCGCTCCCTGGTATCCGGCTTCAGAGACCAGACAAGGAGCTCCGACAGAAGAAAATTCACTTTGGACAGGGCGGACGTGTCCTCCACCCAGCAGTGATAAAAGCCAAAACATTTTCCAGGCAGACTTTTTTCGCTATTGCAGACTTCCACCAGAGGCTCCAGATCCGGCAATGTAGCTTCTTCAATATAGAAGAGGAACAACCAGTGCATATTCTTTACAAAGGACAGATCCCGGACATATTTTCCCTTTAAAATAAATAAATCCATCAACTCCGTAAATTCCTCCAGGAACTGATAGTCCTTCAGAGAAGTCAAAATATAGCAGCCAACCACTCTGCATTTGCCCAAATCTTCCATTATTGAAGCATCCTCAAGGTCACAAACTGTCAGAGAAATACTTGGCAGCTTCATATTCATCGCGGACACCGTCCGCTCCCAGGGCACAAAATACCCCTGAACTTGAGCCTCATCCTCCCTGATCGCAATGCTGATATACTCCTTCTCCTCCGCATTTTTGGCCAGACGCTCCCTTTCTTCCGCCAACATATCGATTCCTCCCTCCACTCCTGCTTTCCCCAGGACAAAATATATTCTATATTCAAAAATTCCCTGTCTGGTTTTATGGCCGTCATATCGTCAGATCAGACTATTCTTTTTCAAGTTAGCGGCGGCTCTCCCCTGCTTTTTCCAGAAAATCCTCGCCATGATACCCAGTATAATCTCCTCCGCCGCCAGCAGGGCAAGAAAAAGCCAGAATGCGTACGTACACTTTAAGAAAAATTTAAAAGATGTCAGAAACTCATTCACAGCATAGGCGGAAATCCTTACGTTAAACACTGCCGTCGTCACAAACACAAGCAGAAACAGCCATAAGTTCTCCCGATGCCTCGCAAACGGAAGGCTTCTCACAAGCAGGAGCATCAGGACAATCGCAGCCAGCACATATCCCCAACGCACCCCAAAAGAATCCGACAGAAGCAGCGAGCGGTTCAGGAGCACCGCGATTATCGTCGTACCAACAACAAGCCTGCACAAGGAAAATCTCATCTGCATTTGACATACACCTCCGCCAGAACAATTATCTCAGCTAAAATCAGGATCGGAATCAGCAGCTGAAACAGCAGGATGATACTGCCCACCAGCACATTTGCCAGGCCGTTTATGCCCTCTCTCTCAAAATAGCGTCTTCGCTTCCTGCGGTCAAACAGGCAGCGGACACTGGCTCTGGCAGCGCCAACCGCAGATTCCTTCCCAAGCAGCAGGCTTATCACCTGTTCCCCGTCAAACCCCTCCACAAAGGTGAGATTGAGGCACACCAGAAGTATATTCTGAAGCGACGCGGCAGACGCTGCGCCGCTCCAGTAATACAGCAGCCTGCAATCATCCGCATAGGAAAACACAGTCAGCAGGACTCCGGCAAGCAAAAGATTCATCTCTACTCCGGCGAGGTTAATCTGTACCTTTTTCAGTCTGCTCCTGATCCCGGAATAATCAATCAGCACATACGCACCCGGAATCAGGCCTCGCCTCATAACGCCCGCTTCCATCCACCGGCCGCCATAGCCGAGGCACGCGACCGTATGCCCCAGCTCATGCAGCACTATACCGATCAGTAATCCCACGACGCTTCCTGTCAAGGTATATGTGTCATTGAAATGCACTCCGCAGCAGAATACGCGATATATGCCAAACAGCAGCAGCGGAATGCACAGGCTAAGCAGCAAGTCATTCAATACCCGCGGAAGAACTGATCTCGCCCGCATCTCTCTCGGAATGAATAAAGTATAGAGTTTCATAGAATCCAAGACCAGCTTCCGCTCCGGGGTCCTCAGCAGGTACTGGTCATTCACCTGTTCAAAATACTCTTCACACTCTTCACAGGAGAAGCCTCGGATTGACAGAGGATTCCTCCTCCCATTCAGCCTGAGCAGATAGCGCGCTTCCCTCTCTGTGATCTCATCCTCCTCATCGAGCAGGCAATTTCGTGCAAAAATCTTTCCCTCTCTCCTCCTCAAGACAACCCAGTTTGCCATACAAGGATAAGTTCCGTTCAGATAAACCTTCGCCAACATCCCCACCTCCCCACGTGGTTTTGTCATCTGTTTCCAGCCTGGACTATGAATGTAACCTCCTTCCCGCGCAGACCATACTCCCTGATGAGCTGGACTCTGTCCGGCCTCAGGATACTGCGGTCGCTTGTAATAAAATATCTGACAAGCTCCGACTCAAGCATAAAAGCTGTTCTTTTCGGAATATAACCATTCAGGTAAAGGTAAGCCAGGGCGACATAGAGATGAAAGCCGTCCGCGTCTTCCCTTGTTGTACAAATCCAGACAGTTCCTCAAAAAGACCGATCCGGAGTGTGTCGCCCAGTTTTCTCCCCACATCCTCTGCATACTCCATATCCTTTACATTTTCTGTCTTCTCTGAACCACTCATAATCCTCAGACCTCCCTTATCCTCTGCGTCTCCCATGTGCCAGACATATTCCAGATTCTCTGTGGCCTCTGCCCTTTCCATGCTCCTCATGCTTTCCAGGCTTCTCATATTCTCCATACTTTTCTTATTATCCTTACGCATCAGTGCCACCTCCAACCAGATTCGCAATCTCTACGGCCACCGCGGTTTCTGTATATCCCTTTTCGCAAGACCGCAATTCGCCGACGGATTACCTTGTAGCTTATACTACACCCGGAAAGAGGAATCTTTTTTCCGTTTTCGTCAATCATGTACCTCGCCGGGCCAGAACAGCAGAACATCTCTGGGATGCATCTGATATTTCTCTTTGCATTTTTTGTCATCTCCTGTTCTTTTCCCTGAGCTCCGGGCCTGCGGTCGGCATCGGCATCATCGTGGCGCAATATTTCGGGGCAAAGGATGAGAAAAATGTGCGCAGCACCATCGCGGACATTCCCAGATTCTCATCCACATCCCCGCGCTCGGCTACTGGGCGATCTGGATCACCACCGGAGCCACCTGGGCGACCACTGCCCTCGTGTGCGTGGCGCGGTATTTACAGGGAAAATGGAAAACCAAATCCATTGTAAAACAAACCTAAAGACAGTCAGACCACCCTCGGCGTACCGCGCAGCGCCCGCGCGCCAAAGGTTTCTTCTTCTCCCAATTCCCGATAGGTCCGCGCGATCAGGACCGCCGCAATCAGAAACGTCAGGAAGTCAGACACCGGCATGGAATACAGCACCCCATCCAAGCCCCAGAACAGCGGGAGCAGAAACGCGAAGCCTACGCCGAAGACAACCTCCCGAACCATCGACAGCATCGTCGACGCGGCCGCCTTGCCCATCGCCTGCAGGAAGATGAAGCACGCCTTGTTGACACAGGCAAACACCACCATACACAGATAGATGCGGAACGATCTGAGCGCGAAATCCGTGTAATACGCGCTCTCATTGGCCGCCCCGAAAATGCCGATCAACGCGCCCGGGAACGCCTCCACGATCACAAGCGCGACCGCGCCGACCGCCGCCTCCGCGACCAGCAGCCGGGTAAACAGGCTCCGCACCCGCATTTTCAGCCCTGCGCCCATATTGTAGCCGGCGATCGGAATGCAGCCTGCCGCCATTCCCACGACGATCGAGATCACAATCTGAAAGAACTTCATCACAATCCCGACCACCGCCATCGGGATCTGCGCATACTGTGCCTGCCCGAACACCGGATCCTGCGCGCCGTATTTACGGATCATATTGTTAATCGCCGCCATCGCGGCAACCAGAGAAATCTGCGAGAGAAAACTCGTGACGCCAAGCGTCAGCGTCCTGCACACGATACTGCGGCTCAGACGGAAATCCGCTTTCGACGGCTTCGTCAGCTTCATATGCGCGAGGTACCAGAGTGCCAGCAGCGCCGTCGCCACCTGTCCGATCACCGTGGCCACCGCAGCTCCCATCATTCCCCATCTGAACAGATAAATGAAGATCGGGTCGAGAATCACATTGATCACAGCGCCGAGCAAAGTAGAAACCATCGCAAACCTCGGCGAACCGTCCGCCCGGATGATCGGATTCATCGCCTGCCCGAACATATAAAACGGAATCCCGATCGAGATCCAGAAGAAATACTCCTGCGAGTAGCGGAACGTCTCCGCGTTGACCGTCCCGCCGAACAGCGTGATAATCGGGCGCGCAAAGATCAGATAGGCCGCGCACAAGAGCAGGCTGCCCGCGACAACCAGAACGACCGAATTCCCGACGCTCTTCTTCGCGTTATCCGCCTCCCTCCTGCCGAGGCTCAGACTGACGAACGCACAGCAGCCGTCTCCCACCATGACAGCAATCGCCAAAGCGATCACGGTAAGCGGAAAGACCACCGTGTTCGCCGCATTGCCAAAGGAGCCAAGATAGGCTGCATTGGCGATAAAAATCTGGTCTACGATGTTGTATAACGCTCCGACCAGCAGGGAAATGATGCAGGGAACCGCGTACCGGCTCATAAGCTTCCCGATACGCTCGCTCCCCAGAAAATGATTCGTTTCTGCTTCCATAGTTTCCTTCCTTTCCATACAAACGCCCTCTTTCTTTTCGAAATAAATATGCTTCGCACAAACTCACTTTTCTCCCAGAAGATCAGGAAGTACATTTTATCACAAGCGAGCAGACCGCAGAACAAGGACTTCCAACATCTTCAAATGTGCATCCATGCACGGAGCACTTTTGCACAGCAGGAATTTCCGAAAGTTATCCTGACTACGCAAAAAACGTGCGGCACTCAACTGGATTTACGCATCGAGTGCCACACGTTACTGTCATTATACGCAGAGAATTTTATTCTGTCAAAGGACGAATTGCACAAAAAACAGAGAAACTGAATTCAGCAAAAAGTGAGAGAGTTCCCACCTGCTCCTAGCTGAATACTAATACGTTTCCTTTCGTGAAAAAGCATCTTGAGGGCTCGCATCTTGAGGGCTCGCATCTTGAGGGCTCGCATCTTGAGGGCTTGCATCCTTCGATTTTGCAAATTCCGCCCCGACCTCAAAATGATATCTCACGATACCGAGATCGACCTTGCTGAAGATTCCGCCCTGATCGGCAAAGGTCACACTGCCGTCCTCTTTCAGATCGATCAAAAATTTCTGCTGATTGATGGCGGTCGGCGCAAGAAGCGCCATCTCCACCCCGTAGTTGAACCAGTACGGCTTCTCCCCACCGGAGGTAATCACCTTCTCCGGATCCTTTGATCTGTGCTGCTTTCCCTGATTCGCGCCGTAGCCGATCGCGATCACAATGACCAGCCTCTCGCCCTCTCCTATCTCCGCTGGCACATTCTTCGGATTAAACGTTCCCGCCCAACAGGTGTTCAATCCCAGCCCCTGCGCGAAAAGCACCAAACGCTCCCCGTAGTATCCGATCCGCTCCTCCAGATCATCCCCATCCCTACCGATGCAGGCGATCACGCTGGGCGCGCTGCCAAGTCCCATAAATTTATTCAAAACCCTGTTAAACGTCTTCCCTGCATCCGGGCAAAACTGCAGACGCAGCCCGCCGGCCGCATTACATTCCGCGATCTTTGCTTTCAGCTTCTCGGCTTTTTCCGCCTCAATCGGCTTGTCCAGATAACTCCGAACGGAGTGACGCGCTTTGATTAGTTCGATTTGATTCATAGTACACCTCGCTTCAATAATAATAAAAATAGTGAAAAGTTTTTCGTCCGATCGCAAACATTTTCATCCAAAAACGATCAACTTTGGACGAAAATCATTTGCTGTCAGCACGAACATAAAATGTACTTCTGCCTGATCCCTCCCGGATAATAAGCCCTTCTTCCGTAAGCCTCTTCAATGCTGCAAGGGCTGACGATCTGCCTATGCTTGGGCAGTGAACCACAACATCCGCACTTGTAAATTTACCGATTTTTTCTTCCGTGTATTTTCTTACAATATCATACGCCGCGCTGCTCTTACCTCTTTCAGTCAATAATCCGACGCGCTCCTCAAACTCCATGTAACAAGCCAAAATCACCTGCAGCATATATCTGATAAACGGCGTCGGATCGTTTGTCTCTTCGTGCCAGCCGACATCCGCTTTTTCAAGCGCATCGTAATAGTGATCCTTCGTTTTCTCGATCTTTTTCTCAACACTGATATATTTTCCCACACTGTATCCGTTCTTATAGAGAAGAAGCAATGTGAGCAGTCTGCTCATCCTTCCATTTCCATCGTTAAACGGATGGATACAAAGAAAATCACATATAAATGTCGGGATCAGAATCAATGAATCTATTTTCTCATTTGCGGCAGCCTGCTCATAGGCTTTGCACAGATTCTCTACCGCATTCGCGGTGTCGTAAGGAGCAACCGGAGTGAATCTGGTGACTACCGTTCCATCCGGTCTTGTCTCATTGATATAATTTTGCACATTCTTAAAATGCCCGCCGTATGAGAATCCTGCTCTTTTCAGAAGATCCCGATGGAGCTGAAGTATATAAGACGGACGAACCGGAATATATTCACTGCTCTCATGAATGGTATTCAGCACATCTCTGTATCCCATAATCTCATCTTCATCACAGTTCCTCGGAGTTGTTTTTTCCTCAAAGAGCTGCTTCATTCGAGTACTTGTGGTAACGATTCCTTCTATTTTGTTGGATGCCTCCGTACTCTGTATTTTTGCAATTTCAATCAGGCGATCCAATTCCACCGGCTTTTGGCGAACAAACAGATCCTGTCTTCCCTTACATTCATGAATCTTTGCAACAAGGTTCAGTATATCTGTATCCCAGGTTTTCTCTACAAGTTTGCTGTAATCAAACGATCTCATAGAAGCTCCTTTCGTCCAACGCGCCCTCTTTTCGTCCAATTATACGTGATTTTGGACGAAAAATCAATCCGTTGGGCAAAAATAGAGGACTGGTTAATTCCATTAACCGATTGCTCATTCCCTTAAACCATTGCCAAAATTAAGGGAATGCGTCTGAGTCATTGCCCGTTCTGATAAGGATTCATTTTCATCTTCCCACATCTCCCGGTATTCTTCGATATAGAATTTAACGCAGTTCGGATATACATATAAATATCTCCTGCACACTCTTTTGTATAAATCTAATATTCTTTCATCATAGGCAAAATCCAATAAATAATCAAACACATGTGACAATTCATCCTCTGAAACTTTCCTGCTGCACACATCTTCGACCATTGGCAGGTAAATATCATACGCCTCTTGGCAAAATTTCCTTAACCTCTCCGCAATCTGAAAGATGCTTTCTTCCATATACATCACCCCTCCTAATGCTTGAGTATCCTCTTTTATTTCCTCCATTCTTCTCTTTTCTTTCACCAAATTCAGCTTTCATATCAATAACACCATTTAGTGTTGATATATCAACGCCTTGCTTCTTTCAAAAGAGTCATTTTTTTGAAGCACTTGTCTTGTAGTCCCAAGTTCTTCTGCCATTTCGCCTTGTGAAATTTCTGGTTTGCGTCTTAACACTTCCAGAATCTTTTGCACCAGAGCACCAAAATCTGCGGTGCTTTGGTGCTTTGGAACATATCATCGTTGTTCTTATATTCTTTTAATTTTCGTATATATTCCAATATGAAATCAACAAATGTAATGCTAATGATGGAATAAATTCGTTCCTCATTATATTGATCAACCTTCTCCTGCGTCCATCCGGCGTGTTTCTCGATCGGTTTAATAGAATCCATCGGAGAAATAACCTGGTCATATTGACCATAGACATCATTATTATCAATGAGTCTTCGGATCGTATCATAATCAGAAGGCAAAATTACATGAAACTTCTCGTGAAATTTCTCCTGCATTTCTGCAGCCCACTGCGTTACCAAACCAGTCGGACATACGACCAGAATCCTTCGGATCAGGCCTCTGGTCTTCAGCTCTTTGATAACCATCCCG
>CANQWV010000015.1 GCA_947627645.1 uncultured Lachnospiraceae bacterium | reverse complement strand
AGCCTTGTTTCAGACTCATCATCAGCCACCACATACCCAACTGCATTGGAATTGATACCAAATATCTTCGCAGCATCATTTGTGGTCTTCTCAATATAGACTGTAGCTTTCTGCGGATCTGAAAAACGTTTGATCAGCTGTATGGAGTCTGCCCTGCAGATTACCATGAACTTATTTGCAAACCAATCAGTAATCAGCTTTGCAAAGGTAGCGGAATAGATAAGCCTGAATCCGTTAGTCAGAAACAACTCCTCCGGATTCAATCCGCGTTCTGCAATCTCCAGCAGGTTGTCTGAATAATCGTTTTGCATGTGATCTGTGATAGATTTCAAAGTTCCGATCTTCAGATGATCGTTCCTCTCAAATACCATCTCCCCATTAACCGTCAGGCCCTCTCTGATAACCCTTCTCGCTGCTTCGGTCTCCATGAAGGCTCCAAGGTAGATAATAAGCTCATAATGAATCCTGTATCCGCCCTCCGTGAAGTCAATCACAAATTCCACCGGCTTACCATCGCCATTCTGATTGTTTGGTATAAGTTCCAGATTGGCTGCTGCCGGATTCGGCATCATCTGCTCTTCGGTGTTTCTGATGTTGCCTCGGAGCACGATTGCCCTCAGAACATCCATTGCACCGATAATGTTTGTCTTGCCAGACGCATTGGGACCATACAACACAGAAGTACTAAGACCACGGATTTCTTTACCCTTAACCTTTTCCCTGCACAGGCTATAGTCAAGCCCCTTCTGCTTTGGTGCCGCCGTCATAATCAGGTCAGCTTCCTCAGAAAAGGACTTATAATTCTTGATTTTGAATTCCAGAAGCATATCACTGCCTCCATTCTGCAATATTTCCGCAAAATCATAGTTATATTATAACTAATACAGCTGTAAAGTCAACATTATTTTCCCTTATTTTGCAGAATTTATGCGGAATACGATTCCATAACTCTTCCCACGAAGCAGGCTTCGCGGGAGCTCTTTGCCCACTCTCTCATAGTTATTGCTAACCTGCCGCTGAGGCTTCGGACAGTACCGCCTATCCGTAAGATTCGGACAGCCCGGATAACCGCACGGTCGTTTTAGTTTCTTTGGCATAAATATCATCTCCAATATAAAAGCCCGGATTTCTCCGAGCATGAAAAAAATGAGATTTCTATATATACTAATTATGGAATACGTCATCCTCAGGCCGTGAAAAAGCCGCTGACTCTCAGCAGTTGCAGTGATAGACTTTATTCTAGTGATCAGGTTTCAGATACTCGCGAGGACTGAGACCGGGAGGACCTGAGGACCCTCCTTTTTACTTTGGCAGAGAAGGAGGAACTACCATGTCAAAATCATTTCTTACATACGATGACCTGATCAGAAAACTGATTGGCGATAGGCAGATAAAGATGGCTGATCCTGCATATGCCAAAACAAAGAATCGCATAACAGTCTTTTCCTTCCTCTCGATCAATTAACCCTATAAAATACTATTCCAAATCTCATACCCCTGTCTTCTCGCGGAATCATAGACAGGCCGCATATTTTTCTCCAGAATATTAACAAACTCTTCCCTGCTGTTCCCGGCACGATACAACTCCTGATTCGCCCAGATCGAGTGCAGATTATCCTTGTAACATTTTTCGTACAAATAGCGAATGCCTTCCTTTTCATGAATCAGACCATAGAGCATATATTGATTTGAAGCAAACCTCGCGAAAAACGGTTCCCATCTGGGAAGGCGATTGCTCTTCACCGAGTTCAAAGAAGAATCCATCGGCATCAGATTCCAAAGTTCATCGTTCATAACGAACGACCATGGAATGAAATGGTCCACCTCGTATTGACCCCTCTGGATTACATCGTCATTAAAGACATCCCTGACCGGTTGCAGTTCCAGCACGCCCTCCCATAGCTTACGGACGTTGCCGAGCTTCCGCATCTTCTCATCCAGCGGTGCCAGCTTATAGACCAGTCCCGGTACCTCCGGATTGTTCGTCTGCAGCCACTTGATCTTCTCATACTGAATCCAGCCGAGAATCGACACCATATTATCCTGTATCATCTCAATCCACGCACGGCTGAAATGAACTTCCTTGCGCAGGTTGCTGCTCTCGCCCAGCGTATAAGGCAACAATACATGATTCCTGTTGATCCGTTCGATGTAAGCAACCATGCGCCGGGTACTGTCCCAATCCGGCGTTTCAGTCGCCCCGCTGAAAAATCCTGCTAATGCCCTGTAAGGCACCATATGAGTCAGCTGAACCTTTTCGCTCCTTATCTTGTCATCATATTTGGAAATCGCGTTCTTGATCTCAACCTTTGAAGCATTGCTGGACAAACCGCTCAGATCGTGCAGTTTGCAGACAGCTCTCTCCAGTCCGTCCCGCACAGACCCGTCGCTCATGATACCACTCAAATGCACATGAAATTCCACAACGGAATACCACGCGTTCGCGATCATTTCATTGATGATCTCCCCAAACGTCGTGTCTGTGACATCTGCAGATATCAGATTCACGATCGCCTCCAGCCAGTAAAATTTGTAGCAAAAAGAAGGATCCTTCATCATCTGCGTGAAACCCCGGATATCCAGCGTGTTATAATATTTTCCGCCAATATTCAAATCATATCCGCTTTTCGGAGGATTAAATTCAGCCATTTCTCGTCTCCCCTTCCCGGGCGGGCATCCCCGGTAATCCAGCACTCCTCCTGCTCGATCCCCGAAATGTCTTTCGCAAATTCCCGGAAAGTTTCTTCTGTAAAATCCGTAAAATATCTCCCGTTCCGTTCACCCTCAAAAATACCGTATTTGAAGGATGTATAGATGATTCCGGACGGTTTCAACGCATCTCTCATCCGGCACATTACGTCCCGTAATTCCGTTTTCGGCAAGTGAAGGATGGACGAGCACGCCCAAATTCCATCGTAAGCTTCAACAGAATCTAACTCCTGAAACAACATTTGTTTTACGTTAATCCCGGTATACTGACTTGCAATCCGGCACAATTCAAATGAGCCGTCTGTCGCATCTACCGAAAATCCCGCATCTAAAAAGCACTTTGTATCGCGCCCGGAACCGCAGCCGAAATCGAGGATATGTGCGCCCGATTTCAGTTTGTCCAGAAAATGATGTTGGGTCTGCGTCATGTCTGCCGATAGGGTGTTTGCGGAAAATGCAGCTGCATTTTGATTGTAATAAGCTAACGTATCATAAATCATCACATTTTTATCTCTTCTTAGTTTTTTATGCATTAGTATCCATTCTGCTCAACTCCGTAAACAGCTTGCTCATTCGTGTATCCATCATATTCAAGTTGTTCTATCAATCCGTCCTTCGAAAAAAACATATTTCCCAGATAATTCGCCGCACTTTTTACCGCCTGTTCCTTCCAATCCGCTCCACAAGTGTCAGCAGCAAATCTTGCGTCTTCTTCTGTATATCCATCATAACTCAATTAATCAATCAAGCCCTCATAGGAAAACGGCATTGTCTCCAGATAATTGTTAGCGCTATCAAGTGCATTTTTCTGCCTCATCGTCAAACGGTCTGTATTTACATTCTCCACTCTCTTCGTACCCTGATTACTCTCTGTTTCTATTTCAGTTTCCATCAGATGTTTTTCTAAAGCAACAACTCTTTTTTCCAAAGCATCTATTCGTCCTTCTAATCCCATAATCGTTAGCTTTGCTTCTGAATCCGCCGCAGATACAGAAAAGGATACCGCCATCAGAAAACCTAAAAATAATATCGTTAATTTCTTCGTCTTTATAATCTTCCTTTTTGGACTTATTCTACACTTTCTCGCTGATAAGCGCAATGCCCGTTTTTTCTCAAAATGCATCTACCCCACCAGCAAAGTAATAATTGCAATTACTATCCTGATTGGTAGACACACTCCCACCACGATTGCAAGCAGAAACCATTTCCACCAATCCGAATAAGCTTCTGAAGAAACATGAGAGTTTGACAGTTCGTAATCCAACATACTATCCTGAAGATCGTATTTTCCATTTTGATTCCAATCGTATATGTCCTTACCTCCCATTTATGAAATAGGTTTTATCCAAGTTCCCTTTGCAGATTCTCCTGACTCTGTCATTGTAGCAAAACTCATATACCAAAATACTTACTTCCAAATCTTTTTGTAAAAAAGTAAAGGCGGTTGATTCTTTACATCTCTTTTATCGCCGAATACAATCTCCATATCTGCTTCATCTCTGATTATAAAACAGAAGCCTGTAAACTGAATTAACCCGATGGCACATATTGCACGAATTACAACAAGCATAATCGTTATACACACAGAAAACATTACTTTAAATAATGAATATACTTCTATCTTGCAATGTTTTTTTCGGCTGTTACCATCAGCACAACACCGACTGCAAGTATAACCCATATAAGATTGATTATCGGATAATTTATAAACTGCTGAAAACCAAGATGAAATTTATTACGATACTGTCTTGTCTCATAAACCTTATTACTAATATATGTTCTATCCTCATATCCTTTAAGTGCTTTGCTCGTAAGTATGTGACATTCGATGAGTATTGTTTCTACTTCTTTATTCATCTCTTAATCCTTTCTGATGAACAATGGGACGAGGTAACATCCCCTTGACATCATGGGTTATTGTCATGTTTTTTCCTTCCCGCTTCTGCTGATATCGACATTGACTTTTGTATTTCAGTTACGCTTCCGATGACTATACTATAAATCACCTTGATACTATTGTAAATACTTTATATAATAGTACTAATCATGATTATTGATATCTAAACTATCTTGATTTTTTTCAAATATGCCCTATAATAGTTTATAAGGATCAAATAATATTTTAGTTATTCGTTTTATCTATGGAGACTCACGATGGAGAACAAAATCGATAGAAAATCTGTAGGCTTAAGAATACGGGAACTCAGGAAAAAAAATAGCGAAACACAAAAAGACCTTGCAAACATTATCAGCTTGACTCCAAACTCCATTTCCAAGCTTGAAAATGGCGAAATGGGATTGACCTTCGATAATATGATTCTAATTTCAGAACACTACAATGTATCACTTGATTATTTGTGTAAAGGTGAAGGTGGCTCAAATCCTCTCGAAACGCTTAACAAATATGTGAGCCTGGATTATCACGATATTAGCGGAGTTACAGATAACGATACTATTTATCCACTTCCAACCCTATCAATTAACAGAGCATATTTCGAATATCTTATCCAGACAGCCAACGCCAAAGCTGATAAGAATATTCCAGAAGAGGTTAAAAGGCAGTGGCTCGACATAGAAATCAAGAAGTTTAACGAAGGGATTATCCACGATGCTTACGAGGATTATGCATCCGTTATTCCCGTAAAGGAATCTATAATACATAGTAATCCCAATGTGCTTATAGCGGTTTCAAACTCGAAACTCAAAGATGTGTAAATAACAGAACTCAACCAAAGGAGAAATAAGATGTCAGAACAAACTATTCAAGATGGGCTCTATTCCATTCCCGTACAGCTCGACAAGTATACCTGCCGCAGTCTCGGTGCAACTACAATTAAAGACCTTGTGAAGAACAAGGAAATAACCGGACTTACTGTCAAAGAGTGTAAAGATATCAAAGCAAACAAACCCGATGTTCTTGTATTAAACAAGAATAAAGAAATTGTTGTATTTATCGAAATGAAAACTCCCGATGAGTTCAATTCTGATGCACTCAAACGTGCAGCAAAATGTCAAGAGCTTCTTGTTGCTAAACAGACTAAAGCAAAGATTTATGTAATCTCTGACGGAGATACATTCATTTGGTTCAATCCCCTTACAGAAGAACATATCCTCAACGAAGATGGAACTCCTGTATATAGAAAAATCAATCCAAAAGATTTATCGCAGGAACAGAACAAAGAACTTGCAGATTTCATTGATGATGTATGCTACTGCATTGACGATAAAAACAATCAGCTTATTCCAAAAGACTATATTGACCCTACTCCTTTAGCAAAAAAGACTGCAAGAATATTGCAGAACATGTCTCTTTCATCCGCAAAGAATTCTCTTTACACCTTTGTCGAAATGTTCACCTTCAAATTCTTATCCGATATTGGTGTATTAAAAGGAATCTACTGTTTTGACAGTGTGTATGAAGTATACGAAAAGCAAAGTGCAAAAGACGCCTTTAAACAATATCTCACAACAATAAGAGAACAATTATTAGTTCTTTTCCCTGTTGCAGATGATAACACAACTATTATAAACGGAAGATTGTTTCATACTCAGATTGATGAAATGGGAAATCCTATAATCATCGATAGTGCCGCTGATGGTTTCGGAAAGCTGTTAGATTGTTTTAAAGACTACGAAAATGAACATGGAAAATTCTTATATATAAACAAAGATTTTAAGTCAAAATTGTTTGAAACCTTTATGAAAAACAGTTCTGACAAAGATGGCATGGGACAATTTTTCACACCACTAAAAGTTGTTCAGGAAATGGTCAGAATGGTGGATGTTCGTGAAGGTATGGATATTTGTGACCCTGCCTGTGGAGTAGGAAAGTTTTTATTAGAAGCATCGCTAAAGCTTTCTAATCCTTTTTACTTTGAAAACGGGGTTCTAAAAAAGACTGTCAATCTTTTTGGTATGGAAAAAAGAATGGAAGACAACAATGATGATTTGACTACCATTCTTGCAAAATCCAATCTCTTGTTATTTTACTCAGACCTGTTTAAGACTAGTAGTGATGATTCCACACGAATACAAAAGCTGTCAAATGAATTATTGAGTACGGTAATAAAATCAAGTCATTCCACTCTGGGAACATTAGAAAAGTTAATCCCAGAAAGATATGACTTAATTTTGGCTAATCCACCATATTATCAAAGTGCGGTAATCACAGAGGCAAGCAAATCCGTTATACTTGAAGGAACATCGACAAAAGCCTATACATCAGGTGGAAGAGGCATAGAATCGTTGTTTACAGAATGGATAATAAAATCCCTTAAAAAGGGTGGTGAAGCTAACATCATCTTACCTGATGGTATATTTACAAATATAGCAAATGATAAACTAAAACAATTCATACTTGATAACTGTTTCATTGAAAGTATTATCTCCCTGCCAGTTGGAACCTTTTTCAATACGCCTAAGAAGACTTATATACTTACCCTTCATAAGCGCACAGATTCAGAAAAGGGATTAGTTCAACCATATCCTGTATATGGTTATCTGTGCAGTACAATCGGTGAAACATTAGATTCATATAGATTTGATATCGATGAAAATGACTTAAAGGATGCCGTAGATTTATATACACTTTATAAGACTAATAAATCTCATTCTATGGTTCGAAATGCTATTGAGGATAATCCACGAGCAAAACTACTAAAGATTGATTCTTTTGGCAAAGATGATAATTGGGATATAAATCTTCAATGGACAGATAAAGAAAAAGAAGATTTAGGGATTAAGAAAAAAGATAATATTATGACTGTTGACGAATTTAATTGTTACGTTGGTGAACTTATAGATGATATTAAGAATTTTCAAGGAGCAATTTCATGTCTGAAATGAAATACACATCTATTCCATTAAATAAAATGTTTATTGTTGGACGAGGATTGCCTAAATATACAAAAGCATATGCCGACGCACATAAAGGCGCTTATCCTGTTTATTCTTCCAAGACCGAAAATGATGGCATTTTCGCATATATCAATACATATGATTATGATGGCGAATATCTTACATGGTCTACGGATGGATATGCCGGACTTCCTGCATATAGAAATGGCAAGTTCTCATGCACAGACCACTCTGGAATACTAACATTAAACGAAGAATACATCGGAGTATATCTTCCATATATCAGATGGCAAATTGATTTTAGAAAGCTCAGATTAGGGTATGGTAATCAACACGTGTTAAAGTCAATCAGGTAAAAAACTCTTCAATCGAAATAAAAATCCCTGTAGATGATTCAGGTAATTTCGACTTAGAAAAACAAAAAGAATTGGCAGCTATATACTCTCAAATCGAAGAGCAACGGCAAGAATTGATACATAAAAGATGGGAGTTAGAAGAACTCAGTGTAATACTCCCAGAATCCGATGATACTAAATGGGCACACACCTCTTTGGAAAATATTTTCAAAAAAATCAGTCGCGGAAATAGCAAATATACAAAAACATTTTGTAGGGATAACAAAGGCGATTATCCTGTGTATTCTGCTGATAACAAAAAGCCGTTAGGAACAATGAATACATATGATTATGATGGTGAATACCTTACCATCTCTATAAACGGATTGGCAGGTAAAATTGCTATCTTCAATGGTAAGTTTTCGACCACAGCGGATAGAGTAGTGTGTATTCCTAATGAGAATATTGACATCAAATATATTATGCATGTTGCTGAGCCAATATTAAGAAACAAAAACAAAGGTCGTAAAGGTGACCTCGGAAAAAATGAATTTACAAAATTAACTCCAGACATGATAAAATCGACTCTAATACCTGTACCAATTACCAAAGATGGAACATTCGATGTTGAAAAGCAAAAAGAATTATCCGCTAAATATGAGCAGATTGACACGATAAAAAGAGAGCTTTCAGAAATGCTAACTCAATTAACAGAAATCATTATTTCATAAATGAAAAGCACCTTTGCATTTGAATGTGCTTTTTAACGTGTTCTCTTGAGACGCTGGCAAGGGAAAGCGGCGGGAGGATCCGGGTAGCCGGGTGCTGGGCGCACTGCAAGAGGAAGTTTGCGGAGGTGGTGAAGGCATTTCCGTCCAGTGCGAAAGAGAGCGTAGCCTAGGAGGCGAACAGGCGGGTCGCGGCGATCTGCCCCGTGGACAACACGACAAAGGAGGAGAAGCCAGAGGAGAAGAAGCGGCACCGTGAAACGGTAGTGAAGCCGTTGGTAGATTCATTCTTCCCGTGGGCGTCAAAGGCGATAAACCAGGTGGGGACGAAAAGACGCAGGAGGCATTATGGTACGCGCTGAACCAGGAACCATACCTGAGGGAGTTCCTCTGACAAGCGACCGTATCCCGCTGGACAATTCGGATGCGGAGCGGAGCATCCGAATCTTTTGCGTGGGAAAACACAACTGGCATATGGTGGAGACAAAGCGCAGGGCGAAGGCAAGCGGGATCCTGTACAGTATGACAGAGACAGCAAAGGCAAACGTCCTGAAAGTGTATGAATATTTAAAGTATGTGCCGGAAGACATAATGGAACACGAAGGCCAGATCACGGTGGAATACCTGAAAACGATCGTGTCTTGGTCGGCCAGCCTGCCGGAACGGCTGAAAGTAAAGACGGATAAAAAGTAGCAGAGAGCGGTCATCGAAACTCAGAGGTCAGGTGTGACCGCTCCATTTTATGGCAGCTTGTTTTGTACCGTTTACACTCAAAAATCCAAACTGCCGCGAATCTAATTTTGATGATTTTGCGACACCCCTTTCTATATTTTATTCTACTCAATTTTCTAAAATATTAACAAGATAATTTGTAGCAAGTTCATTTAACACCTTCCCCAGCAATAATATAAATCCACATTGTAGGCTGTGACCCTTTCCGGGCACTAATTCAAATGAATATCTTTCATAATCAAAAGTATTCTCACTCTGTTTCATTTCTTTCTGAAACATCTCCATAGTATAATTTTCGTTTCCATTTGCTTTCATTTGCTCATTCATTTTATAAAAAATAAGTTGTTTGGAATCATCTGAAAGCTTTCTATACAAATCACTATAAAGTTTATGTCCATGAGCTATGCTATTATGGTCTTTATTATAAAACAACTTTAAAAGAATCTCACAAGAAAATGCCATATTGATGGATGCAGGCCATAATCTCCAAGTAATCTCTATATCACAATTTGGTTTAATCTCCGACTCTAACGCTTGATATAAGCTACTGCCTAGTGTATAGTACGTATCCGCGTGAACTATTGCTTCTTTCCAATTGTACAATATCATATTGTCACATCTCCTTATATCACATAGCAAAAAGCTCCGAAGGGTTCCGTCATTTATATCTTCCCACACCACATAACATAACCACGTAAACCAACCACATATAATATCAAAAAACAATGTGAGCAGAACTGTCCTGTATCAACTTGATGAAAGAATCATTGTCTACTACTTGCGTCACCAAGACAATAGAATGATCCACCCGCTCCTTGCTATAGGTGATTCTGCATTCATCCTTCCTGTGCTTTGTAATATCATCAGCATCTATCGTGCCCTCTCGAAAAAGCTGGCAGAGAATCGCATCATTGCTCTTATATGAAACAGGCACCGGTATCCTTGAAGTAAATATATCCTTCAAAATCATCTCCGCCTTACGCTGAAATTCATATGTATCACGATCCTGCGAATAAACAGTAAGCACTTCTGTTTCAGGATAATACCATGAAAGCACCTCTGTCAGGATCGTTATAGATATTTCGCCCGCATTTTTCTTCTTTTCCCTGCCGTTCGATAATACAGCCCCCGGAATGGGCCATTCATCGTAAAGCTTTTTGATCCATTTGCTGTATGATTCCATATCCAGAGGATCTGTGCATTCCACGAATCGCCGCAAATATGCTCTTACTCTGCCTAACAAAGCTGTTGAAGCCAATACGATCTGATAGAGATTGCCCTCTTCGTATTCTGTAAGCGCAGAGTAAGATTCTTCCTCGACGCAATATATCGGATATCCAATATCTATCAACGTTTGCACAAACTCCAATCTGCTGGCGGAATCCTCGACTTCTGTCAGCACCCATTTGGGAACTAAAATCAGCCCGTAATCTTTCAAAACGCTGTCCAGCTCGATTCCATCTGCTTGGAGTTGCTGCATAAACGCAATCGAAGATGTATCTAAAAGAGCAATACACTTCTCGTCAATCTGTTTAATCTCCTCTATTCTTATCACTTGTTAACCCCCGTGATCACCCGGATCTCTTCTTCTATATTTTTCAAAAACTCTTCATTGTCCCCGTGATATTTTAGTTCTGGATCTGCCTCTTTCTTCTCTTTGATCTGCGCCTGCAAACAGGATGTGTTGATCACAAAAGAGGGCAAAACCAAACTGTCATCCAGGCCCAATTTACGAAATCGCTCCGGCATATCTTCCATTTTGAGATCCAGAGCCCCCTTTATCCGGCCTTTCAGTTTTTCATTTTCTCTCTGTACCGCATCTTCATAAAGTGAAATCAGTACTGCCTTATAAGGCGCCTGAAAAGCCGACATACAGTGCAGAACCTTCGACGTAAATTCCATCGTCGGAAGATCCGCATAGTATATGTCCACACCTGAAAGAAGCATACATGCGGCAAAATACTCTGCCTTTCTCTCTTCCACTATATTATCATTCTCAATGAAATGATCAGAGGATACTTCGTCAAATATAAGATGATAGATTTCATGCCATGCAGCAAAATACTGGTTCGCGCGGGGAATCGCCGTATTTATGACTGGTATTGTTTTTCCTTCTTTTACATATATTGCGCCGCTCCAGTATTTATCCTCTATCGGCATCTGTATCAGTCCAAAACCCTGAAGAATCAAAAGTGCGAGCTGCGGCGTCGATGCAACTTTCATGATGGAAGAATTGGTCTGTAACTTCAACGCCTGCGCGCTTACTTCTTTGCCAATTTCTCTATTTTTCTGAATAACAAGGTCAATATTAGCAGCGGTTATTCTCTCGTTCATAGCTCTCCTTCCTGCTCAATAGTATATTGCGCATAAATCAACGATATCCAGCAGCAGCTCATACTGCTTTCTTGCCTTACTGCTCATTTCGTGGTCTTCAGGCGCATTTTGGGAATATACTACTGTCGACGATCTACGCGATTGGGCAGAATAAAGCATCAGATCATCAACCGACATACGCAGCATTTTTAAAATCTTCTGCATATGACGGTCAAATGTAGTTTTGCTGTCTATGCTGCCGTTTAAAAGTTTGTCGAGCGTTGGACGAGATATCTCGGCTTTCTTTGCAAAGGAAACCTTTGTGTAGCCCTTGTCGCGCATGCATTCCTTTAATTTCGAAGCCATCCGGCTTCTCTGATCGAACAATTCATCAAACGTCATCAGGATAACCTCCTTCTTTCTCCATTATTATACTCAAAAGAAAGGAAAGAATCAATCATTTGTAAATTATTTTTTTACATTTTTTACATTGAATGCAAAAAACCGCTGCTCTGAACTTCCTCTCAAAGCAACGGCCTTCGTTTTTCTGTATTATTCGGCTTTCCTCACTCCAACGTCCGCATTGTGGGGAACAGCAGCACATCACGGATCGCTGCCGAATCGGTCAGCAGCATCACCATGCGGTCGATGCCGAAGCCGATCCCGCCGGTCGGCGGCATACCGATCTCGAGCGCGTTCAGGAAATCCTCGTCGGTCGTATTGGCCTCCTCGTCGCCCTGCGCCAGCAGCGCCTCCTGTGCCTTGAAACGCTCGCGCTGATCGATCGGGTCGTTCAGCTCGGAGTAGGCGTTCGCCATCTCCCAGCCGTTCATGAAGAACTCGAAACGCTCCACGTACTCGGGGTTGTCCGGCTTCTTCTTCGTCAGCGGCGAGATCTCAATCGGATGATCCATCACGAACGTCGGCTGCAGCAGATGCTCCTCGACGAACTCCTCAAAGAAGAGGTTGAGGATGTCGCCCTTCTTGTGGCGCTTCTCGTAGGCGATGTTGTGCTCCTTCGCCGCGGCCTGCGCTTCCTCCAGCGTGTGGATCTGCGCAAAATCGACGCCCGAATACTTCTTTACGGCATCCACCATCGTGATGCGCTCGAACGGCTTGCCGAGATCCATCTCGATGCCATTGTATGTGATCTTTGTCGTGCCGAGCACCTCCTGCGCCACATGGCGGTACAGGTTCTCGGTCAGGTCCATCATCCCGTTGTAATCCGTGTAGGCCTGATAGAGCTCCATCAGCGTGAACTCTGGATTGTGCCGGGTGTCCAGACCCTCGTTGCGGAACACGCGGCCAATCTCATACACGCGCTCCATGCCGCCCACGATCAGCCTCTTCAGATACAGCTCCAGAGAAATGCGCAGCTTCAGATCCTCATTGAGCGCGTTGAAGTGCGTCTCGAACGGCCGCGCCGCCGCGCCGCCCGCGTTCGCCACGAGCATCGGCGTCTCAACCTCCATGAAGCCCTGTCCGTCCAGATACTTGCGGATGCTGCTGATGATCTTTGAACGCTTGATGAAGGTGTCCTTCACCTCCGGGTTCATGATCAGGTCCACATATCTCTGGCGGTAGCGCAGATCCGTGTTCGTCAATCCGTGGAACTTCTCCGGCAGCACCTGCAGGCTCTTCGACAGCAGTGTCACCTCCGACGCGTGGACGGAGATCTCCCCGGTCTTCGTCTTAAAAACCTCGCCCTTAACGCCCACGAGATCGCCGATATCCATCTTCTTAAAGGCCTTGTATGGCTCCTCGCCGACGCTGTCGCGCGCCACATAACACTGGATGTTGCCCTTCAAGTCCTGAACGTTGCAGAAGGAAGCCTTGCCCATCACACGTTTGGACATCATGCGGCCTGCGATCGACACGGTTTTGCCCTCGTACGCCTCAAAATCGTCTTTCACGTCCGTGCTGTGATTCGTCACATCGTATTTCGTGATCACAAACGGATCCGCGCCGTTTGCCTGAAGCTCAGCGAGCTTCTCCCGGCGCACCTTCAAAAGCTGGTTGATATCCTGTTCCTGAACCTGCTGCCTCTGCTGTTCTGCCACGTTCTCTCTCCCTTTCTCCTGCCGCAATCTCATGCGGCGTCATTGTTATGTCCGATCCTTTTTTCCTCTCCGGCTCGTATTTTCTATCCAATCCGGTCGTCCCTCTTCGGCTTGTATTTTTTATCCAATCCGATTGCCCCTCTTCGGTTTATATTTTCTATCCAATCCGATCGTCCCTCTCCGGCTTGTATTTTCTATCCGATCCGGTCGTCCCTCTCCGGCTTGTATTTTCTATCCAATCCGGTTGTCCCTCTTCAGCTTGTATTTTCTATCCAATCCGGTCGTCCCTCTTCAGCTTGTATTTTCTATCCAATCCGGTCGTCCCTCTTCGGCTTATACTTTCTATATCACACCAATCCTCCCGGCCGACCTGTTCCGCTCCAACCCAGCCTTCCATATGGTTCTCTCAGATCGATCTCTGGATCTCCAGCACCTTATATTCGATCGTGCCGGCCTGCGTCTCCACAGCCACCTCGTCGCCGACGCTGCGTCCGATCAGCGCCTTGCCGACCGGGGATTCGTTCGAAATCTTCCCCTGGAGACTGTTTGCCTCGGAGGAACCGACGATCATAAACTCAATCTCTTCGTCATACTCCTCATCGTATACTTTTACTGTGCAGCCGACATTAATCTTTCCTACGTCTACCTCATCCTCAACGACAACCTCCGCGTTCTTGAGGATTTTCTCGATCTCCTCGATGCGCGCCTCGATATCGCGCTGCTCGTCCTTCGCCGCGTCGTACTCGGCGTTCTCTGAGAGGTCTCCCTGCTCCCTTGCTTCCTTAATCTTGTCCGCCACCTGCTTCCGCCTGTTTACTTTCAGGTCGTGCAGCTCATCCTCCAGTTTTTTCAGCCCTGTGTAGGTCAACAGTCTCTTTTTTTCTTCCATTACTAATCAACACCCTTCTTAAATATTGCATTTACTGCTTTTTGTTGCTTTTGTTGCTTTTGTTGCTTTTGTTACTTCTGCTGCTCTGCTTCGCTTTGCAATCATTTCACCTTTCTTTGCATTGCGCTGCATCTACCGCTCTGTATCTCCGGCGCTTCTCCCCGCCGGGTGATGTCCGTCTCAGGTCTGTCTTCTGCCAAATTTCTCCGTCCTCAGTAATCACGTAATTATAGCCGATTCACTATCCTTTGTCAAGAAAAACGAGCGCCCCTGAATTATCTTGTATTTCATATTTTTTAATGTATTTTTCAGATTTTTTATGGTGAAAATATTGCTGACTATTTCATCCGAGCCGGTCTCTTTTTAAAAACGCTCCTCCAGCAGCCGTTCCAGCTCCTCATATGATTCCACCAGATTGATCGCGCCGCGGAGCTTCGCGGAATTCGGATATCCGGCCGTATACCAGGAAATGTGCTTGCGCATCTCGCGGATCCCCACATACTCCCCCTTGTGTTCGATCTGCATCCGGGCGTGGCGCAGCATCGCGCGGCGAATCTCCTCGCGCGATGGACGCTCCGGAATCTCCCCGGTCTCAAGATACTGCCGGATCTCCCGGAAAATCCACGGATTGCCGCGTGCGGCCCGGCCGACCATGACCGCGTCGCAGCCGGTCTCCTCAAGCAGCTGCTTCGCCTTCTGCGGGGAATTCACATCGCCGTTTCCGATTACCGGAATCTGCACGGCTTCCTTTACTTGACGGATGATATCCCAGTCCGCCCTGCCGGAGTAATACTGCTCGCGCGTCCTGCCATGCACCGCGACTGCCGCTGCCCCGGAAGCCTCCGCGATCCGCGCGATCTCCACTGCGTTGACCTCATTCTCCGAAAAGCCTTTCCGGATCTTAACCGTCACCGGCTTCTTCGTCGCACGCACCGTCTTGCTGACGATCGCCTCCACCAGTCCCGGATTCTGCATCAGCGCGGAGCCCTCGCCGTTCCCCGCCACCTTTGGAACCGGGCAGCCCATGTTGATGTCCAGGATATCGAACGGCTGCTCTTCAATATATGCGGCCATCTGGCTGATTATATCCGGATCAGAGCCGAAAAGCTGCAGCGACACCGGGCGTTCCGCGGATGCCGTCTCCATCAGTGCGGCAGTGTTCTTGTTCCCAAAAGAGATCGCCTTCGCGCTGATCATCTCCGTGCAGACAAGTCCCGCGCCCTGCTCCCGGCAAAGCAAGCGAAATGGCAGGTCGGATACCCCTGCCATCGGCGCCAGTATGATATTATTGTCCAGAATTACATTTCCAATTCTCAACTTTCTGATTTTCTCTCACTTTCTTTCCAATTTCATTATGATTATCCATATTCGTTTCGCACACGCCGACCGGCAAATATCCTATATCTTGCTCTTTTTCCCATATTTTCGCTACAAATCAGGCAGTATAAGCGGCCTCTTTCGTTTTTTCACTCACAACTCCGACAAATCGATGCGATTGTCGCATTCCAATGTCGACAGACCGTCCGCCACTGCTACTGCTCCGACAAATCGATGTGATTGTCGCATTCCAATGTCGGCAACCCTTCCGTTCCTGCTTACAGCTCCAGCGAATCAATGCCCTTCGTCAGCACCTGATAGTACAGCTGCAGGGAACGCAGCAGATCTTCTTTTTCGCGCTGAAGCTCCTTAATCTTCAAGGCCGCGCCGATCTCATCATACGAGTAATCACCCTCCACGGCTTCGGTTCGAAAACACAGCTCGCCGTTCTCATCAAATTCAAGCAGAAAGATTCCCCCGACATCATGCGTGTATAGTACGCACATGATCTGCAGTTCCTCCTTGATCTGCGTCGGAAGATTCGCAAATGCTTCGTTGAGATAATATTTTTCTTCGTATGCGTTCGCGCCGCAAAGCACGACTGTGGCATTCTTACTCATAGAAATAAATACCTCCGCTGCTCATGATGGACGTTCGCCAGGTACACGGTGCTTCTCACAAGTGAACCGCACCGTGTACCTGGCTCACTGTTTCACACATATCCATAAATTCCCCGCACCGACACTTCTCCGGCGTAGACTGCCTCAACCCTGCCGTCGTCCCGACGCACGAGAAGCTCACCGCGCTCGTTGATGCCCTCCGACACGCCGTCGTACTCATTACCCGGCTCAAGCACACGCACACGGCCGCCGATCCCGGCCAGGAGTCCATTGTACTCATCCTTCAGCCCGCTCATATCCTGTGTCCGCAAAAACTCCTCGCAGCAAAGTTCAAACTGATACATACATTCCGCAATCAGCCCCGCGCGGTCCGGCCGGGAGCCGGTCAGCTCATGCAGGGAGACGGCTTTCTGCGCAAGCTCCTCCGGGAAATCCCGCACATACGTGTTAATCCCGGCGCCGATCACAAGATAGTTGATGTAGTCGATCTCACTGCTCATCTCCGTCAGAATGCCACAGAGCTTCCGCCCATCCGCTACGACGTCATTGGGCCACTTGATCCTCGTCTCCACCCCGCAGAAATTTCGGCACGCGCGCGCCACGGCGACTCCCATCACAAGCGTCAGCATAGACGCGTGGGTCGGCGCGATCTTCGGACGCAGCAACAGCGTCATCGCGATCGCGCTTCCGGCAGACATCACCCACGAGCGGCCGCGGCGGCCTTTTCCCTGGTTCTGCTCTTCCGCGACCACAAGCGTCCCTGAGGGCGCGCCCGTCTCCGCCAGACGCCGCGCTTCGTTGTTTGTCGAATCAATCTCCACACAGTACCGCACCGGCCGCCCGGCCCATTTCGTACACAGGCGGCTCTCAATCTCCTCCGCCGTCACGAGATCGGGACGCTGAAGAATCCGATACCCCTTTCGAGGCACGGATTCTATCTCATAGCCATCTTCTTTCAATTGGTTGATCACTTTCCAGACCGCCGTGCGGGACACCTGAAGCTCCTCGCACAGCTCCTGCCCGGACACAAACCCGTCGGCGCGCCCGAGCGCGGTCAACACGCTGCCTTTCATTCTGTATTTCTCCACCAAATGCCTATGCGCTCCAGCCATCCGCTCCTGAAGCAGAAGCTTGGACGTTATCGCCGCATATGTAATGCCGCTCTTCTAAGATTTCATCGTTATCAAAATCTAAGTTCTGCAATCTCGTGCCCCAGAGTTGCCGCAACCACTGTCCTGCAATCTCATGCCTCAGAGACAAAATCACTGCTTTCGCGATTGAATAGCCCAACGTCACCATGTTCACTGCTTTGCAAGTTCATACCCCAGCGTCGCCGCGATCACCGCCTTGATCGTGTGCATACGGTTCTCCGCCTCGTCGAAGACGACCGACTGCTCCGACTCGAAGACCTCGTCCGTCACTTCCATCGCGTCGAGCCCGAACTTCTCGTGGATCTGCTGCCCGATCGTTGTCTCAAGGTCGTGGAACGCCGGCAGGCAGTGCATGAAGATTGCCTTCGGCCCGGCCAGCTGCATCACCCGCGCGTTCACCTGGTACGGCAGCAGCGCCTTGATCCGCTGCTCCCAGACCTCATCCGGCTCACCCATGGACACCCAGACGTCCGTATAGATCACATCCGCGCCCTTCGCGCCTTCCTCGACGTTCTCCGTCAGAGTGATGGAACCGCCGCTCTCCTTCGCGTATTCCTGGCACACTGCGACCAGCTTTGGATCCGGGAAATATTCCTTCGCCGTGCAGGCCACAAAGTGCATTCCGAGCTTCGCGCAGACGATCATCAGCGAATTGCCCATGTTGTAGCGTGCGTCGCCAAAATAGGCCAGACGCTTTCCCTTAAGCTCCCCGAGATGCTCCCGGATCGTCAGGCAGTCCGCCAACATCTGCGTCGGATGGTATTCGTTCGTCAGGCCATTCCAGACCGGAACGCCCGCATACTTCGCCAGCTCCTCCACGATGCTCTGTCCGTAGCCGCGGTACTCGATACCGTCGTACATCCTGCCGAGTACGCGCGCGGTATCCCGGATGCTCTCCTTCTTGCCGATCTGGGAACCCTTCGGATCCAGATAGGTCACGTGCATCCCGAGGTCGTACGCCGCCACCTCGAATGAACAGCGCGTCCTCGTGCTTGTCTTCTCAAAGATCAGGGCAATATTCTTCCCCGTAAAATAGTGGGTCAGCTCCCCCGCCTTTTTCTTCGCCTTCAGCTCCGCCGCCAGATCAAGGAAATATGTGATCTCCTCCGGCGTGAAGTCACGCAGTGTCAGAAAATTCCTGCCTTTCAGATTCATAATATCCTCCTCATGCGCAGCCGCCTGCGCCCGTCTTCAGCCGCCGTATCACCGGAAGCCGCAATTACAGCCAACATCCATGTCCACACAGCGCCAAGCCATATAGCTTCCATAACCTGCGTCGCCGGCAGATGCAGAATCACCGCTTCGCAGCTCCCGCGCAGCCGCTGTCCGCTGTCAACCCGGCGCCAGGCCTGCCGTTCAGCGTTTTATACCTCTTTCGAAGTCTTCGCATCCTTCGCGATCTCCGTCACCGCGCTCACAAGACCTGCCACATTCTGGAGCTCAGACGGGATAATGATCTTTGTCGATTTGCCGTCCGCCACCTTCTCGAGCGTCTCAAAGCTCTTCAGCGTCAGAACAGCCTGATCGGCCGCCGCCTCCTTGATCAGACGAATGCCCTCGGCCTTCGCCTGCTGCACCTTCAGGATTGCTTCCGCCTCACCTTCCGCCTCGCGGATCATTCTCTCCTTCTCAGCTTCCGCGTGCAGGATCGCGGACTGCTTCTCGGCCTCCGCGTCCAGAATCGCGGACTGCTTGTTGCCCTCCGCCACAAGGATCGAGGACTTCTTCTCACCTTCTGCCTTCAGGATCGCTTCCCTTCGTTCGCGCTCCGCCTTCATCTGCTTCTCCATCGCGTCGACAATCTGCGCCGGCGGCAGGATATTTTTCAGCTCCACGCGGTTCACCTTGATGCCCCACGGGTCGGTCGCGACGTCAAGCGTCGAGCGCATCGTCGTGTTGATCACCTCGCGGGAGGTCAGCGTCTGGTCGAGCTCCATGTCGCCGATGATGTTTCTCAGCGTAGTCGCCGTCAGGTTCTCGATCGCCATGATCGGATTCTCCACGCCGTAAGTGAACAGCTTCGGATCCGTGATCTGGAAGAACACGACCGTGTCGATCCGCATCGTAACGTTATCCTTCGTGATCACCGGCTGCGGATCGAAATCGACGACCTGCTCCTTTAAGTTCACGCGCTTCGCCACGCGGTCAATGAGCGGAAGCTTGAAATGCAGCCCGACCTCCCAGGTCGTCTGGTAGCCGCCGAGCCGCTCCAGGATAAACGCCTGCGCCTGCGGAACGATCTTCACGCAGCTCGCGAGCACCAGCAAAAGAATAATGACTAAAATGATCACAAGAACTGCCCCATATCCCAATCTTCCATCCATCTTCTCAAACCTCCTCCACAATCAGCTTTACTCCGCTGATCTTTTTGATTTTCACCTGTTTCCCAGTTTCAATTTGAATGTCGTCGGCCACTGCACACGCGGACCACGACTGCCCCTTAACCTGCACACGGCCCTTGCCGGCCAGGTTGTCGATCGACTCCGTGACGACCGCCGCCGCGCCCACCAGACTCTCCGCGTTCGTCTTGACGCGACCCTTGTTGAGCCAGCGCACCGCCGCCGGCCGCGTGGCGATCAGCAGCACCACGGACACGATACAGAATACGATAACCTGAAGCAGCGTGTCCACCCCCGCGATCGCGAGGCCAAACGCCACCAGCGCCCCTCCCGCGAACCAGATCGTCGTAAGCCCCAGCGTGATCGCCTCAACGATCAGCATGACCACAAACACTCCGAGCCAGGTCACGGCCTGCAGATTAATATCCATACAGCGAGCCTCCTCTCTTCATAACTTATCCCACATTTTACTATATTTTACCGCAAAGCACAACCGATTATCCAATTTTTTTGTCCGGATCCCGCCATATTCAGAAAATCTGTTTTCGCTCCGCCGAAATAAGCAGGGGCAAGGTCTGTTTACATATTTCGAAATAAGCAGGAGTAAGATCTGTTC
This sequence comes from uncultured Lachnospiraceae bacterium, assembly GCA_947627645.1. Lineage (GTDB taxonomy): Bacteria > Bacillota > Clostridia > Lachnospirales > Lachnospiraceae > Choladousia. The sequence goes on along the minus strand of CANQWV010000015.1, from coordinate 9,961 downwards.
TCACACCGCCGAAATGAGCAGGAGCAAGATCTGTTCTCACGCCGCCGAAATAAGAAGGCTCAGTTTACAGACTTGCTCACATCCACCCATCTTGTGCTCCCGGAGAATTTCTCGAGCTCCTCCATCGTCAACTCGATCGCGCTGTTCGAGCTGCCGGCCGCCGGAAAGACGGTCTTGAACCGCTTCAGCGACTCATCCAGATAAACCTCCACGCCCTCCTTCACGCCGAACGGGCATACGCCGCCGACCGCGTGGCCGATCATCTCCGTCACCTGATCCGCGCTCAGCATCTTCGCCTTCGTGTGGAACAGCGCTTTGTACTTCGCGTTGTCCACCTTCACATCGCCCGCCATCACGATCAGGATCGCACGGCCGTCCACCAGGAAGGAAAGCGTCTTCGCGATCCTCGCCGGCTCACAGCCTGCCGCCTGCGCCGCCAGCTCCACGGTCGCGCTTGAGGTCGGAAATTCGATAATCCTCTTATCCGCACCCCACTGTTTTAGATACTCCCGCACCACTTCGATCGCCATATCCTTGACCCCTCCATCTCTTATCTAAAGTGATCCCGCCGCCTCTTCCGCGCGGGATTCATGCCGCTTATCGTATCACCCCGACCTGGCGATTGTCAACCGGATTCCCCCGTTTTTCCGCCATTTTTCAAGCGGTCTACAAGCCTCTGCGAAAATTTTTTTCAAAAAATGAAAATTTTAGTTGTAATTTTTCTCCAAATGATTATAATAGAGTTGTTGGGAAGCATAGCTCAGCTGGGATGAGCGTTCGCCTCACACGCGAGAGGTCAGGAGTTCGAGCCTCCTTGCTTCCATACAAAAAGTGCCGGGTAAGTCCCGGCACATATCCCGGGGATATAGCTCAGTTGGGAGAGCGATGCGTTCGCAACGCATAGGTCAGGGGTTCGAGTCCCCCTATCTCCACTTTACGTTCCGTATCCGAACTCCGGATGCGGATCTTTTTTTCTCCGAAATATTGTAGTAAATCACGGCCACGTCGTTCCGGACGTCGACCTTCGCGACAAACGTGTCGAGGAGCCGGGCGACGAAGTCCGGATCCGTCACATCGCCGCCTCTGAAACCTTTGAGCCATCCCTCGATGGTCTCGCGCTTCAGGCGCGGCCTTTTTACGTTCTCGCGGACGATCCTCGCCTGCAGATCCTTTTCTTCTTTTTCGAGCTCAGCGAGGCGCCGGGCAAGGCCGACAGCTCCGGAGCCCTCCTCGATCGCGGCGAGGACGTTCTTCTGCTTCCGGCGGTTCCCGTCGAGCATCTTCCGGAACGGCTCGGCCGGATCCGGGGACTCCTCCTCCTGGATCCGGAGGATCTCCTCCGTGAGGTCGGCGATCGTCTCGTCTGATAACATATCCTGCATCGTGGCGCTGATGACGGCGTCCTCGATCAGCTCTTTCCGGACCGGCTTGAGCTCACACTTCGAGCCGCGCTTCCGGGCTCCACACTTGTAATAATAATAAACGACGCCCATCTTCCCGCGGCCGGACTCGCCGACGAGCATCGTCCCGCAGTACCCGCAGAAACACTTACACGAGAGGAGGAAGTCCGTCGAGGCCCTCCCGGCCGCGTTCTGATGCTTCTGAGGGAAGCAGGCGGCGACCGCCTCGAACAGCTCCGGCGTGACGATCGGCTCAACCCGGAGCTCGATCCCGGAGCGGTCGAAGATCCCTAAATAATGTTCGTTCCGGAGCATCCGGTAAACGACGGACGGAACGACCTTGCCGCCGCGTGTCGTCGTGACGCCGCGGTCATTCAGGAGCGCGACGAGGTTTTTCATCTTCTCGCCGTTCGCGTATCTCTCGAAGATCTCGACGACCAGAGGCGCGGTCTCCGGGTCCGGAACGACCCGACGATCGACGACTTTGTAGCCGATTGGCAGCGGGGCGCCGGAATAGAGTCCCTTTTTCAGCGTCTCGCGCTGCCCGCGGATGATCTTCTGCCGAAGCTCCGCCGAGTAATACTCCGCGATGCCCTCGAGGACGGACTCGAGGACAATGCCCTCCGGGCCGTCCGGGACGGACTCGGCCGCGTACATAAGCCGGACGCCCGCCCGCTTGAGCTTGAGCTTCCCGAGCGCGATGTCCTGACGGTCACGGCCGAAGCGGTCGATCTTCCACACGATCACGGCCTCGAACTTCCCGGCCTCGGCGTCCCGGAGCATCCTCTGGAACTCGTACCGGCCCTCGACGCGCTTCCCGGAGACGTGTCGGTCTGCGTACACCTCCACGATCTGAATATCATGTCTCTCCGCGTACTCCTGACACTCGGCGACCTGTCCCTCGATCGACTGATCCGTCTGATGAGGCCCCGGTGAATATCTCGCATAAATAACTCCGATCATACTATCCCTCCTGCTTCAAACTATTATGAACCCAGAGATCGACAACGTGATCGCCGACCTGATCGTCGAGGATCGTCTCGTCGTATATCCCGTCAATCGCGTCCTTCTCGAGCGTGAACTGAACGACTTTTTCTTCTGATCCGTTCGTCATATCCGCGACCGCCCAGAACTCAAGCTCGCCGCACGTATTGAACCCGTGGTTTTTGATAAGATCGGCAACGGCGAAAAAGTTCTGCTTGACGGTCATGTCACTGGTTAAGTTCGGCTCGATCTTCGCTTTGACGATGACCTTCTCGCCATCCTGATGAACACTCTGCAGATCCCCGAACCTCATAACGAGCCCGGCGGAGTCGACCTCCTGCGCGTATGCCGTCGGCTCCGAGAAGTCGAGAACGACCGCCTCGTTCTTCCCTGAGTTTCCGCAGCCTGATAGCGACAGGCACAAGGCCGCCGCGAATAAAACAAGTCTCTTTCTCATACTGTACCTCCTTCTAAAATTTCACAAAAATTATATTGCCTTTGCGTCTGATCCGGCGACCGACTCCCTTTTTACTCCGAGAGCCCGGGCGATCGTCGTCTTCGTGTCTTCGCTCGCCGCCCGGTACGCGTTCAGGATCCGGAGCTCCTCGTCGGTCAATGACCGGCTTGTCCGGCTCTCTCGGCCTGTTAAATAGCCTAGATCTACATTAAACAGATCCGCAAGCGCTTCTAAAGTTTCCGGCTTCGGGTAACGAACGCCTTTTTCGTAGTTACTGATCGCCGCCTTCGTAACGCCTACAAACGACGCCACCTCGTCTAAAGTCATGCCCCGATCGGTCCGCAAAGTCCTTAATATATCCGAAAAATTCCTCATAAATCCGTGCCTCCTCGCTTTGATAAGCCTATTATAAACGATTCGTTTATATAAGTACACAAAAATTTTCAAAATTTCCCGTTGACAAAAGTACACGTATCGTTTACTATGTAAGAGAAGTACACGAAATGTTTACTCAAAGGAGGACGAGCACTATGATGAAATCGGAATTTGAAAAGCTGACCGGGATCTTCCCGACGGACGAGCTCTACAAGCAGATCGAGGCGGCCTACTACACCTACTCGGGCGACAAGGTACACTTCTGCAAGGCGTACACCGAGAACAAGGACGGCCTCGCCGAGCGTATTCAGCACGACGCCGACCTGAAGGCGCGACTCGATGACGGCGACTACGCCCGGAAGATCGACACGCTCGAGGGAACGATCGCGAAGCTCAAGGAACAGCTCGAGCGCGAACAGGAGTGGAAGCCCTACATCGACAAGGACAACTTTGAACAATCCTGCTACGAACACCTCCGGAGCCAGAAGGACGCGCAGGTCCTGACCGACGAGGAAGCGAAGGATCTCTTGTATGATGAGTTCGGCTTCGCCCGTGAGAAGGTCAAGATCTACCGCGAGATCCCGAAGCTCGAGGTCAACCGGCACAGGACGCTCCGGAGAGTCGGAACGATCGAGCGGCTCCCGCTCTACTGCGCGACCGACTGGAACTACATCCGCTTCGATTGTGGCTGTATGGCCTACGAACTCGTCAACGATCAGCTCCGTCCCTTCGTCCACTGAGGACGACGGGACGGGAAAGGAGGAAAGCTATGAAATTCACAGAAGAACAGGCAAGGAAACAATTCAAGGATCACGAGGCCACCGTCGTACTCCGGGACGAGAACTTCTTCGTCCTGGACTGGCGGAACAGGAACGGCGAAGACTACTACTTCGTCCGCTACCTTCTGGACATCAAACAGGGCTGTCTCACGGTGAGCGGCGACGTCGGCTACTGCGTCGCCTGTTGGTTCAACGAAGTCACGCCGGAGAACCTCGCACACCTCATCAAGGACGTCGGCTACTTCACGGAGAAGCTCGCCTGCGCGACGAACTCGATCACTTATAAGGATCAGGATCAGATGGACGACCTCAATGAGCTCGAAAAAAGATACCTCGCGAACAAGGCCCTCTCAAAAGATCAGCGGAACGAGCTCGAGAAAAACTTCGCGCGTCTCCTGATCGAGTTCGACAGCACCGGGCTGCGCGGCCCGGAAACCTATCCGCCGGAAGTCTTCAAGCTCTACGACAAGATCGACCTGGACTGGGAGAACGATCCCGCCTTCACCACGATCGGGAAGCGAACCGACAAGCGGATCCTCCTCTGGTCGGTCGGCTACCGGATGGCGATTGAACAGCTCACGAAAGGAGGAGCGACCGTATGAGCCACGATAACAACGTAGAGGAGCTCCTCGCCCTGATGAAGGACGAGACGATCCGAGGGATCCGGCAGGCGAGCTCCTACTCCGCCCGGGTCGCCTGGTACTGGACGCACATCGGCGCGATCGAGATGGCTCGACAGCTCGACCTTATCACAGAAGAACGGCAGCAGGAGCTCGAGCAGGACTTCCGGGCCTTCAAGCCTGAGAAGGAAGGAGGGAGCGTATGAACGAAGACCTCCGCGGACCTTCCGGGAACAAACTGCCGACGGACTACGTCAACAGCATCGAGGGCCGGATGCTCGTCGTCCTCGATGATCTTGAAAAAGCGATCTGGACACTCGTCCGGGCCGGAACGGATCCGGCCCATCACACAAAGGCGGAGATCGTCGAGCTCATCGGCGAAGCGAGCTCTCGACTTCTTCGGATCCGGCGCGAATTTAGGGGAAAATAAACAGAAAGGAGGATAAAAATGGACGCTTCAAAAATAGGGAAGACGCTCAGAGAGCTCAGGGGAGACAGGCCTCAAAGAGAAATCGCAAAGGCCGTCGGCATAACGGTGATGGCTCTGTCTCAGTATGAGAACGGCAACCGCGTTCCGAGGGACGAGATCAAGCTCCGCCTGGCTCAGTTTTACGGAAAAACCGTTGATGCTATTTTTTATGCCTAAAAGTACACGTTTCGTGTACTTTACCGCCGGAAGGAGGCCCGCCATGAAATGTAAACACCCGGAGCTGACCTGCCTCGCCTACGCGGCGCTCGCGGCGATCCGGAAATATGAAGAAAAGGAGGACGCGAAAAATGTATGTGATGAAAAACAGCCTTCTCGACAGGTTCCTCAAAGGCTTCGCGGGAGTCGAAGTCCTGATCCTGCTGATCGCTATGAGCGCGATGGACTCGGATGACCTGACCGTCCCGATCGTCCTGATGGCGCAGTCGATCATCTGGCTCGGCGCCGTCGGCTCAAAGCTCGACTGGGACGACGAGGACTACGAGGACGAGGATCCCGACGACGAGGATCCCGACGACGACGAGGGCGAAAGGGGGGGGAGGTCTGAACGATGCGGACGAAGCTGAGACCTCTCGAGCCCGAAGAAAAAGCCGTTGCCGCTGAGAACCTCTGGATCGTCGAGGCGTTCCTGAGATCGAACCGGCTACCCCGCGAGGACTGGTGGGACGTCGTGATCTTCCGCTATCTGCTGAGCGTCGAGAGGTGGTTCCGGGAGCCCAGTCTCTACCGGTACGAGTTCAAGACGATCGCGTGGGAGGCGATGCGCTCGGCCGTCGGACACGAGCGCGAGAAACAGCAGCGGAGGCTTCAGACGATCAGCCTCGAGGAACTGATCCCCGGATCGGAGTGTATGACCTGGGGCGACACTATCACCTACAACAACCTTAACTACACATGAAGGAGGAAAAAATTCGATGAAAATTTTGTATGATCTGGCCTCTCTCCCGGAGCGGCCGGTAACAAGGGCAAGGAAAAGCGAGGAGACGACGGCGATCATCGGCTTCCTCGCCTCGCAGAAAAAGAATATGTGCTTCGAGTACGACACCGAGGAGGAGTGCCTGAAGCGGTACAAGTCGGCCCGGGCCTACCGGAGGACGGCGAAGCTGCAGGAAGCGATCGACCTTTTCCGGAAAGGGAACCGCGTCTACATCATCCGGCTCCCGCGGAAGAAGGGAGGCCGCTCATGAAGAACGCCGAGCAGACTCCGATCTGCAGAACTTGTGAAAACCTGACGGCCGAAAAAGGCGGCAAGACGCGGATCTTCTTCTGCTGCCACCCGGAGGCCTACACCGAGATCATGCCGCACCGGCGGATCGCGAAAACCCGGGACGCCGAGATCCCGACGAAGACATCGCCGAGATGGTGTCCGCTCAGGAAGAAAGGAGGGCGCGATGCTTAAAGAGGTAACGATCAGCGAGGCGCTGCAGGCGGCTCAGGACGGCGCCGACGTGACTGTCTTAATTTCAAAAGGGGGGGGGACGCGAAGGCCGCGAGCTTCTCCGGATCCCTCTGCAGGAGCTTCTGGAGGCCTGCGTCTTCCTGACGGATCAGGAAGCTCCGAAGCCGGAACAGAAGGCCCCGGAACCGGAGCCAAAACCGACGGCGCCGAAAAGGAAACAGATCGACACCGGAAAGATCCTGGCGCTTCACAACGCCGGATGGAGCAACGTGAAAATAGCGGACGAGATGAGGCTGCACCCGATCACGGTCGGGAAATACGTCAAGGCTCTCACCGCCGCGGAAAATAAGGAGGAAAAAAGTTTATGAAGTTTTCTATCGAGTTCACAAGTATGCGGGATTTTCTGACGAGCTTCCCGAAGCTCGCGACACTTATCAGCGGGGACGGCTCCCCGGAGGAGCGCTTCGCCGCGGCTCTGGCCGGTGAGCTTGAGCCGATGACGATCAAGGTCACGCCGACCGACGGCAAGCCGCTGACCGACTCCGAGAAGGAGGGCGTCAAGGACGCGATCGCGGAGGCGCTCACAAAGACGCGCGGGGTCCTCCCGGCCGAGCCCGCTCAGAAGCCCGCCGAAAAGGCCGCACCGAAGCCCACGGCGTCCACAGACAAGCCGAAGAAGGAAAAGGCGGCCGAGAGTACCCCCGAACCGAAAAAGCCCGCACAGGGCGCCACAGGAAGCGAGGAGAAGGTCTCCGGAGCTGACGTCCGGGCCGCGTTCAACAATCTGCTGAAGAACGACCGGCGCGACGCCGTGAAGAAGATCCTCAAGAGCTTCGGCGCGGCCAACTTCTCCGGGCTCGCGGAGAAGGACTACGCCGCCGCGATCGAGGCGTCGAAAAAGTATCTGCAGATGAGCGACGAAGAATACGCGAAGGAGGGCTAAACGATGGGACTGATTGACACTTTCACCGCGGAGGACCGGATCGAGGTCAAGTTCTCCGACTTCTACAACATGATGAAGGGAGTCGCGCAGCGCGACACCCTGATGAACGGGATCGCCTGCGACGTCCCGCACCGCTATCTCCGGGAAATGATGACCGGAGACAGCGAGGCCCCGGCGCCTGAGCCGGTGGAGCTCAAGCCCGGCGGACGTTATCTCCTCCCGGTAACTATACCGGAGGGCCAGAGAGTCACGGTCGGCGACAACGTGGTCCGCGTCCTCACCGAGGACGAAGGCGAGTATGTGATCGCGCACACGGACGCGCTCGTCCCGAACCCGAACGCAAGGAAGGAGGAAAAGGCCGATGGCTAAACACGCATATCTCTCAGCGAGCTCCGCGGAGCGTTGGATCAACTGCCCCGGATCCGCCCGGCTCGCCGCCCTCTACCCCGAGAACAGCTCCGACGCCGCGAACGAAGGCTCGCTCGCCCATGAGGTCGCGCAGATCCTGATCGAGTACAACGCCGGGGAGCTGAAGAAGAAACAGAAGGAAGAACGCCTCGCCGAGATGAAGAAAAAGGTCGACGCGTTCTACGCGGAGCACAAAGACATGGTCGGGAGCTACAACGCGATGCTCACGATCCTCGAGCCCTACATCGACTATGTGTGGGCGGAGTATCAGGAAGCGAAGAAGGCCGACAAGGCGACGGTGCTGATGACGGAAGTCCGCGTCGACTTCTCCGAGTACGTCCCGGAGGGCTTCGGCACGTCCGACGTCGTCATCATCGGGAACGACCGCATCGTCGTGATCGACCTGAAATACGGGAAGGGCGTCCCGGTCTCCGCGATCGACAACCCGCAGATCCGGCTCTACGCCCTGGGCGCGATCGAGAAGTTCGACCTCGTCTATGACTTCGCCAGGGCGAAAGGCGTGATCTATCAGCCGCGGCTCGACTCCGTCACGGAACAGGAGCTCCCGGTCGCGGAGCTGAGGGACTGGGCCGAGAAGAACGTCAAGCCCGCCGCCCTCGAGGCGGCCGGGGAGAACGCCCACTTCTGCCCCGGGCCGTGGTGTGACTCCCACTTCTGTCCGGCGGCGGCCCGCTGCAGGACGCGGGCGAACTGGCTCCTCGCGCTCGAGAAGTTCGCCGTCACGGATCCGGAGCTCCTGACCGACGACGAGCTCGGCGAGATCCTCCCGAAGCTCGACTCGCTGCAGGCGTTCTCGCGCAAGGTCACGGACTACGTCCTCAGCGCGATCACGACCGGGCGGCCGGTCAAAGGTTGGAAGGTCATCGAGGGACGCTCGAACAGGAAATACAAGGACGAGGACAAGGTCGCCGCGGCGGTCATGGCCGCAGGCTACGACGAGGCCGTGATCTACGAGCGGAGCCTCCTCGGGATCACGAAGATGACGGCGCTGATCGGCGCGAAGAAGTTCAAGGAAGTCATCGAGAAGGCCGGGCTTGTCTACAAGCCGCCCGGCGCTCCGAAGCTCGCACCGGAGTCCGATCCGCACCCGGCGTTCAACCCGGCAGCGGCCGACTTCGACGATTAAGGTGACAGCCGCGGGAAGCACCGCGGATCACATAAGCCATCAAAACTAAATCGAAAGGAGAAAAACGAAAATGGCTAAAACGTACAAAGCGAAACTTATCACCGACACGAAGATGAGGACCGGCAAAGTCCGGCTCTCCTACCCCCACCTCTTTGAGAAGTACGAAAAGAGCGGGAAATACCAGTGCGTCCTCCTGATCCCGAAGTCGGACAAGGACACGATCTCCGTCCTCCGGAAGGCGATCGAGGCCGCGAAGGAACAGGGCAAGAGCGACAAGTGGGGAGGAAAGATCCCGGGGAACTACGCGAGCCCGCTCCACGACGGCGACGAGACCGACAAGGAAGGCTATGAGGGCTGCTACTACATCAGCGCGAAGAACGGCCAGAGGCGGCCGCAGGTCATCGACCTCGACAAGGACGAGATCTACGACGAGGAGGAGCTCTACGCCGGGTGCTACGTCCGCGCGTCGCTCAGCTTCTTCGCCTACAACCAGAGCGGGAACGGCGTCGGCTGCATCCTCTGTAACCTTCAGAAGCTCGAAGACGGCGATAGCCTCGGCGGCAGCATGAGCTCGGCTGCAGACGACTTCGACGATGACGACGATGAGGAAGACGACGAGGATGACCTCCTCGGCTAAACCCCGGGAGATGGGCGTCGACGTCGAGACGTACAGCGAGACCGACATCAAGAACGGTGCCTACGCTTACGCCGACGCCCCGGATCCCGGCTTCGAGATCATCCTCATCGCGTACAGTCTCGACGGCGCTCAGCCGAAGGCCTTCATGCCTCGGCGCTTCCGGGACCGTCCGGGCGTTCTTACCGTCTCGGACGACCCGGGGGAGCAGCTCTCTTTCACGGCGCCGCCGGACTTCGACGAGCTCACAGGCGACGAGGATGAGTTCCTGCAGCTTCTTCAGGATCCGGACATCATCAAGACGGCCTTCAACGCGAACTTCGAGCGG